>JBKHAJ010000035.1:0-18473 GCA_046542935.1 Spirochaetia bacterium | reverse complement strand
AGATCTTTTTCAAATTTTCTTCCGGAATTCCCGTTCCGGAATCCTCGACGGTAAGCTCGAGGGTGTTATCCTTCGTGGAAACCGTAAGGAAGAGTTCGCCGCCCTCAGGCATGGCGTCGCAGGCATTGGTAACCAGATTGGTGATAACCTGGATGATCTGGTCCTGGTCCACTTCGACGATCTGATCGTCCACCGCCCTGCGGATCGTGAAATCGACGGTGTCCGGAATCTGAACGGACCTCAAGCTCCGGTCGATCAATTCATTGACGTCCACGGACCTGCGGAGCACCTTGTTCTGCCGGGCGAAGTGGAGGAGACCCGAAACGATCTCCTTGCAGCGGCCCGCCTGTTCGGTGATCATTTTGAGATCCTTATTTTCTTCTTCCTGTTCCAGGAGAAGATGGGCGTACATCAGCACGACGCCGAGGGGGTTGTTCAGCTCGTGGGCTATGCCCGCGGCAAGCTGGCCCATGCTGGCGAGTTTTTCCGATTGGAGGAGTGCCTCCTGGGCCTTTGCCAGTTCCTTATGCGATATTTCCAGATCGTCGACGGCCCTATTAAGCTGATCGATTGTATTAGGCAGACACATCTCGTTTTCCGCGAGCCCCTGGAGAACCGCGGTGGCATGTTCCACGCAGGTCTCGTAGCCGCAGGCGCCGCAGTTGAGCTCGTCCTCCGGCCCGGTCTTTCCCATTCTTTTGAGGACTTTTTCGATCTCCTCCTTCGAGGGAGTGGCGAGACGCTGATCGTCGGGCTCGTACCGACGCGAAAGGTCGAGATCGGCAAGGGCTTCCGCCTGTTGCTTCCATCCGTTGTAATCGAGGGCATTCGTCCGTTCCCGTACGTACTGGCTTATCATTCCCCGCCTCCGGAAGAGGGTGGTGTCGCATCCCATTCCGGATCCCATGATACAACCGCTGCAGCAAAGTATTTCCAGAAGCCGGACGGCCATGTCCCCGTCGGAGTATTCTTTTATCGTCTCGACGAAGGTCGATCTGCCGTCCGCGGAAACGACGTTTCCCGTAACCAGGTCCTCCTCGATTTCCGCCGCCTGAAGGATTCCTCCGCTTACCGGAAACAAGCCGCCTAAGTTCCCGTGGGGAGGATCGGGCACGGATTCTTCCGCGGCTTTGAGGAGTATCCCCATTTCCTCCATCATGTTCTTGAGCTCACTGAAGGTAATGACCGCGTCGACGGCCGTTCTCGGGTCGTTGCCCGGGTCCTCCCCCTTCTTGGCGAGGCAGGGACCTATGAAAACGGTTTTTAGATCCCCCCCGTAGATCGCGTGCAGTGCCGAGGCGGTCGCGGCCATCGGAGAGACGACCGGAGCGAGCTGAGGGATGAGCTCCGGATAGTAGCATTCCACGTAATTGACCAGGGCCGGACAGGTGGTGCCGATGTAACTCCTCATATCTTCCCGGTCCATGAGTTTCTTGTACGCGGCGGCGACAAGATCGGCTCCGAATGCGACCTCGTGAACGTAAGTAAAGCCCATCGAGCGAATCCCGCCGATGATCTTCCTGTAATAAACCCCCGGAAATGCCGCAGGAAAGCTGGGGGCCAGACAGGCCGAAACCGGAGTCGGTCCCTTCAAAAGCGAGGCGACTTCATTCTCGGTATTGTGGATTACCTTCGCGTTTTGACTGCACACCCGAACGCAGTTGCCGCAGCCGATACACCGTTCGGTAATTATCTCGGCCTGCCCTTCGACGATTCGGATTGCCTTAGCGGGGCACTCCCGGACACAGGTGTAACACTTGCGGCACCGTTCTTTGATCGTCTCTACGAAATTTATATTCTTTCGTTTATGCATATCCGCCGCCTTGGCTTTAAGGGGAAGAAAATTGCGAATTCTTTTCTTCTCTGATAGTATACAGGGTGGATGGAACAAGAGGAAGGGGGAAGCGGTTATATCCGCTTTGTTTCTCATCAACTGAAGTCCCCGATTCATGCGATACAGTCCCTGCTCCGAACGATTACCGAAGGGTACGCCGGAGATATACCGGACCAAGCCAGGTTTACGCTCGAAAAGGCCGTAAGCCGGGCCGGCGAGGCATCCGAGATTGTCGACGCGCTTCTCGATTTCGAGCACTACTCCCGGGAAGAAGGGATTGAACTAAAGGAAATCGAAGTCCTGTCGATTATTGAAAGCCTTTCCAAAGATTTCGCACTTGCCGCGGCGGAGAAGGATATTGTGTTCAATACGTATCTCCCCGGGGGCAGGAAAGTAATTATCAGGGGAGATGCCCGCGCCTTCGAACAAGCTGTTCGAAATCTTCTCGAGAATGCGGTAAAGTATACCCCGCAGTACGGAAAGATAGATGTCAATTGCGACCTCGAGTCCGCTGATTCACACCTTACGGTGACCGTGTCGGATACCGGGGAGGGCATTCCCGCGGACGAGCAGGAGAGTCTGTTTACCCCGTTTTTCAGATCAAGGAAACATAAGAGATCGATTCCGGGAACCGGATTGGGGCTTGCCATCGTGAAACGGATCGTGGATGCTCACGGCGGAACAATCAGGGCCGAATCGGAGGAAGGGGCGGGGACCTCTTTTATCCTAGGCCTTCCGATCATCCGTGAGGAGGAGCTGGAAGCGGGTTCCGCGGTAAAACGGCGGGTAGTGATCATCGGAGGCGTTACATCGGGCCCGAAGGCCGCATCAAGGCTCCGTCGGTTGGGTGAAGATTTCGATATAACCATCTTGGAAGAGAAGGAGTTTCTCTCCTATTCGGGGTGCGAGATTCCCGAATTCTTGAGCAGCAAATACGAAAGCTCCAGGGACCTCGTTTCCACTCCTTTTCACAGGGTCAAGAATTCCCGGTTTTTCCAGGGGTTTAAAAACATCACCGTGTTCAACACTACAAAAGCGACGGCCCTCGATACGGATAAGCGGGAAGTGGAGGCCGTGAACCTTCGGTCCGGAGCTCGTCTCCGCTTCCCCTACGACGAGCTGATCTTAGCGACAGGCTCGAAACCCTCCGATTCGGGAATAGCCGGAAGCGATAATCCGAAGATCTATACCGTCTATTCACTGGATGAAGCGAAGCGGCTTAAACAGCGTCTTGCGGAGAATCCCGCAGAGGACGGCATTATCATAGGAGGAGGTCTTATCGGAGCGACGCTGGCCCAGTCCCTCCTCGAGATGGGGGTGCGGATCACCATTCTGGAGAAGGAAGAGAGGATTTTGAACGCTTATCTGGATTCCGATATGGCGCGGAAGCTCGAGAACCTCTTTGCCCGAAAGGGTATCAGAATCAAGCCGGGAACTACGGTCAGCCGTATCCGGGATACAGGAGAGGGACTGACTGCGGAGACGGCCGAAGGGGTCTTGTCTACCGATTTTATCATCTTGAGCGCCGGAGTCCGGCCCCGTTCGGAGCTGGCGGCGGAAGCGGGGCTCGCCATAGGTCCCGCGGGGGGTATACAAATCGGGGAGGACTTGCGGACCTCGGAAGACAATATTTACGCCGTCGGGGACTGCGCGGAAAGCGTGCACCTGCTGACGGGGAAGAACGAATATTGGCCCCTAGGCTCCGTTTCGACGAAAATGGGCAGGATGGCCGCCGATTCGATCGCGGGGAGAGAGGTTCATTTCAGAGGCTCCCTCGGGACGACAATGTTTAGGTGTTTCGACCTTCAGGTCGCGCGGACCGGATTGACCCGCCGGCGGGCCGAGGAATCCGGATATTCACCGGAGACGGTGGTGGTAACGGGAACGGACAACTCCGTCTATCACGGCGAAAGCGGCACCATTTTTATCAAGGTGTGCTGCGATGCGGAAACCCGCCGTGTCATCGGCGCCCAGGCGATCGGATCGGGAGATGCGTCGGGAAAGATTTCCCTACTCGCGGCCTGTATCTCCGCCGGCATGACATTGAGCGAAGTCTTCCGCCTCGACCTCGGATACGCCCCTTTTTTCAATCAGCCTATCGATATTGTCCAGACCGCCTGCGGAGTGCTCGAAAACAAGCTCGAAGGATTTATACGGACCTTGTCACGGGAGGATCTCGAAGAGCTGCCCGAGGATGCGGTGCCGGTATTCATTAACCCGGACCAGATGAACAACGAATTCTTACTGCCCGGAAGTTTCGAAATTCACCCCGAACGGATCCGGACGGAGGGTCTCCCCTTCGGGAAAGACAGATTTCTCCTCCTCTACTGCCGGACTTCCGCCCTCGCCTACCAGGCTTACGGCTATCTTAAGAATGCGGGATATTACAATGTGAGCGTTTTGGAAGGAGGGGCCCTCTTTTTCGAGGAATAATTATTAAACCTGAGTTTTTTTCTCTTTAAAAATTCGAGTTTTCGGGTGATAATAGGTACAGATTTGCACTAACCCGCCTTGCTCTTTGATAATACACACACCAATACATGTGGAGTAAGTATGAGTAACAAATTTCAAGACACAATTCAGGAAATTTGTATGGAACACGACAGAGACTCTACGCGATTAATGGACATCGTTCGGGCCGTACAAGAAAAATTAGGGTGCGTATCGGAGAAAGCGATCGATGAGATTGCCCAGGTCGTTTCCGTACCGAGGGTGAAAGTAGAGGGGCTCGTAACCTTCTACTCCTTCCTTTCGAAAGAACCGAAAGGCAACATCGTTATACGGTTGTGTAACGATATAATCGATCGAATGTTCGGCGCGGACATTATCGCGGAGGCATTAAGCCGTGAGCTCGGGATAGACTTCGGGGAAACCACGCCGGACGGCGAAATATCTCTCGAATACACCCCCTGCATCGGTATGTGCGATCAGGCCCCCGCGGCATTAGTCAATGATGAAGTGGTAACCTATCTGTCCACCGACAAAGTCAAAGACATCGTCAGAACCCTCAAGAAAACCGGTGATCCGAAAAAGCTGATTTCGAGACTCGGCGACGGCAACAATGCCAAGGATTCGGTCCGGTCGATGGTACACAATAACATTCGCAGAAAAGGCGAAGTGATCTTCGCCGACTACAATGAAAACGCGGGCCTCATAAAGGCGCTTGCCATGAGTCCCGTGGAAGTCATCAATGAAATAAAAACCGCGCGTCTTCGAGGCAGGGGGGGCGCCGGATTCCCCGCGGGAATAAAATGGGAGTTTACCCGCAACGCCGAGGGAGAAAAGAAGTATATAATCTGCAACGCCGATGAGGGTGAGCCGGGTACATTCAAGGACCGGGTCCTTCTGACCGAGCTGCCCGACAGGATCTTCGAAGGGATGACCGCCGCGGGGTACGCCATCGGCGCCGAGGAGGGGATCCTCTACCTCCGGGGCGAGTACGCCTATCTCTACGATTTTCTGCAGGACACCATCGAGAAACGAAGGGAAAAGGGCCTCCTCGGCAAAGATATCCTCGGAAAGAAAGGGGTCAATTTCGATATCCGGATACAGATGGGCGCCGGCGCCTACATCTGCGGCGAAGAGACGGCCCTTATCAGCTCCTGCGAAGGATTCAGAGGGGATCCGAAAAACAGGCCCCCCTTTCCGGCCCAAAAAGGATATCTGGGACATCCCACGGTGGTCAACAACGTTGAAACATTCTGTGCCGTCGTAAGAGTACTCGATATGGGTGCGGGCTGGTTCGCGGAGCTCGGCTCGAAAGGCAGCGCCGGTACAAAAGTATTGAGCATATCCGGCGACTGCACCAGGCCGGGGGTATACGAGTATCCCTTCGGAATAGGCGTTAAGGAGCTCCTGAAGGATGTCGGAGCGGAGGATGCCGAGGCGCTGCAGATAGGGGGTCCCTCCGGCCGGATGATCGGGAAGGAGGATTTCGACAAAACCATCTGCTATGACGATCTCGCGACCGGCGGATCCGTAGCGGTATTCGGACCCGACCGGGACATTCTCGAGGTAGTGGATTACTACATGGATTTCTTTATCGACGAGAGCTGCGGATACTGCGCCCCCTGCAGAGCGGGCAATGTGCTGCTCAAGCGGTATCTGAATAAGATTATGGAGGGCAAGGGCGAGGCCGGGGACCTGGAAATTCTCAAAACTCTCGGTACAACCGTCAAGACATTGAGCAGATGCGGACTCGGTCAGACATCGCCTAATCCGATTCTGACCTCCCTCGAAAAATTTCGTCCCCTCTACGAATCGAAACTCACGGAGAGCAGCGAAGGTTTTCAGCCCGCCTTTGATATCCACGAGGCGCTGAAGGACTCCAAACGGATCGCCGGACGGGAATCGGTTATTTACACATAGGGAGGAGAAGGATGAGCGACACCTTTACATTCAGCATAGACGACAAAGAAATAGTGGGAAAACCGGGGCAGACGATTCTCGAAGCGGCAGAAGAGGCGGGCGTGTATATTCCCCATCTCTGCGCGAAGGACGAGCTCGAGCCGTACGGGGCCTGCAGGGTCTGTACGGTATTGATCAACGGCCGACCCCAGGCGGCGTGTACCCAGCCCGCCGCGGCAGGAATTATCGTCGAAAACGAAACGGAAGATTTGATGAATATGCGGAAGCAGCTGATAGAAATGCTCTTCGTCGAAGGAAACCATTTCTGCATGTTCTGTGAAAAGAGCGGCAGCTGCGAGCTCCAGGCCTTAGCGTACCGGTTCGGAATAACCGCACCTACATTTCCCTACATGTTTCCGAAACGGGATCTGGATGCTTCCCACCCCGAGGTGTTCATCGACCGGAACCGCTGCGTATTGTGCGGAAGATGCGTGCGGGCCTCCCGGGACCTGGACGGGAAGAGCGTATTCGATTTCGTGGGGAGAGGACCTAATAAGATGATTGCGGTCAACGCCTCCACGAGACTGGCGGATACCGGCCTCGCATCCTCCGACAAGGCGGTGGACATCTGTCCCGTCGGGGCTATCTTGAGGAAACACGAGGGGTACAAGGTGCCTGTCGGCAAGAGGGTATACGACTCGAAGCCGATCGGCTCGGAGACTGAAGCGCATACATAAAGGAGCGGAAAAAATGGCAAAACCGAAAATTGCTACGACGTCCTTAGCGGGATGTTTCGGCTGTCATATGTCGATATTGGATATTGACGATAGAATATTGAAGCTGATCGAGCTGGTGGATTTCGACAAATCGCCGGTCGACGATATCAAGGAGTTTACCGGCCGCTGTGCCGTCGGGCTCATAGAAGGGGGATGCGCGAACGAAGACAATGTACACGTACTGCGGGATTTTAGGAAGCACTGCGATGTCCTCATATCCTTAGGCGACTGCGCCACTATGGGGGGGCTCCCGGCGATGCGGAATACGATACCCCTCGAGGAATGTCTCGAGGAGGCCTATCTAAACGGTCCTACCGTGTACAATCCCGACAAAATTATACCCGGCGACTCCGAGGTGCCTCTGCTCTTGGACCGGGTGTATCCCTGCCACGAGGTGGTCAAGATCGATTATCATCTGCCCGGCTGTCCGCCGTCGGCCGATACGATCTGGGAGGCCCTGACGGCGCTGTTGAATAATAAACCCCTGGATCTCCCGTACGAATTACTGAAGTACGATTGATCGAGACAAGGAGCGAAACATGAGCACGCAAGCTAAAGCAAAGAGAGTTGCCATTCATCCGGTAACGAGAATAGAAGGGCATGGAAAGGTCTCTCTTCTGATGGATGAGGACAATAATATAAATCAGGCCCGTTTTCATATCGTGGAATTTCGGGGATTCGAACGTTTCGTACAAGGCCGCCCCTATTGGGAGGCTCCGGTGCTGGTACAGCGTCTGTGCGGAATCTGCCCGGTCAGCCACCATCTCGCGGCGGCGAAGGCTATGGACCTTATCGTGGGCGCCGATAAACTGACCCCCACCGCTGAAAAGATGAGGCGGCTGATGCACTACGGTCAGTTCTTCCAGTCCCACGCTCTCCACTTTTTCCATCTGGTCTCCCCGGACCTTCTCTTCGGCTTCGATGCCGACCCGGCTATTCGAAACGTGATCGGGGTCGCGTTAAAACACCCCGATCTGGCCGTACAGGGGGTCATGATGCGGAAATACGGCCAGGAGATCATCAAGGCCACGGCGGGAAAAAAGATCCACGGGACGGGAGCCATTCCCGGAGGGATCAACAAAAATTTGAGCATCGAAGAACGGGACGGACTCCTGAAAGATCTCGATCAAATGGTGGAGTGGTCGAGGAGCGCCCTCAAGATTGCGAAGGATTATACGGTGGAGCACCTCGAAGAGCTCGCTCCGTTCGGTTCCTTCGACTCGAATCACATGTCCCTCGTCAGGGACGACGGCGCGATGGACATCTACCACGGGAACCTCCGGGTCATCGATAAAGACGGCGGCAAGGTAATAGACGATATCGACTATCAGAATTACATCGACTATATCGCCGAAGAGGTGCGGGACTGGTCCTACATGAAATTTCCCTTCGTCAAATCCCTCGGACCCGAGAACGGATGGTATAGGGTCGGACCCCTTGCGAGGATCAACACCTGTGATTTCATCGACACCCCGGAAGCGGAAGAGGCCCGAAAGGAGTTCATGGGTGTTACCGATAATAAACCGAACAACATCACGATGGCGTATCATTGGGCGAGGATGATCGAGCTTCTGCATGCGATCGAAAAGATCAAGGAGCTGCTCCACGACCCGGACCTCCAGAAGGACGATCTTGTCGTTAGGGGCGAGAGGAGGGAAGAGGCCGTGGGTCTTTTAGAAGCGCCTAGGGGCACCCTGTTCCACCATTATCGGGTAAACAAGAACGACCAGATCGAAATGGCCAACCTCATCGTCTCGACGACCAACAACAATGAATCGATGAACCGGGCCGTACAGAAGGTCGCCGCCGAATATCTGTCCGGGAATGAGATAACCGAAGGACTGTTGAATCATATCGAGGTTGCGATCAGGGCCTACGATCCGTGTCTTTCCTGCGCAACCCACGCGATGGGACGGATGCCGCTCATCGTCGAGCTCTATGACTGCGAAGGTACGATGATAGACAGGAAGGTAAAAGGGTAAGTCGTAAGAGTAAGACGTAAGTATGAGTGAAAAAAGCGGGCTTGTTTTGGCTTTCGGGAATCCCGTACGGGGGGACGACGGGATCGGCCCCGCGGCGGCCGAGTACCTGGAAAACAGGGGGCTGAAAGGGATTACCGTCGACTGCAATTATCAGCTGTCCCTCGAGGATGCCCTCGAGGTAGCGGAGCACGACTTTACCGTCTTCATAGATGCTTCCTTGGACGGTGAAGAGCCCTTTACTTTTACCGAGGTAGAGGAACGGAACGATCCGGCGGTGTTTTCCCATGCCCTGGAGCCTTCCCGGGTTATGGGCCTGGCAAACGATCTGTTCCGGAAAGAACGGACCGGTTACATGCTGGGAATCCGGGGCTACGATTTCACGATGTTTTCCGAAGGATTGACCGAAAAAGCGCAAGACAATATGAAGAAAGCGATGGATTTTATTACAGCATTCTTGAATACAAAGATGCAAACCGGAGGTTAGAATGAAAGACAACGTTATATTGGCCATTGATGATGACGAGGACGTCATCTACTCTCTGCGAATGGTATTGGAAAACAACGGATACGAGATGGTCGAAGCATATACCGCGGAGGAGGGCTTAAAAAAATATAAGAAGCATTCACCGGACCTCGTCATAGTGGATCTCATGATGGAATCGGTGGATGCGGGGAAAAACTTCGTAAAGGAGCTGAAACTCTTAGGCAACACCGCCCCGATTTACATGCTGTCATCGGTCGGTAATGCCCTCGCTTCGAACATCGATTACAAAGAGCTCGGCTTAGACGGGGTATTCCAGAAACCGATAGACACGAATGCCCTGCTCAAGACTCTAGAAAAAAAGTTAAAGAAGTAACTTTTCAATAACCGCTTTCATCCCGGCGGCCTGTATGCTTGTAAGAAGCTGCCGGGGGGAGCCGATCTTGCCTTCGAAATCTTTTCCGTAGGGAATACCTCCGAGCCGCGGCAGAGCGCCTATACCGTCCGCGGAAGGCTGCCCGGTCAAGGTCGTATCGTCGCCGGTCATATTATAGATTACCCCTCGAACGTCGGCGCCCATCCGGGCGAGGAGTCCCGCACTCCTTAGGGTAATGCTTTCCGAGAGAACCGAGGGGGTGCTTACGAGAATCATTTCACCCCGGGGAATGAGCCTGACGAGGTCGAGAACTTCATCTCCGCATCCCGGCGGCATATCTATGATCAGTATTTCCGTCTTCCCCCATAGGGTCACCGCGAGGAGCTCTACGATTGCATCGCTTACGCCGCCCCCTCTTAAGGGTACGTCCCGCTCGCCGGTAAAGCAGGTTACGCTCATAAAGGAGAGGCCCGGATAGGGCGTGAGGGGAAGAAGACCTCCCTCCTCGTCGGGAAAGGAAGGCTTGACTCCTAAGAGGATGTGGTCGGAAGCCCCTTGAAAATCGAGATCGAGGAGCCCCGTCTTCGTTTTCCCGTCGGCAAGGAGGAGGGCGGCGAGGCACGAGCAGCTGCTCTTTCCGACACCGCCTTTCCCGCTCAAGAAAATTAAGATCCGTTTTATCCGGGAGAGCCGTTTCTCGATTATGCTCAGTCTGGGATCACGCACGGATCAGTCCTCTTCGGTGATCTCGATGCTCGATATCGATACGCCCCTTCCTTTCGTTATTTCGAAATCGGGGCTGCCGCAGGAGGGACAGGAGAGGTATGAATGCGCCGCTTCGGGAAGAAAATGGATGCTCTCCCGGTCGTCTTCATCCAGTGCATCCTCCCGGCTGTAGGCCCACTTCGCGCCGCATCTCCTGCAGAGAAATTCCGCCGCCTCCTCGGTGAAGATGAACCTCTCTTTCGTGAGGGGTATATCCGAGGGAAGGAAATTCCTAAGCCCTTCCCGGAAAACCGTCTTGTCCACATTCTGAAGCGTTCCCAGCGACAAGGCAACCGAATCGACGGACCGAACCTTCCTTCCTTCGATCTCCTTCAGAATAGTTTCGACGACGGCCTCGGCCAATGCCCATTCATGCATGGCCGCATTATAAATCGGAGCCTTACATAATGCAATAAAGCGTTATACAATGAACGGGTGGAAACGACGAACTCCTTTGTCCGAAAGCGGTTCACATACAGGGGCACCATACAGGGGGTCGGGTTTCGTCCCGCCGTATTCCAGAGTGCGGCGGCCGCGGGGGTATCGGGCTTCGTTCAGAACCGGCGTTCCGTCGTCGTCGCCGAAGTCGAGGGGACCGAGGAAGACGTCCGCCGGTTCGAAGAACATTTCGCGTCTCATGTTCCCTCGGCGGCCCGCATCGATTCGGTAGAGAAAGAGAGAATTTCTCCCCTCCGCGACCCGGGGTTTTCCATTATCGAAAGCGGCGGTGACGACTACCTGTTCCCCCCCGTCCCCCCGGACCTCGCGATCTGCGACCGATGTCTCGAGGAGCTCTTAGACGGGAATGACAGGCGGTATCTGTACCCCTTCATTACCTGCACCCAATGCGGCCCCCGCTACTCGATCGTCGCGGACACTCCCTTCGACCGCGCTAATACGTCCATGAAAGGGTTCGATCAATGCCGTGAGTGTATGACGGAATATACCGATCCTCTCGACCGCAGGTTCCACTCCCAGACAAATTCTTGCGGCCGCTGCGGGCCTATGCTGGTCCTGCGTCGAAGCGGAGATTTTAACACGGAAGAAGAGGGTCCCCTTGAAAAGGTGATCCGTGCCCTGTCTCAGGGAGACATAGCCGCGATTCAGGGCATCGGCGGCTTCCACCTCGCGGCGGACCCGGGTTTTCCGGAGACTACCGAGAAGCTCAGGCGGGACAAGGAACGGGAGGCAAAACCCTTCGCACTCATGGTGCGGGATATCGAGGCGGCCCGGCGGTACTGCCATGTCGGCGGAAGGGACGAGGAGCTCCTCGAATCTCCGCTTCATCCGATCGTTATTATGGAGGCGAGGAGGGAAATACCGCCCTATTTTTCTCGTGTATCCGATACCGGGTCTTTGGGACTCATGCTTCCCTACACGCCCCTCCATGTTCTTCTGTTCTCCCACCCGGAGATCGAGATACCCTACGATTGCCTTATTATGACCAGCGGAAACCGGTCGGGCGAACCGATTATTTATGATCCGGAAGAGGCATTTGATAAGCTCGGCACTACCGCCGACCTCTTCCTCTATCATAACCGGCGAATTCTCAATTCTTCGGACGATTCGGTGCTCAGGGGCTCGCCCGGGACCGGGCCGGCGGATAAGGGGGAGGACTGTATTATCCGCCGTTCCCGGGGGCACGTACCGGAGGTGCTCCATCTTTCGTGCAGTCTCGAGGTGCCGGTTCTGGCCGCGGGAGGGGACCTGAAGAATTCCGCCGCCTATGGGGACGGAACGATGGTGTATCTCACCCCTTATGCGGGCGATCTGGAGAATCCCCCCGCCCTCGCGGGATTCGAAAAGACGGTCGACCGGATTCTCGAGCTCTACAAGGTCCGCCCCGAGCGGGTCGTCTGTGATATGCATCCCGGGTATCATTCGAGAAATTGGGCCTTAGGACTCGATATACCCGAGAAGATCGAGGTCCAGCACCATCACGCCCATATCCTTTCGGTAATGGCCGAGAACGGACTCGAGGAAGCAATCGGGGTCGGCTTCGACGGCACCGGGTACGGAACGGACGGCACAATTTGGGGAGGTGAGATTCTGTACGCCGACAGGTACGGCTTCCGGCGTCTCGGATCGCTTCTTCCGTTCCGCCTGCCCGGCGGGGAAGCCGCGGTGAAGCGTCCGAGCCTGACTGCGTATTCGATACTCCGGCGCTATTCCGATTCGCCCCTTCCAGGCCGGCTCGTTTCGGATGAGGAAGTCGGAATCATCGGGCACATGGTCGATACAGGTCTGAATGCCCCCGTCACCACCTCCGCCGGAAGGCTTTTCGATGCCGCCGCCGCTCTCCTAGGGCTCGTCGATGTCGCCGGGTATGAGGGAGAGGGCCCGATCAAGATGGAATGGGCGGCACTGCGGTATGCCCGTGACAGGGGGCTCGACTCGACTGCGATCGGGGGCAAAGCCTCGATGCCCGGCGGATTCATACTGAAGCGGACGACGGATTCGGGCGGTTTCCCCGGGGGCTTTCCCGGGGGCTTTCCCGGGGAAGGGGAGGTCCCTTCCTTCGTGCTCGATCCCCTGCCCGTGCTCGAGGCTATCCTCTCTGAAACGGACGGACGGAGCCCCGAAGCTCCCTTGCCCGACCTCGTCGGAAACTTGTCCTACCGCTTTCATGAAGCCCTTGCCGGCGGAATCGTTTCCGCTGTAGAGCAGGCCGCGGCGGAGACCGGACTGCGGACGGTCTGTCTCGGAGGGGGAGTATTCTTGAACATGCTCCTCAAAGGGCTCCTCCTGCCCGCGCTTCGCCGTCGAGGGTTCCGAGTCTTCCTGAACCGGAACGTCTCTCCCGGGGACGGCGGAATCGCCCTCGGGCAGGTCTATTTCAGGGTAAAAAGGGGGGTATAATTTCGTGCTGACACATCCCGCGGATAGGGTTTACACTATTATCAACCTCGAGCAACCGGAGAGAGTATGTGCCTAGCCGTTCCCATGGAAATTGTCCAACTCCTGCCCGACAACAAAGCCGTCGTCCGGCAGGGAAAAGTGACGTTGGAAGCCGATGTTTCCCTTTTGCGGGAACCCCGGGTCGGGGACTACACCATTATCCATGCCGGTTTCGCCCTCGAAAAGATGGAGGAGGACGAGGCGGCGGAACAGCTCGGGCGGTGGGAACTCCTGCAGAGCGAGGAAGAGGACACGAGCGGTTGTGGGTGATCTTGTAACCGACCGGAGACGGGAACGGGCGGAAACTCTTCGTGCCCGGATCGGGGGACACTGCGAAACTATCGGAAGGCCGGTCCGGATCATGGAGGTGTGCGGCACCCATACGGTAGCTCTCAGGCAGTCGGGGGTCCTCTCTCTGCTCCCCGAAAGTGTAACCATGGTCTCGGGACCGGGATGCCCCGTCTGTGTTACCCCCGCCTCGTATATCGAAAACGTACTCGACCTTATTGAACGGGAAAATATAGTAGCCGCCACGTTCGGCGACATGATGAAGGTCCCGGACGGGAGAGGCCTGAGCCTTTCCTCGTACATGGGAACGGATAAGGTTAAAATTGTGTATTCTCCGTCGGAGCTGTTCCCCCTTGCCGCCGGGACCGGCCGTGAGGTGGTATTCTTAGGGATAGGCTTCGAAACGACGATTCCGGTTATCGCCGCGGTGTTCCTGCGTGTCTTCCGGGAGGGGGTAGGGAACCTGTCCCTCTATCCGGCCTTTAAGCTCGTCCCTCCGGCGCTCCGTGCACTGCTCGAGGACCCGGACTGCCGGATCGACGGTTTCCTCTTGCCGGGGCATGTTTCGGCGGTTATCGGAACGGAGGCTTTCCGATTTCTGAGCAGCGAGTACGGTATTCCCGGCGTTGTAACCGGCTTCGAGCCGGAGGACCTGCTCATCGGAATCGAAACCCTCCTCACGCTCGTAGCAGAGCAAAAAGGGTCCGTTGAAAACCGCTATACCCGGGTCGTGAGGGACGGTGGAAACCGGAAAGCCCGGGAGGTAATGACTACCCTCCTCGAACCGGGAGATGCACTGTGGCGCGGTTTCGGAACCATCGAGGGGAGCGGAATGGCGATACGGCGGGAGTACTCCGGCATCGATGCGGAAACGCGGTTCGAACTCCCCCCTCTCACGAATACGGACCCCGGGGGGTGTATCTGCGGGAGAATAATCCAGGGGAAATCGGTACCCACCGAATGCCCCTACTTCTCTACCCGGTGTACTCCTGAAAAACCCCTAGGCCCCTGTATGGTCTCGTCCGAGGGGGCCTGCGCGGCATACTTCCAATACGGGGAAGCCCGCTTATGAGCGGCAAGAATAACGAAGGAGTCGTACAGCTCGAGCACGGAAGCGGCGGCGCCCTTTCTCGGGAGCTCGTAGAAAACATTCTCTACCCGCGGTTGAAAAACCCGGATTACCCGGAGCTGACCGAAGCCTCCATGCTCCGCGCCTCCGGTACCGAATTCTTCTTTACCACCGATACGTACACGGTGCAGCCCTATATCTTCCCGGGAGGGGATATTGGAAGCCTTGCCGTGTACGGTACCTGCAACGACCTGGCCGTAAGCGGAGGACGTCCGAGGTACCTCTCCGTCGGGATGGTGCTCGAGGAGGGGCTGCCGCTGTCCGATCTCGAGACTATAGCCGATTCCATCCGAGAGGCTTCAAAGACGGTGAAGGTAAGAGTGGTGACCGGTGACACGAAAGTCGTTCCCCGCGGAAAGGGAGGCGGAATATATATCAATACCAGCGGAATCGGGGAACCCGTCGCAGCGCATGTCTTGAGCCTCGAACACATTGTTCCGGGAGACAGGGTAATCGTCTCCGGACCGGTGGGCTCCCACGGGATAGCTCTCCTCGCCGCCCGGGAGAACCTGCATCCTGGAGCGGGGCTTTCGTCCGACGCCGCATCGCTGTTTCCCCTGTGCGAAAGACTGTGCACCCTTGGGAAGGACCTCCGGTTCATGCGTGACGCTACCAGAGGCGGGGTTGCCGCCGTATGCAACGAAATAGTTTCCCGCCGCGGCATCGGTATGGATCTCGAGGAGGAGGCCTTTCCCCTGTTACCGGAGGTGCGCTCTCTTGCCCGGATTCTCGGCCTGAACCCCTTAGAGGTCGCGAACGAGGGGGTCCTCGTCGCGGTGGTAGCGGCGGACGCCGAAGAGAAGGCCCTTACCCTGATGAGGTCGCTCCCCCTCGGTGAGAATGCCGCCTCCGTCGGAAGGATAAGCGGTGAATATCCCGAAAAAGTAATTCTTATCACCGCGGTGGGGGGAAGAAGAATTCTTGGGAATCCCCGGGGTCTACTCCTTCCCCGGATCTGTTAGATTCCGAAGTACCTTCCTAAGATAATCCGGGTTTCGGGAGCCCTCGTGTTCCCATTCCTCATAAAGCTCCCGGACGAGCTCGGCGGTCATAAGAATCACCTGACCCGAAACGGCATACCCGTTTAGGAAATCCTCCGCTTCCCGGAGGAGCCGTCCGACCGTTTCCGTCCCCTCTGTTTCCGTCCCCCTGATAAGAGAGAGATATCGGCAGAGGACGAAGGCTAGCTTGAGCGCCGAAAGGGGATAGGGTGTGTCCCCGCCGACCTGGTCTCCCAATCGACCGGCATCGTACATCTCTTCCGCCGCGTCCCGCCCGAGATTCCCCCGCCCCCGGAGCCAGTGGATGAGCGCGGCGGAGACGGCTTCGAAGCTGTCTCCCCCTCCGGAAGCGGTCCCGACGCATTCTTCGGCATAGGCGCACCATGCCGCGCAGCTCAAAAGGACCCGGGGATTCGTCACCACGGTACCGCAATTCGGACATTTTCTCGTGCCGTCATCCTTAAAGAACTCAATTTCATGCCCGCAGGCCGGACAGCCTACGTCGCTGATGTCGTCGTGAGTCCAAAAGCGCCGGTCCTGTCCCGGACAATACGAAGGCGCCATTATCTCTCCCGTGCCCCCGCGGCGGCTTTGACGAGCCGGACCGCTATCAGTCCCGCAAGAACCGCGGTGTCCTCCAGCGGTAAGAAGCGGTGAATATCGCCGGAAAACAGAATTTCCGCTTCCGGGGGGAGCTCATCGTCTCCCGTATACAGAACCGTCATAGCGTTGATCTTCGGCAGAGGATTAAGGAGGACCGAGGCATCTCCATACGTCCCCTTTTCCCCGCCGAGGGCGACCCCCGCGGCGGTGAGAGTATCGTGCCGGGAACCGAAGGACGAGAGGATTATCCCGGGCCCCCGCTTTCGATAGGTTGAATTGTAGAATTCGGCGCTCGGCAGCTGTTTGAAGGTTATCCAGGATTCCGGATTACCCGAGACGATCGAGCCGTCCAAAAACGGTCTGCTTATATAATGAAGGAGAAGAATCTTTTCGTGTACCCCAAGATCGTTGCCGGAGAAAGTGCACTCCGGCATGGAGATGGTGTAGGGTGATGAAAAGTAGGGGATGACCAGCGAATCGGATTTTACGGTACACCCGCACACTTCGGAGATCCGCTTCCTCGTTTCCGCTTTTTCCCAGACGGACCGCAGTTCTCCGCACCCCTTTTCCAGCGCCGGTCCGTAATTAGTTTTTTTCACCGTTCTCGCACACTCTCTCTAAAATCGTATTGATATCGACATACTCTTTTACTATCTCTTTCACCTTCTCGATTTTGTCTTTTGCTCCGGGGTTTAATTTCACGATCATATTCGTAATTCTCTTGGCCGTGGAGAAGGTATCTTCTTCGACCAGTACGACCGGGATTTTAGCCCGGCTTAAAAGATAGAGAATGGTCGGATGGGGCTTGATTCCTCCGGTCAACACGATTCCTTTGACGCAGTATTCTGTACGAATTTCCCGTGCGCTGCACGCCAGGGCGGCTAAGAGCAGGTCGTCCCGGTTCCCCGGGGTAATCAGCATGACTTGCCCCTTGAAATAATCTATGGCCGTGTTCGGCGGCATAGCCCCGACGATTACATTGCTGACTGTTTCGTCCATAAACTCTTCCCCGCAGAGGAGGCTGCCCCCGCACTCGTCACACACCTGAAGAATCGTGGGACTCGAAAGCATCGGAAAATAGGGAATAATTCCGAGTACCGGAAGACCCTTCGATTCGAATCCCATCCTCACAAACTTACTGATTTTTTCGATCTTTTCCGGCATCACCTTGTTGACGACTACTCCGATTACATCAACTCCGCTCTGCTCGAAAAGGGCCATATTGAGCATCACCTCGTCGATGGGCCTTCCTATTCCCCCGCAGGTTATGATAATAACGGAGGCGCCTAAAAGCTTTGCTACCCGGGCATTAGATAACCCTATAACCGAGCCGACTCCGGCATGTCCCGTCCCTTCGATGACCATGATTTCTTTGTCCCGGGTTGCGTTCTCGTAGGCCGAAAGGATTTTGCTTTCATTGACCGTAACATCGCCGTGGAGAATAAAATCTTCGGTATACCCTTTGGGAATCGCGACAGGGCTCATTTCGTTCAGACTCCCGCTGATATGGTAGACGTCGTTCATCAGCTTGACGTCTTTATCTATGGGAGTTCCTTCAAAATAGTCGATCCGCTGACCGACGGGTTTCATATATCCTACATTGTTGAAAAAATCGGAAAAGGCGTTGAACAGGCCGAGGGAGGTCGTTGTCTTCCCGTCGTTCTGTCTGGTGGCGGAGATATAAATATTGAGGGCCTTTTGCACGGCGTGTCCCCCGTTAGTAAAAGTGTATCAGATACTACCCTTTTCGTCAAAAATGTTTCCGGGACTGATCCGAAAGGTTGCCGCTCCGGATTGATTGTATGCTATTGAACGGAGGGCGAGCGTATGCACGGACACGACCATCCGGCATGTCACCTTGGAATTCGAGCCCTCCGCGGCGGCCTGCCCGCGGCATCAATCCCGGGGAGGAATACTAATCAGGGATTGATAACGAGGAGCCGGCCGTCTTCGGTCCCGGTGACGATCTTCGATCCCTCCGCCGCGGGTGCGG
>JBKHAJ010000303.1:0-3437 GCA_046542935.1 Spirochaetia bacterium | reverse complement strand
GAAAGCAGCCTAAGGCTCCCCCCGCGCAGAATAGAAGATTCCCCTCCCGAACCGCCTAATTTCGAGGAGTCCCCGGGAGGTCATGGAGGCTAGATATTTCTTGAGCTCGGGCCGGGGAATTCCGAGAACGGCGGAGAGATCTTCGACGGTACACGGCCTCCTCCGGACCGTCTCGAGCACCGCCCGCTCGATGTCATCCCTATATCCCGCGGTGGCGGTGGACCGGAAGGCGCGGGCGATAATCTCCACCTTTGTTTTATCCGCTCCCCATGCCCGAAGACCCTCTTCCATGCACTCCGCGAGAGCGGAGAGTCTATCGGTAGAGGCGGCTCGGACCCAGGTCTCGGTACCCGGACGGTCGAGGGTATTGAGCTGGATCCTTTTGGGTGTGATGATCGCGGCGGCTTCGATTAAAGCCGCTAACTCTTTATCGGTGTCGTTTATTCCCGGAACGATAAACACTTCGAGCCACATACAGGCCGGATTTTCCCGGGAGAAGCTGGTCAACCCCTCTACGGCTCGCCGGGCGGGAGCCGACGGGGTTGCACCGGGACCGGTCAGATCGGGGGCGGGTCGGTTTACCGCGGCGAATCCCTCTTCGGTAGCCGAGTCGAGGGAGGGGAGGATGAAATCGATCCCCGAGAGCGAGGCCCTGAGCTCCGGATCATCCAAGAGGGTCCCGTTTGTCAGCAGAGCGAGATTGTACCGGGGATAGCGCTCTTTGATGTGCCGGACCGCCCGCCCGATGCCGGAATTGAGGGTCGGTTCGCCCGATCCCGAGAAGGTTATGTAATCGAGGGCGGGACTATCGAAGAGGAAACGATCGAGCTCCTCGATGACGGCGTCGATGGGGACGTATTCCTTTCTTTCGGCGGTGTGAACAGTGGTCGGTCCGCATTCGCAGTAAATACAGTCGAGGGTACAGGTCTTGTGGGGTACGAGGTCGACCCCTAACGACCGGCCCAGCCTGCGTGACGGGACTGGGCCGAAGAGATAGTCGTATCCGCTTCCGCTCACAGCCTCATGATATCATAGGAGAGGCATGCCGTATAGATAGGATGTACTAATTTGTTTTGGCGTTTAGAAGCGAAGGCGCTGTCCCAAGGATGAGGGAAGGACGGAAAAAACGCCGCGAATCCCTAAGGACCGCGGCGCGGATCAGCTCTTTGTCCGGCTCGAAATATGCCGGGCCGGGATCAGTCGCTTACCTGTTTGAAGATGATGGTTCCGTTGTGTCCGCCGAAGCCTAAGGAATTGGACAAAGCTGCGCGGATGGTTCCGTTTACTCCCTTCTTCGGGACGAAATCGAGGTCGCATCCGTTTTCGATGTCCGGATTCTCCAGGTTCGCAGTGGGCGGGAAAAATTGATTTTCGATCGCCTTGATACAGGCGATTGCTTCCACGCCTCCGGCGGCGCCGATAAGATGGGCGGTCATGCTCTTGGTCGAAGACACCTTGAGCTTGTAGGCGTGATCGCCGAAGGCCTTTTTTACGGCCAGAGTCTCGATGGGATCGTTCATCGGAGTCGAGGTCCCGTGAGCGTTGATGTAGTCGATGTCCTCCGGTTTCATCCCCGCGTCTTCGAGGGCAAGCAGCATCGCTTTGGCCGCTCCCCGGCCCTCCGGGTGGGGGGCGGTCATGTGATTGGCGTCGCAGGTCATAGCCCCCCCAGCGTATTCTGCGTAGATCTTCGCTCCCCGTCTCTTGGCGTGCTCATATTCCTCGAGGATGAGAATACCCGCGCCTTCTCCGAGGACGAAGCCGTCCCGGTCCTTGTCGAAGGGGCGGCTTGCGACCTCCGGATTGTCGTTGTACCGGGTGCTCAACGCCTGGATTGCCGAGAAACCACCTACGGAGATCTCCACGAGGGGGGCTTCCGCGCCGCCGGTGATGATGACGTCCGACTTGCCGCTCCGGATCCATTCGGCGGAGCGGCTGATTGCATCTGTTCCCGAGGCGCAGGCGGTGACAACACTGTAGCAGGGACCCTGGGCGTTATGGATGATGGCGATGTGACCCGGGCCGATATTGCTGATCATCTTCGGCACCACCATTACCGGAATCCTTCCCTTTTCGAAGAGTGACTGATAGGATTCTTCCATGTTCTGGATCCCGCCGATCCCGTTTCCGATAATGACACCGAACCGCTCAGGGTCGAGCTCACCGTCTTTGAAGCCGGCGTCGCTCATCGCCTCGGCGGCTCCGGCCACGCAGAGCTGGGCGTAGAAGTCCATCTTCCGGGCCTCTTTCCGGTCCATATACTCCTTGGGATCGAAATTTTTAACCTCCCCCGCGACCTTGGAGGGGTAGCGGTCTAGGTTCGGCACCTTGGTGCACGGGCCGATTCCGGACTTCGCTTCCTGTATGCTCTTCCAAAACTCGTCTACGCTGTTTCCAATCGGGGTTATAGCCCCTAAGCCGGTGACGACTACACGCTTGCTCATATCTTTCTCCTCACATTTATTCCGTTCAAGTATTGTGCCGAGGAACTTACATACCCATGCCGCCGGTGATTTGGAGAACCTGGCCGGTCACGTAGGATGCCATATCGGAGGCGAGGAAAGTCACCACTGAAGCAACCTCTTCAGGGTCACCGAGGCGCTGCATGGGGATTTGGCCGAGGAGCGCCTCTTTCTGGGTCTCGTTGAGCTTGTCGGTCATGGGGGTCTTGATGAATCCCGGGGCGACCGCATTGACCCT
This sequence comes from Spirochaetia bacterium, assembly GCA_046542935.1. Taxonomy (GTDB): domain Bacteria; phylum Spirochaetota; class Spirochaetia; order SPDA01; family CAZSGZ01; genus JBKHAJ01. The sequence continues at coordinate 737 of JBKHAJ010000303.1, read as the reverse complement.
GACACCACGGGAACCGATTTCCCTGGCCAAGCTCTTGGTAAGGCCTATCATCCCCGCCTTGGAGGCGCTGTAGTTCGCCTGTCCGGCGTTTCCTATTACCCCGACGATGGAAGCGACATTGATGATCGATCCCGATTTGCTCTTCGCCATCTGCCGGGCGACGAGCTTGGAGATATAAAATGCGCTGGTCAGATTGACCGAGAGGACATCGTTCCAATCCTTGGCGGACATCCGGAAGAAGAGATTGTCCCGGGTGATTCCCGCATTGTTTACCAGGATGTCGAGGCCCCCGCTCTCTTTCAGTATTTCATCCACCGCGGCGCTTACGTTCTCTTCGTCGGCCACATTAGCCTGTTTGAATACGACTGTTCCGCCGGTCTTCGAGGCCAGAGCGGTGTATTCGTCCATATGCTCGCTGGGATTCAAGTCGATAAAATAGACCGAGGCTCCTTCTTTTAGAAAGGATTTGAGGATTTCCCCGCCGATACCACGCGCGCCTCCCGTGACCAGGGCTTTCTTTCCTTTTAACAGCATTTTTCCCTCCGTTAAAGCAGTTCTATCTGGGCCATCTGTCCCGCCGGCGAACAGGGAATTTCGCCGCCGACTGATTTCCATAGACCGGTCAAAACCTTTCCCGGACCCGTTTCGACGCACCGGTCGTAACCTTCCGTGAGAAGGGCCTTCTCCTCGTCCACCCAGCGGACCATTTCGATTACCTGCTCGACGCAGAGTTGCCG
>JBKHAJ010000302.1:0-3442 GCA_046542935.1 Spirochaetia bacterium | reverse complement strand
GATTCTCGCGGCGGGGAGTGTGAGTTTCGTGCTGACCCTCGCAATCTTTAGGACGGGAAGTTTCGGCCGGTTTCTTGCGGTGGCGGAACAGTTCTTTCTGGCCTACGTCTACTACAAGATTCTCAATTTTTCCAGGAGTTCCGAGGAAACCGCCCGGGCCGGGTCGGGAATCACTCAGGTGCTCCTCTTCTTGACGATTGTCTCGTTCATGGTCCACGCCTTTGCCCTGTATGCGGCCGCGTTTCGGGGCAGCGGCGGGGCCGGGGGCACCCGGCGGCGCAACCGCCGCGAGGCTCTCGTGTTCGGTGCCCTGGTTCCCGTCTTTCTTCTCCTCTCCCTGGCGCTGTCCCCCGATTTCATCAGGCACGCTCCGGTATTCAACACACCCGACGATGATCTCATCCGGGACATCCCCTACGATTCGGAGGGCTTTCCCTTAGACCGCGGCGGCAGGGGGACCGAGGAAGGGTCCGAAAGGCGGGACGGAGAAACCGGACGCCTCAAAGGAATCCCCTCCGATAGATGGGGCGGCCGGACGGGACAGGACGGTGAAGAGGGGAATCAGTACGCTGTCATGCTCATCATGAGCCGTCACGATCCGGTCTACGCCGCCGGGGAATACTACGGGCGTTTCGATTCCGAAAGGGGCTTCGTTTATTCCGACGATGAGCCTTTGAACGAACTCTCCTATATCCGCCTCCTCGACACCTGGAGAGACGAGACACCCCCCTCGGACGCCGCCCGGACCCCCTTCGATGTCAGGGCGATATCGACTTTGTCGGAGAAGGTTCTCGCCTACCGTCCCGATGCGGTGGAACCCACTGTTCTCAAACGACAGTTTCATCCCTTCGAGTATCAGTACGATTCCATCTCCCGGATAAGCGTCGCCTCCGACCGGGAGCTCGCGGAAGCGGACCCGCCTACCGCCGTTGAACGGCGGGAGCTCGAGGAGTATCTGGAAATCGGACTCGATCCCGAGGATGAAGCAATTTTTCGGGAGTTCCTCGATTCAGTCCTGGAGGGAGACGAGGGATACTACGAGACCGTTCACGCGATCTTAGCCGGATTCAGGAAGTATCAGTATGAGCTCGGCTTTACCGACGACGTATCGGTGGGGGCCCTTACCCGGTTTCTGACCGAGACGAAGAGCGGGGACTGTACCGAGTTCTCCAACACCACCGCCGTCCTCGCCCGGATGGCGGGAATCCCATCCCGGGTGGTGACCGGCTACTTAGCGTCCCGGAATCTTCAGAGCTCCGCTCATCTCAGGGGGATCATCGAGCTTCGAAAGATCATCGGGCCGCTGGCGGAGTATCCGTTGGAATCGACCTATCTGGTGACCACCGCGCATCACCACTCATGGACGCAGATCTATGTTCCCGAATACGGGTGGATCGATGTGGAGACTACATCCACGGCTATTCCTCCGCCCCCCGGAATGGATCCGAACTCCCAGGACGTGGTTATCCCCATCATCGAGGATATCTCGAGGAGCGACGAGGATTTCTCCTTTCCCTGGGCCCTGGTACTCCGGTTCTTCGGCGGTTTGGCGGTCTTGGGTGTAGCGGGCGCCTACGGATTCCGCTTCGGCCGGGAAGGAGTGCTCGCGCTCCGCTCACGGGATAATACTCCCCGGGGGCTCGATGCTCTGTACCGGCTGGCGCTCATGAAGTGGGCGGCTTCGGGAGAGCCGGTCAAAAAGAGGTACGAAACATGTCTCGAATATGCCGAATCCGTAAGGGTGCCCGGAGGGGGAGACGGATGACGTGCCTTCGCTGAGACATACACCGAGCTCCGATACCGCTCCCGGATCTCTTCCGAGGAATATGACCGGCTTTGGGCTGACTTGAGGGAAGGGTACCGACGGATCCTCGCTGCGCGGAAACCTGGGCCCCTGAGCAGTCTGCGGCGTTTTTTCAATCTCAAAGGACTGTACTACTGATGAACCGATATTTCCGTATTTCCCGCCGTTCGATCCTCCTCGCCGCCGCCCTGGTATTCCTTTTAAGCGGCTGCGGGGCGAAGAAGAACTGGATCACGTTCCGGGGCGAGCAGGGCCGGGGCGCGACCTCTACCACTATCCGGCCGCCTTTGGGTGTCAAGTGGAACCTGAAGCTTCAGGAGCATCAGGAGCCGGCCTACGCCTTCAACAATCCGGTTGTCCTCGACGGGACCATCTATTTCGGGTCCACCGACGGGAACGCCTACGCCCTGGACATCGAAAGCGGCTACATGCGGTGGGTTCACAAGACCCGGGGGGCCATCAACTCGGTCCCTGTCGCCGACGGGGACACCCTCTACATCGGCTCGAACGACGGGGTCCTCTACGCCCTCGACCGGGAAACGGGAAGCTCCCGGTGGACCTTTCAGGCCTCCAGCACCCTCCAATCCACCATTATCAAACACGAAGATTCGGTCCTCTTCGTGGGAGACGGTGATTTCGTCTACTCGGTGGACCGCGGGACCGGGGATCTCGAGTACCGGCTTCCCAATCTGGTGTGGTACTACTTTACCTTCCAGGTCTACGACAACGTCATCTACTTCGCCCCCGGCCCCCCGGAGCAGCCCCACAGCATGGGTGCCTGGGACATCGAGACCGAGAGCTACCTATGGATATTGGATACGGTCTACCTCGACGCGGTGTGGTATTCCTTTCCCGCCATCGAGGGGGATACCCTCTACTTCGCCACAATGGACCCCTACGCGGACGTGTGGGAGCTCGATTACTACGCCTACCACCGGGAAACCGGAGAGCTCGAGTGGAAGTACTCCGATCTGTCGGTGTGGCCCTATGACCAAGAGATCGATACCATCGATCTCTACGAGAAATATATGCGTCTCCTCGATTACTTGGCCCCGTCCCTCTGGAAGGACCTGGTCATCTACACCAGCGGCGACACCGTGGTGCGGGCGTTGGACGCGAAAACGGGCCGGCTGATATGGGAAAAGCAGTTCGAAACGGTAACAACCTCCGCGCCCACAGTAGCAGGCGATTACGTCTACTTCGGAATCGACGGAAACGATAATCCCTATTTCCCGGCGTCCCCCAAGCTGGTCTGTCTCTCGGCGCGGACGGGCAAGCAGATGTGGGAGATGGACCTCCGGGGCAGGCTCCTGAGCGCCCCGGTGGTCGCTCAGGACTGGATGATCTTCGGGACCGACGCGAACCGGTTCTATGTTTTAGAGGAGCTTTTTTGATGGGGAGAATTATTGATTTTCGTTCCGATACCGTAACCAAACCTACCGGCGAAATGAGGAAAGCCATGGCCGAGGCTGAAGTGGGGGACGATGTCCTCAGGGAAGACCCCACGGTCAATCGGTTGGAAGCCCGGGCCGCAGAGATTCTGGGGAAGGAAGCCGCTCTGTTCGTACCTTCCGGTACCTTTGGAAACCAGGCGGCCCTGTTCACCCACTGTGACAGGGGCAACGAGGTTATTCTTTC
>JBKHAJ010000034.1:0-18556 GCA_046542935.1 Spirochaetia bacterium | reverse complement strand
TCGTGACACAATCGGATCGCTCAGATCTCCCTGGCCGATCCCGACTGGAAGCACACCGCCGCGAAGGGAGCGTACGTCGTCAAGGACACCGACGGAGAACCGGATGTGGTGGTGGTCGCCACCGGCTCGGAGGTGAATCTGGCGCTCAAGGCCGCGGAAAAGGTGTCCGGAAAAAAGATCCGGGTCGTTTCCATGTTCTGCAGGGAGGAGTTCTTGAAACAGGATGAAGGTTTCCGTACGTCCCTCCTTCCCCAATCGGCGAGGATCGTGGTTGCCGAGGCGGGAGTCGCTTTCGGCTGGGAGGGGATCGCCTCTTCCGCTCAGGACATCCTCTCTATAGAAACTTTCGGCGAATCCGGTCCCGCCGAAGAGGTTGCGAAGCATTTCGGATTTACCCCGGATAATCTCGCGCGTCTTATCGAGGAGTAGAGTATGAGCGATACCTTCTTATTGGGGATCGATGTCGGAAGCTCGTCCGTCAAAGCTTCTCTGGTGGACGCCGCATCGGGAAAAGAGATAAGCTCCGCCGTTTCTCCGGAAGCGGAGATGAAGATGGAGGCCAAGAAACCCGGCTGGGCCGAGCAGGATCCGGAGATGTGGTGGACCCATGTCAAGGCCGCCGCCGAAAAGATCGCCCGGGAACGACCCGGCGAGATGAAAAAAGTGGCCGCGGTGGGGATCTCCTATCAGATGCACGGCCTCGTCGTTTTGGATGATCAGGGTATAGTTTTGCGTCCCGCGATTATTTGGTGCGACAGCCGGGCGGTGGAGTACGGCGACAAGGCTTTCCAAGAGCTCGGTGAAGAATTCTGTCTGTCCCATTACCTCAACTCACCGGGAAATTTTACCGCGGCGAAGCTCGCCTGGGTCAAGGAGAACGAGCCCGATCTCTATAAGGCGGCGGATTCGTTCTGCCTTCCCGGAGATTATATCGCTTACCGGATGACCGGCGAGCTCAATACCACCCCTTCGGGACTCTCCGAAGGGATCCTCTGGGACTCGAAGAAAGGGGGCGTTGCCGACGACCTCCTCGATTTCTACCGATTTTCCCCCGATTTGGTGCCGGATATCGTTCCCAACTTCTCGGTTCAGGGGGTCGTGACCTCTGTTGCCGCGGAGGAGCTCAAAGTTCCGGCCGGGACTCCCGTCTCATACCGGGCCGGAGACCAGCCGAATAATGCATTGAGCCTGAACGTTCTCGAGCCGGGAGAGCTCGCCACCACCGCGGGGACCTCCGGGGTGGTTTACGGGATCGTCGACACCCCCGCCTACGATCCCCAGTCCCGGGTCAATTCCTTCGTCCACGTGAATCACTCCGAAGACGATCCCCGCTACGGCGTGCTGATGTGTCTGAACGGGACCGGAATACTCAACAGGTGGCTCCGGGAGACGATATGCGGCCCCGAGGGTTCCCAGGTGGGTTACGAGAAGATGAACGATATAGCCGCCGGGTGCGCTCCGGGGGCCGGGGGGCTCATGGTCTTTCCCTATGGAAACGGCGCCGAACGTACTCTGAAGAACCAAGATTTGGGAGCGAGCCTCGCCAATATCAACTTCAATCTTCACGGTCCCTCTCACCTCTTCCGCGCGGGTCAGGAGGGGATCGTCTATGCTCTGAATTACGGAATCGGGATCATGAGGGAGATGGGGATGGATATCCGCACCGTCAAGGCCGGGTACGCCAACATGTTCTTGAGCCCCCTCTTCCGTGAAGTCTTCGCCACCGTGACCGGGGCGACCGTAGAGCTCTATTCCACCGACGGTGCCCAGGGGGCCGCACGAGGCGCTGGTATCGGTGCCGGTATCTTCGAGGATTATGAAGCAGCCTTTCGGAACCTCGATTTGAAAGCGGTGGTGGAACCGGATAAGGGGAGTATGGACCGGTACGCCGAGCTCTACGGCCTCTGGGTCCGGCAGCTGGAAACCCGTATTTAGTATCTGATTATAACCGGCTCTTCGGTCCGTTCGGCCCGGTGGCCGAGCTTGATCAAAAGGGATCCGGCGGGCCGGTCATAAAAGTACCCGATGCTGTAGATGTCGAACTGGGGGTCGCTCCGCCAGGTAATGTCGCGGAGCTCGACTTCCTCCAGCTCTTCGATACCCCGAACGATAAGGAAATGGCTTTGCCCGGGAAAGAAGCTGAAGTCCATGCGTGCCGTCCCCTCGGTGGTTTCGATATCCACGGGTACCCCGGTGAAAAGGAACTCCCGGGAGTTCAAGTCTCCACCGAGGGGAATCCACCGAGGAAAGATGAGCTCGGGGAAGGCGGCCTCGAACACCGCCTCCGCGGTCATCAGCGGCATAGTTCCCGGTTCGGCCGCCTCCGCCGCGAGGGAATACCCGCCCGGAACGAAACCGAATTCATCCGACGCCGCAATCTGTGTCGCTATAAGATCCCGGCCTACGGCGGCCAGGGTCTCGTCCTCTTCCCGGGTTCCGATTGTTACGAGAACCCGCCCGGCGGCAAGAGTTACGGAAGCTTCGGAAAACCCCGGCTCGGTTTCCAAAAAAAGTCCCTCGGCGGTTACCGCGATAGCGGGGAAGATTACCCTTTCCACGATTTCACGAAGTGTCTCGAGGTCCGCCGGTACCTCGCCGTAGCGCCGGATCGCTTCAGCGTACACACTTAAGAGATCGACACCTTCCGCGGCGCTCAAGCTGTCGAAGGGGATATCCTCGGGTAAGGCGTCCAAGGTGATCCGGAAGGCTTCCGGTCCCCATCCTTCTTCGGCCATAACGCTGTTCGCGTCGCGCAGCCCGCCGAGGTATACGGAAGAGCGGAAGCTCAATAACCCCTCATTCACACGAGCGGCGTCGATAAGAGAGGTGTATGCCTCGAAATCGAACCGCCGTATCGCCTCAGATACCGCGGCTAAGAGGGTTTCCTCGAGAAAACCCACCTGTCCGGAAGGGTAGAGCCATCCGTCGTCTCCTCGAAACCTCCCCTCGGTCCATCCGATATAGCCCTTGTCCTTGTAATCCTCGATCCTTTGACGGTACTCGTTCTCCGTAATAAGCGGTTGCTTTCGGGCGAACCATGCGGCGTAGAGTCCTCCGTCCGGCTCGTCCAGGGGATATATCCGGATGCTCCCCATGCCGGTGTCGGGTGCCGGAAGAACGAAAGCCGGTTCCTCCGCATCGAGGCTGCCCTTTCGGGGAAGGGCGGCGAAATACTCCCCTCCGGGAACGGAGATTCGTGCCGCGGGAAGTCCTGCTGCGGTGACTATCGCGGCGGCTTCGGATAATCGGTACGGGACTTCCAGGGTCTCGATTCCGGCGGGATCCTCTAATCGAGGGGACATTGTTAATCCGTCGGAGGATACACCGACGTCTAATACAATTCCCTCGTCGAAGCGGAGTTCCGCTCCGGTGTCGTCCAAATTGAAATCGCGGATTCCCGCCGTCACCGTCCTGCCGAGCTCGGTACGGACGAGGAGGGGAGAATTCCGGGAAAAATCGAAGGAAACCGCGGGATGCTCGAGGGTGATCCTCTCGATCGCCCGATTCTCTCCGTTTTTACCCGAGTGGGTGTAAGCGGTTATCTTCACGTCGCCTAGGGTCTCGGTTACGGTAGTTTTACCCGAAAACTGGAGGACAAAGAGCACGGTCAGAACCGCGGCATATATAATGGGTATTAAAATGTATTTCCTGCTGATCGGCGTATTCATAGGTGAAGCAGATTCTACCAATAGGCGGGGTTAATTGCAACCTTGTGTAAAATGCTTATCCCAAGTATACTGTTCTCTCTTTCATCCACACAAGAGTTACATAGAGGCAAAATATTCATGATAAAATCCATAAAGATCACAGCCGCATTGCTGATACCCGCGGTCCTCATCCTTGTTCTCTCTTTCTGTTCCACCGCGCCTCGGACCACCGAAATGAAGCCGGAACCGGAGGCGGAAGCGGAAACCGCCGGAGAAATGAAGAGACTCGAGGAGATCGAAAAACTCATTCAGGCCGGAGCCACAGGGAAGGCCGTGGAACTTTACGAGAAGCACTTCTCCGCGAATTCGGGAACCGCCGAGGATCTTCTCGTCTACGGAATGCTCTTATTCAACGCCGGACGCATCGACGATGCCGGAGAGGCCCTCGATAAGGCGGATCGGCTCGAGCCCGGTAATCGGGAGATCCTCTATAATCTCGCTCTTGTCGAAGGGGCCCGAGGTGATTCAGAGGCGCAGCGGGAGGTCCTGAAAAGAATTATCGAAGATTATCCGGACGACGCCGACGTACATACGTCCTTAGGAAATCTCTATTTGGCCGAAAACAAACGGAAGGAGGCCGAGGAATCGTTTTTAGCCGCCCTCGAAGCGGATGAGGATCACGTAGAAGCCCGGATGGGTTTAGGTGATGTATTCTTCGAGAGGGAAAAGTACGAGGAGGCGCTCGAGGAGTATGACCGGGTCATTGCCGGCTCGCCGGACTATGCTTCGGCGTATTCGCAGAGGGGCCGCGCCCGTATGGCCGACAAGGATTTCGGGGGGGCCTTGAGCGATCTGGCCCGTGCTATCGAACTCGACCCCGATTACTTCTGGAATTACCTCGACCGGGGACGGATGCTCCTCAGACAGGGGGAAACGGACAAAGCCCTCGAAGATTTTTCCCGGGCGATAGAGCTTAACAATTCGATTTTCTTTCCCTTCGCCTATCGAGGGGCGATCTATGAACGGAGGGGGATGGTGGAAAAGGCCGTCTCCGATTATGAGCGGACCGTGGAGCTCAAACCGGATTATTACTTCGCCCATTCCGCTTTAGGGGCTCTCTACTTCGGAAAACACGAGTGGGCGAAGGCGGCCGGTGCCTTCAAAACCGCCGCTCCCTTCGTGAAGGAGGATTACGCCCTTCCTCTCCTTGCGGGAGTCGCGATGATTCGCGGAGGTGACGCTGACAAGGCGGCGGATTACCTTACCGAATCGATGAAGAAGGTCTCCCGGGACTCTATCTTCTATCACCTCTACCGGCTTTTTATCGAGCCGGGATACGAGAACTCCATTATCTACCGGATAGAGCAGCTCGAGGACGAGGAGATCAAATACCGGGCCCTCTTCTACGTGGGGCAGCACTACATTATCGAGGGCCGGTATCACCCGGCCGAGCTCTATCTCTTGGAAGCAAAAGACCGCCTGCCCGAAGAGGCGGTGGAAGCGGGTCTCGCCGCGGGGGAGCTCGAAAGGATGGACTTTGATGACTGAGCAGGAAAACACCGATACCGTTACCCGGCTGACGCACAAGGGCCGGGAGATCATTCTTATCGGGACCGCCCATATCTCGAAGCGGAGCGTCGATGAGGTGGAAGAGATCATCCGCGGCGAAATGCCCGGGAGGGTCTGTATCGAGATCGATGAGGCCCGGTTCAAGTCGATGATGGAGGGACAGAACTGGCAGAGTCTCAATATTTCCGAAGTGATCCGGCAGCGAAAGGGATTCCTCCTGATGGCCAACCTCGTATTGAGCTCTTTCCAGCGCCGGATCGGTACCGATCTCGGGGTAAAACAGGGCGAGGAGATGCGCCGCGCGGTGGAGGTCGCCCGGGAGCTCGATATTCCCTTCAGCTTCTCCGACCGGGAGATTCAGATAACCCTGCGCCGCGCCTGGTCCCGCTCCGGGTTTTGGAACAAGATGAAGCTTTTGGCCTCGCTCTTCAGCTCGGTCTTCGCCAGAGAGAAGCTGACCGAAGAGGAGCTGGAGAAACTAAAAAGGAAGAGCGCCCTCGAGGACATGATGGAGGAGCTCGCCGATCTCCTCCCGCGGGTCAAAGAGGTCTTGATCGACGAGCGGGACCAGTTTCTGGCGGCGAAGATATCCCGGACGGATGAAGAGAAGGTCGTAGCGGTCGTCGGCGCGGGTCACGTTCCGGGGATCGTCCGCTGGCTCGAGCGGTACGGATCGGGGGGCGCCGAGCCCGATGTGGAGTCGATCAACTCCGCCCCTCCTCCCGGCAAGGCGGGAAAGATCATCCCGTGGCTGATTCCCGCCGTCGTGGTGGGACTCCTTGCCCTGGGTTTTTTCCGGTCGGGTTGGCAGGAGGCGCTCTCGATGCTGTGGATGTGGATCCTGGTGAACGGGACCCTCTCGGCCCTCGGCGCCCTGATCGCCCTGGCCCATCCGGTTACAATCGTTCTTAGTTTCTTGGCGGCTCCGATCACATCGATGAATCCTACTATAGGGGTAGGGATCGTAACCGGACTCGTCGAGGCGTACTTAAGAAAGCCCCGGGTGGAAGACTTCGAGAGCCTCCACGACGACATAACCAGCTTCAAGGGGTTCTACCGAAACCGGCTGACCCGCATTCTTTTGGTTTTTTTCTTTTCCACCCTCGGGAGCGCGGTGGGCACCTTTGTGGGAATACCCTATCTCTCCTCGCTCCTGCTCTGAGTGAACACCTTCCGGGCCGCCTCGGCGATATCGGTTACCGCAACGACGGAGGAGGTTTCCTTCGTGCCGCGGGTATAGAACCGCTCGAAACCGAGCTCCCGGGAGGTCTTGATCCGCCGCTCGAGGTGGGAGGCCGGGCGAATCTCCCCTGATAGGCTTATCTCCCCTGCGAAGGCCGCCGCCCGGGGAACCGGGGTGTCGATCCGGGCCGAATAGAGGGCCATTGCAAGGGGCAGATCGATTCCCGTTTCGGTCAGTCGGATTCCCCCGGCTACATTGATGTAGATGTCCTGATCGGAAAAGCGGATGCTCAAGTGCTTTTCCAGCACCGCTGCGATCCTCGAGACCCGTCCCGACTCTATCCGTTCCGAAAAAACCCGGGAAAAAGTGCCCTTGGCCGGAACGACTAGAGCCTGAATTTCCACCATAAGTACCCTTGATCCCTCGTACACCGGAGCGACCGACACCCCCGGGGGAAGACTTCCCGATCCCGCGGAAAGGAAGTATGACGAGGGCTCGGCCACCTCCTCGAGCCCCGCGGGAGTCATGCTAAAGATTCCGATCTCATCGACGGTGCCGAAGCGGTTCTTCGACGGCTTGACCAGGCGGAGATCGGCTACCCCGTGCTCGAAGTAGAGGACCGTATCCACCATGTGCTCCACCACCTTAGGTCCGGCGATTGACCCCTCCTTCGTCACGTGGGCTACGAAGAGGACCGTCCCGTCCTGTTCCCGCGCCCAGGATATGCATTCCAGGCTGCAGTATTTGATCTGGTTGACCGTTCCCGGAACCGCGCCCAAATCCTCCGAGACGAGGGTCTGGATGCTGTCCACGAGGAGGACGTCCGGGGACTTCGAAGCGAGGACCGAGAGGATGTCTGAAAGATTCCCGGTGTGGAGGATCTGAAGATTCTTCCTCTCGATGCCGAGACGCCGGGCCCTGAGCTTGATCTGCTTCGGCGATTCCTCGCCGGAGACATAAAGAACCGAAACGTTTTCGGGAAGTTTCGCCGCCGCCTGGAGAAGGAGGGTGGATTTTCCGATTCCCGGCTCTCCCCCGATGAGGACCGATCCGCCCCGCATGAGCCCCCCGCCCAAGACCGTATCGAGCCCCCCTATCCCGGTGGAGATTCGTGCCCCTTCGTCGTCACGGATCGAATCGAGGCTGACGGCCCCCGCCCTCTTCGTCCGGGACCCCTTCGATCCGGATGCGGCGCCCCCCGGACCTCCCGCCCCGCCGCTCACTTCTTCAAAGGTGTTCCAGCTTCCGCAATCGGGGCAGCGGCCGAGCCACTTCGGCTGTACCGTTCCGCAGGCGGTGCATTGATACCGGATCTTCGACTTCGCCATGCCTCTCATCGTGCATCAACGGGGCGGAAACATCAATATCTCTTTATTCGGTTTTAATTTTTCTTTTTGCGTTTCCGGTAGTATGTTTTAGGAGTTAAAATATAGGAGGAGGTCTAAATGTATCAAATAACAAACGCCGTCTACGATTACCTGTATTCATTGAGTACGGCAAGCGGAGTATCGACGGGAGTCATCGCAATCATTCTCGGAGGTCTTCTGATTCTCCTCGGCTATAAGCTCAAACGGATCGCCCTAGTCCTAGTCGGAGTTTTATTCGGCGCATCATTAGGAGCATATCTCGCCGAAATGTACCTACCTTACGGAACCGCCATGTATATCGCGCTGCCCATAATAATCGCGGTTGTTCTGGGCGTCGCTTCGTTCATTCTCTACTACCTAGCGGTTTATGTTCTGGGCCTCGCGGTGGGGGGAGCGATCGGAATCTTTATCGCCTACAACTACATCGATCAGATGGTCTGGGGACTCGTGATAGCGGTGGTCCTGGCTCTTATTTTGGGAAGCGTAACCTTGGCGACGGAGAAGCCGATCGTGATCCTGGCCACCTCTTTCGTGGGGTACGTCGCCTTCCGTCTCGGGCTGTACCTGGTGCTGCCCCTTCAGGAATCGGTGATCATCGAGATCGTCTGCGTGGTTTTCGGGATCGCGGGAGTCGTCGTTCAGTTCGGTACAAATAAGGGCAGGCATTCCCGGATCAAACGCGAGGTACGGTACGTGGACACCAAACGGGGGAACAGGTAGATTATTGCCCCGGCGCTCATCTCTATGTGCAGTGTGACCGGTAAACCTTCCAGGAGGTCTCCACGAGGGTGTCCGCGTCGGAATAACGGGGTTTCCAGTCCAGGAGTTTTTTTGCTTCGGCGGCGGAGGCCACGAGTTTAGCCGGATCTCCCGGGCGTCTGTCCGCGATCTCCGCGGGAATATCCCTGCCGGTGATGCGCCGTGCGGCTTCTACGATTTCTTTGACGCTCAAGCCGTGTTCGCTTCCGAGATTGACGGTGAGGCTACGGTTGTTCCCGGTGATATAATCGAGGGCCTTCAGGTGGGCGTCGGCAAGATCGTCTACATGGATGTAATCCCTGACCCCGGTTCCGTCGGGGGTGGGGTAGTCGTTTCCGAAAATAAGGAGCTTCTCCCGCCTGCCGCAGGCGACCTCCATGATGACCGGGAGGAGGTTGGCGGGATTGCGCTCGAGGCCGGTTATCTCACCCTCGACGTCGTATCCGGCGGCGTTGAAGTAGCGGAGCGAGGCAAAGCGGATGCTTTTAAGACGGTCGTACCAGGACAGGGTCCGCTCGATTTCGAGCTTGGTGAATCCGTAGAAATTCTCAGGTTTCGTCGGGTGGTGTTCGTCTATGGGGAGGTATTCCGGCTCGCCGTATACCGCCGCCGAGGAGGAAAAGACTATGAACCTGATTCCCGCCGATTCGGCGGCGGCCAGGATGTTCATAGTTCCCCCGATGTTATTCACCCCGTATTTTGACGGCCGTTCCATAGATTCCCCGGCCGCTTTGAAAGCGGCCAGGTGAATCAGGGCGTCGAACCCCTCGGAAGCGGCGTCCGAAACGGCCCTGCGGTCGAGAATGTTTCCTAAGACGAACCGGGACCGGGGAAATATATTTTCTTCGAGACCGCTCGATAGATCGTCGAAGACGACCGTTTCGTGTCCCCTGCGGATAAGGTGTTTTGTCACATGACTGCCGATATATCCGGCCCCGCCTAGGACGAGTACTTTCATCTCAGCTGCTCCTCGGGCTACCATACATCGGGGGAGGTCATAAGTCAATCGAAAACGGACCCTTGAAAACTCCGGGAAACTCTCTATAATGTTCCTAAATGAATGAGAAATATGACTTTACGGTCCCTCGTCTCGGTGAGGCGAAGGTATCCTCTCCGATACATATGTCCACGGTCTTAGGCGATTCGTTGGCGAATTACGTAACGGACGACGAGTTCATCCTCTATGGAATCGATGCGAGTCCGGGTACTCCTTGTGAAAGCTATGAAAAGTCGGATCTCCTCGAGAAGGCGGGACCTCGAGAGAAGATCTACTTCAATCCCCGGCATGTTCATGCGGGAATCGTCACCTGCGGGGGGCTCTGTCCGGGCCTCAACGATGTAATTCGGGCCATTGTCCGTGCTCTGTGGTTCCTCTACGGGGTCCACAGGATAACCGGCATCCGTAACGGATATCGGGGTTTCCTGCCGGACTATAATCTGTCCACTATCGAGCTCGATCCGGAAATCGTGGATCAGATCCATCACAGGGGGGGGACAATCCTCGGCTCCTCCCGGGGAGGGGGACGGGTCACCGACATAGCCGACGCGATCGAGCGGATGAACCTGAACATGCTGTTCACCATAGGCGGAGACGGTACCCAGACCGGGGCGCTGGCCATATCCAAGGAGCTCGAAAAGCGGGGAACCCAGCTCGCCATGATCGGGATTCCCAAGACCATCGACAACGACTTGAGCTTCATCCAGAAGTCTTTCGGCTTCGAGACCGCGGTGGCCATTGCGGTGGAGGCGGTTTCCAGCGCCCACATCGAGGCCCATGACGCCATCAACGGAATCGGTCTGGTCAAGGTGATGGGACGGGAGTCGGGATTTATCGCCGCGTATACCGCATTGGCCCAGAACGACGTCAATTTCGTCCTTATCCCTGAAATTCCCTTCGATCTGGAAGGGGAGAACGGCCTCTACGGCCACCTCAAGAGGCGTCTCGCCGAGCGAAATCACGCGGTTATCCTCGTCGCCGAAGGGGCCGGACAAGATCTCCTCGAGGCGGTCAACGAGCAGGACCCTTCCGGCAATAAGCGCTTGAGCGACATCGGACACTACCTCGAACGGACCCTGCCTCGGCTCTTCGCCGACGAGGGTATCGAGGTGAGCCTCAAGTATATCGATCCGAGCTACATGATCCGAAGCGCCCCCGCCCAGGCAAACGACAGCATCTACTGCGCGCGTCTCGGCACCCACGCTGCCCACGCCGCCATGGCGGGCCGGACGAGAACGCTCATAAGTCTCGTCAACAACCACTTCGTCCACCTCCCTGTGGAGATGGCCGTCCTCCGGCGCAACCATGTCGACCCGGAGAGCGCCCTTTGGCGGGATGTCCTCGAAGTGACCCGGCAGCCGGTGGTGATGAAGAACTGACCGTGCTTGACGGCGGGTCCAGTTTTAATCGATATTATAATTATGAAGATATCAGGGTCTCGAAAACTGTTCCAACCGCCTGTGATACAAGGTGTATTCCTCATCGCGGCGGTGTCCATTTTCGGTTTCCTCGCCGCGGGGTGTGCCACCCCTATTGAGGAGAGGACCAAAGGGGCGATACCCGTATTCGATGACACTAATGCCGTTCTCATCGAGCGGACGGCGAAGTCCCTTCCCCTAGTCTCCGCTTTTGAAGGAAAGGTTCAGACCGATGAGAACATCATCGTGGTAAGCCTCGAAACCAAGGCAATCGTCGACACGCCCATCAATTATCTTATCGACGACAGTCTCCTTGCAGTTCTCTTGAAGGAGGGATATCGGGTGCTCGAACGGGATCCCGATGTTCTCTATCATGCCGGATTCGAGCGCGCCGACGGATATGCGGGGACCGTGCCGGGAACCCTTCCCTCGGACCCCTTGGATGCCATAGTCCAGGGGATGAAGCGGGAGGGGATGGATCCTGCCGCGGCGGCCGAGCTGTATACGGCCTTGAGGGAGGATTATCAGGATATTCGATCGGCGATGGCCTTAGAGAGCGCCGACGTTATCGTGGCCTATCGGCTTCTCGAGTGCGGGATCCATTACGAAACCAATGACCGGATAGTCGAGGAGCGGGTGGACGGAGAGGAAAAAACCAAGTCGAGGCTCGAAATAGACCTAGTAAGAGAGGTCAGGGTCAGGCTCTTCGTTCGGGTCATAGACGCTCGAACCGGAAGTATTCGGATTGCCCGGATCGTCGAAACCGTCGATACCGATATAAAAAGTTTCGTGCAGCAGGAATTACAGACCGAGGGACAGCTCTGGGACCAAGTAGACGAGTATGTACGCCGCCTCGAGCGGTTCGATTATACCTATTTCAGGGAAGGACTTCCCAACCAGCCGGAGGAAATCGAGCCTGAGGACCCCAATACGGCGGGGGAACAGCTGATATCCCTTATCGAGGACCCGGTCGGCGAGGCCGAGGAGAGCAAAAGCAACATCCTGGCCATCGTCTTCGGGATAGCCGCCGGGGCCTTGGCTATCACCGTGATAGCCTTACTGGCGACCATGTAACCGTAAATCCGCGCGGCTCTATTTCCTATAGACTATAACGGTGTTATCGGAACAGGCGGCGGCCAGGAAATTACCGTCGGGGCTCATCGCCAGATCCCATACCTCACCGGCTTGGGAATCGAAAGAGCCTACCATTCTCTGAGAGGCCGGAGCCATGGTCCAGATGCGGACCCTGGAATCGGTGCCCCCGCTGACCACGTACTGACTGTCCGGGGTAAAGATGAGCTCCCAGCAGGCTTTCTGATGACCCGGAAATACCTTTTTCCGCTGATAATCGTCGTTGACGGAATACACGTTAATAGGAGATACCCTTTTATCCGGGTCTCCTCCCCGTTCCCGGGTAATACCCGACACCGCGACGAGGGTACTGTCGGGATTGACCGCTAAGCTGTAGACATCCTGTTTCACCTTGAAGCCGGTTATCTTATTGAGATTCTCTACATCCCACGCCACGACGGTCTTGTCCAGGCTTCCCGAATAGAGGGTCTTCCCGTCGGGGGAGAACTCCAAGGCGTAGACCGCGTCGGTATGCTCCCTGAGTACGTCGATCAGGGTGCCGGTGTCGAGGTCCCATACGAAGATGGTCTTGTCTTTCCCTGCGGAGACCAAGAACCGTCCGTCTGGATGAAACCTAACCTTATAGATTGTGTCGTTATGCCGGTCCAAGGTGTACACGAGCTCACCCGTATTCACGTCGAAAACCCGGATCAGCCTGTCTCTGCATCCGGTTACCAGGTATTCGGAGTTAGGTCCGAAGGCGAGGCTAAAGATATCGTCGGGATGCCGCTCGAACTCCCTGACGAGAGACCGGCTGTTCAGGTCATATATTTTGACGGTGTTATCCATGCCTCCCGCGGCGAGATACCTGCCGTCGGGACTTATATCGACGCTGAGTACTTTATCGGTAAAGTCGGTAAACTCGGCGTATTTCTTATAGTTCACCTGTTCGGGAAAGGATCGGATGGAATAACACCCGCCGAGGGCGGCCGCGGCGGTTACTAGGGCGATGAGAATCGCCGTTTGGGTCAAAGCTCTTTTTCGTTTCATGATCTGGAATATATCACATCGTGGGCGATTACCCAAGCGGTACTAGGGGCCCCGAGGATGGAAGAGATTAGAGAAAAAATCCTCTATGTCCCGAAGGTTTAACGTCTTAGAAAGGCGGGAGTAGTCCACGTTGATGAACATCCCGATGAGTCCTACCATGAAAAGGGCCGCGAAGAGAATGGCGAGGAAAAAGATTATCGCGCTCTGCAGGAAGTAAAGAAACTCGGTAACGTATTCATTCGCGCCGAGGATGAGAAGGAGAAAGAGGGCCGCGGCGGCAACCAATCCCCAATTCCGCATCCGGTGCCGTCTGAAAACGGTATTCTTCAGAGTTTCCATCACTTTATTAGGTATTTCCGCCTTCTCGAGGTAGTTCCTGATCTCGTTCTCGTCTTCTCCGGGAAATTCGATGGTGCGCAGAACGATGTCGATCCTCTCCGGTTTTTCCTTCTTATCTCTCATGGCTTTCTCTCTTTCTCTCTTTCTTTTCCCGTTATTCTTTCCGGTACCGCTCGTAGAGCTCCCTGACCTGTTGTTTTGCCCGGAAAAGGTGGGACCTGACGGTATTAACCGGCTTTCCCAGGGCTTCCGCGATTTCGGCGTAGCTCAGGCCGTCGAAAAAGCGCAGCCGTATGACGATATTATAGATCTCGGGGAGTTTCTTTAAGATCTCCCTGATCTGATTCTTCTCCTCTTTACGTACGATCTCGTCTTCGGGACCGTCCTGCCGATCTTCCGCAGCCCCGTCCCGCTCTTCTTGAAACTCTTCATTCGCCGGTTTTCCCGCAACGGAACGGTACTTGTTGACTCCGTGATTGTACCCGATCCGAAAGAGCCATGCCGAGAAGGGGACCTTTCCGCTGAAGGAATCCAGCTTTTCGAATCCTTTTATAAAGACCTCCTGCGTGAAATCCTCCGCTTCCTCGAAATTTTTCAGGAACTTGAGGCCCAAATAAAAGATCCGGCTCTGGTGTCGTTTTACCAGCTCGGAGTAGACCTCTGTATCGCCTTTGATAACATCCCGGACGAGGTCGTTATCATCCCGTTCCTGCTCTTGTACATTCATTATGACAAACTCATTTCAGAAAAGTTGCGATAGTGCAACTTTTACTTCTCCTTTATGTCGTTTCAAAAAGAGACCGTATACAGTATCGAAAAGGAGCTTTCCGTGAAGAACATACTACTCGTCGAACCGAAATCGCCCGATTTTAATATATTTTCGCTGTTTAAAATACCCCGCTTAGGCCTAGCGATTCTGGGAACTTTAGCCGATAAAGCGGGCTACAACGTTCGGATTATTTACGAGGAAAAGGTGGCCCTCAAGAACGATCACATCAAGTGGGCCGATGTCGTGGGTATTTCCCTCACCACTTCCACCGCGCCTCAGGGATACAAGATTGCCCGCATGGTCAAAGCCCTCGACGGCAAAGACGGAAAGCGCCGGCCGGTTGTCATGGGGGGAGTCCACGCCACCTTTGAACCGGATGAAGCGATCCGGGAAGCGGATTACGTTTTCCGGGGAGAGGCGGACGATACTTTCGTCCCTTTCCTGAACGCCCTGGGGGCGGGAAAATCCTTAGAAACTATACCCGGTTTGGTGTGGAAGGAGAATGAGGGGATCCGGATGAACGATATGAAAACCGAATATACCGATATGACTACAGTTCCTACCCCCGACTGGAGTCTCTTCGAAGGTTATTCGATAACCGATATCGGACCGGTGATGACATCCCGAGGGTGCCCCTTCGACTGCAGCTTCTGCTCGGTTACCGAAATGCTCGGAAAGAAACACCGCCGGAGGACGGTGGAGCAGGTTATCGACGAGCTCAAAGGGATCAAGGCGAAGCAGGTTTTTTTCTACGACGATCATTTTGCCGCGAATAAGGCCCGAACTCGAGAGCTCCTCACCCGGATCCGGGAAGAGCAGGGAAAGGGTGCAATTGTGACCCGCGGGTTTTCCGCTCAAGTCCGCTCCGACATCGCTAAGGACCCTGAAGTTCTGGACCTGATGAAAGCGGTCGGCTTCAACACCCTGTTCATCGGTTTCGAATCGGTCAATCCGGAAACTTTGAAACTCTTCAACAAGGGACAAACCATCGATGATATCGAAACCGCGGTGAAGGCAATCCGGGCTCGGCGAATCCGGATCCACGGAATGTTCGTCTTCGGATCCGATGCCGACGACGCATCGACCTTCGACAACACCCTTCGATTCGCCCAGCGTAATCACATCGAAACGGCGCAATTTCTGATCCTGACTCCTCTGCCGGGGACCCGGCAGTACCGGGAGTTCGATCTCCAGGGACGGGTACTCACGCAGAACTGGGCCCAATACGATACCTTCAATACGGTGTTCCTCCCCAAAAACATGTCCCCCTACGAGCTCCAAAAGGCCGCCCTGCGGGCGATGCGAAAGTTTTATTCACCTCTGCACTACTTGAAGTGGATCTTTTTTAGAGAGCCCATCGTCATCTTTTTCCGTATCTACGGGCTAGTCACCTTGAGTCTGTGGAAATGGAACAACCGGAAGGTGCTGAAAAATCTCAAAAAGGAGAGCCGGGACATATTCGTCCCCGAGGCGATGCACGCCTGCCGTACCGCGGTTGGCGTACATTGAGAAAGGGTATATTATCGGAAGAGATGGAGATCACCGCTCTTCCGGACATCATATCGAAGCTTCTCACCACCAAGAGCTGCACCCGGGAGGAGTTTAGAAGGATCTATCTCTACCTCTGCAAGAATACTCACCCCGATTTAACCGGCAAGGACGGTGAAGATTTTATCCGCCTGAAAGAAATTTACCGCAGAATAGAGGAGAAAGAACCCTCGGCTGAATCCGTTACCCCCTTCGAGCCGATGCGAATTCTCCAAGAAAGCGGGTTCGAGGCGGGGGGGGATCCCCGGGCGGCCCTGTTCATAAGCCTCTACAGATATATGTCCACGGGGATGCATTCTTACCGGATCAGACGAAAACCCCCCTTGAAGGAACGAAACGCCCTGATCTTAAGGACCGTTCTGTATTGGGCCGGGACCTACGACCGAAACTTCCTGCAGATTTTTATCGATTATAACACTCGGATCTTTCAGCAGATCCGTTCGACCTCGGAACTCAAGCAGGAGGGAAAAGCCAAGCGGTATTTCAGGGAGGGGTTCGACTGGTTTTTCCGTTATCAGCTGTCGGGTAAGCCCGCCTCAAAGACCTTGGCGGAGGACAAGCTCAGGATGTGTCTCTACACCTTAAGGATATTTGGAGCGAATGATTCGCCGGTAGTCCCCTTTGCCCGGTGGCTCCTCGAGGAGCTCGAGCGGGGGGCCGCGATTATCGGGAGGAAGGAATGATGCAATCAATACCGGTACTTGCAGTCGAGGGACGCACCCTCGCCGAGGGATACGAGAGGGGTTTGATCGCCCTCTATGAACGGGGTGTCCCCATGAAGACCCAGTACGACAAGCAGGACGACCCCCCATCCATAGATGCCACCTTGAATCTGACCGTTCACGAGCCCTGGTCCGATCCTATGATCCACAAGGCCTTTCCCGGGGGGATAGAAGATCTTCGTGAGTATCTTTTCGAGCTCGGAGGCAGAAAAGATCACTGGGTCAAGAATATGAACGATCCTGAAGATACCCGGTGGGAATATACCTACCATCAGCGCCTCGCGGACTGGGGCACCTGGTTCGAGAGGGACAAAACAGGCGGGCGATGCAAGACGAGCGTCACCGCCGGACCCGGAGGCGACGGGATCGATCAGATCCGGGCTGTTATCGATAAGCTTGTCGCTTCCCCCCACACCAGGCAGGCGCAGATGATAACGTGGATGCCCTTCATGGACTTCGATGTCTACGATCCCCCCTGTCTTCAGTCGATCTGGTACCGGTTGACCGAGGATTCCGGCCGATACTACTTGAATTGCAACGTCCGATTTCGGAGCAACGACGCCTGGGGGGCCAACTTCATGAACATGTTCGGATTCACCCTCTTCAACAAGACGATCATCGCCCGGGAACTGGAAGAACGGACCGGAATACCGGTAGAGCTCGCCCGGCTCAACTGGCAGGCCGATTCATACCACCTTTACGGAAAAGATTTAGCCGATTTCAGAAGCCGTTTTTGGGACCGCCTCGACACGACCCGCTTCGAGGAAAGGGTCTACCGCTTTCACGATGAGCTTATCCGGGAAATCTGGAACGAGGCGGAATCGGCGGTTCTCAAGAAGATAGCCGACTACGAAGCCGGGAAAGGAGGCCCCTCTTAGGCATCTCCCCTTTTCGGTACGATACAGATGAATACCAGGTCGTTTGTACCGGTATTCCGAAATTGGTGCTCGGTGCTGTCGGGGACGTAGGCGATGGAGCCCGCTCCGATCTCCGCTTCGGTGCCTTCGTGGAAGAGAATCCCCGATCCTTCGAGGACGTAATTAATATGGGGCCAGGGATGAGCATGTTTCGGCGTATGCCCTCCGGGGCCCACCGTAAACACCCGCATCACGTAGTCGTCCCAACCCTGCTCGGGACCTAGGGCGGTTTGTTTTATCACCTTACTAATCTGCTCTCCTTCGAGGTGCTTCTTTTCCGTTTCGTCTATATGGGATATGTACATCCGTTCCTCCTGTAAGTAGAGTCTAAATGAATTTAACGGATTAGGAAAACCACGAGTTTAACGGTACGAGAAAAATTTTTGTGGATTTTTCCAATAAAGATTCTTATTTTAAACGAGAAGGAGGACCTAATGGCAATAACTAGAGTTTGGCTCGACGAATCTGAAGATGAATGCATATCCTGCGGAAGCTGCGAAAATGTGGCTCCCGAAGTTTTCGAGGTACCGGACAAGATGATCGTCAAAGAAGGGGTCGATTTCTCAAAATACGAGGATGAGATCAAAGAAGCCGTCGATATCTGTCCGACCGACGTTATCGCGTACGAGTAGATTTTCTAAGGCGGTGTGATAACCGTAAGAAAAGGCCGGTGCCGAACCGTGTAGTTCGGCACCGGCTTTTTGTTTGCCCGTACCGGCGGGTCTCCCGTCGGGATTGTCTTGACAACCTTCCCTTTATTCTTGAAAATCTGAACTAAATATTCAATAAACATTCCGGAGGAAGGTCATCAAAAAGATACTCTTTGCTCTTCTCGGCCTCTACAAGGTTATCTCGCGGCTCCTCTTGAGGATGCGGGGCCTTACCGAGGAGGATGCGGCTTACCGGCGCCTGGTGAGCGGAAAGACCTGGAATGATTTCTGCGATACCCTGAAATCGGCCGGGGCGGCGGTCATGGGACCGAAAGCCCCGAAGGACCCCCTCGATCAGGCGGAGGGATACAGATACTTGAGCCGCCTCATCCGGGCGGGGGTGGAGAACTTCGTGGAGTTTGCCGATCCTAAGGCGCCGGTATTTCGAAGGATGGTCCACGAGACGGTAAAGATGGGGGCCGATAATCCGGACAACTACTATCAAAACGCGACGATCAGCGGCGAATACGAATACATAATAACCGGAATG
>JBKHAJ010000301.1:0-3459 GCA_046542935.1 Spirochaetia bacterium | reverse complement strand
GTCCGGTAAGTATATGTCGATCATTTCGGACAGAGCATCCACCGCGGGAACCGTCTCGTATCCGGAGGTGTTCCACACCGCCGGGAGATCGAACCCGCGGGACCGGGCGGCGCGCCGGGCGACGAAGATCCCCGGGATAAAGTGGGTCCCGGTAACCAGATTGATGTTCTCGGCCCCGGCGCCCTCGAGGCGGAGCATGATTTCGGCGAGCTCTTTCGCCGTTACCCGGCGGCCCATTCCGGCGAGGCTAATCTGATGGTTTTGACAGAAAGAGCAGCGGAGGGTGCATCCGGTAAAGAAGATCGTCCCCGATCCCCCGCTCCCTGTCAGAGGTGGTTCCTCTCCGAAGTGGAGGAGCGCGGCGGCAACCCGGATGTCCGCGGTCTCGCCGCAGAATCCGGCGGCGGAATTATCGCCGGGCCTCCGGGCGGTTCCGCATCGCCTGGGACAGAGATTACAGGGGGAGTAGGTTAAATCGGTCAGGATTCTTTCTGGGGAGGCACCCATACGAGGAGGTTCGGTTCGTTGTAATAGAGCTGGACCCTTTTCGGTTTGCCCACTTTCTCCCAGACCTTGGTGCTGAGTTCCACCGTGCCCATTCTGCACTCGTTCTTGAGAAGCAGCTTACCTCCTAGGCGCTCACCGTTTTGCTCCTTGAAATCGGCAATGGATATTCCCCGGTAGATGTATACCGGGTGGCTCGTCGTCATAAGTCCTAAGTCGAACCCGTCGTTGGGATGGATGACCAGGGTATCTTCGGGCATCGAAAAATCGCCTAAAACGGCCAATTCGGAGGTGTTCTTCACGGTAATCTCCAGTGGGTCGGTTTTCTCTTATACTAAGATGAAAGGGGCTTCCGTATCAACCGAGTCGTTCCGCTTCTCTTCACAATCGATCCTTATTTAGATATTTTAGAGCCATGGAGACGGAACCGCTTATCATCTTCGATCTCGACAGGGCCCTCATCGAGCTGGGGGTGCTTGAATAATCCTTCTTTAGAGAGAGTCTTCAGGTAGAGAGACTTCAGATGACCGTGCAGTCGTAGGCGGCTATCTTCTCGTCATCACTCATGAGCATATAATCATGATAGAGGGCTTGAGAAATCAGCATGCGATCGAAAGGATCACGGTGGTGGAAAGGGAGGGTTCTCAGGAGACAAGCCGCCGGGGATGAAAAATCGAGCTCTTCGAATCCGCTTCGCTCGATCATTTCAACCGGATCGAAGGGAAAATCGAGCTTGCCTAAACTCGTCTTTATCATTATCTCGGCGACGCTGACGGAGCTGACATAAATGGTGTTTGTCCGGGATTCAAGCCGGTTCCTTTTGTGAGATTCGATTTTTTCCGGTGATACAAGGGCATAGAGAAAAATGTGCGTATCAATGATGATGTTCATCACTCTTTACCGTAGAACATCTCATTGATCTCTTCGCTTTCCTCGTTGAAGTCATCGGGCACTGAAAACTCGCCTTCGAGGAGTCCGAGCTTTCTCTTCCCCTTAGGCTTGTGCGGGACCAACTCGACGAGGGGCAGGTTATTTTTGGCGATTACCACCTCTTCCCCGTGATACGCCATATCGATGAGTTTTGACAACTTCGCTTTTGCTTCGGACACATTGAATACCATCGCTCTTTCCATGACCATATTAACCTATTCTGGTCCACTTGGTCAACCACTCTTTCCCCTCCTCGAGATTCCGGATCGGGAACACCTCTCCGTCGTCGAGAAGCTGTTTGTTCCCCTGAAAGCTCGGCAACTCCCGGTACTCCGGGGGATGGGTTGCGAGAACCGCAATGGGTCGCCCCTGCCTTCTTGCGTGCCCCACGGTAATAAGGGTCCCGCTCTCGATATCGGTCTCGATGACGATAACCCCTAAACTCAAACCGCTCTGCAGCCGGTCCCGCGCTCCAAAGTACTCTTCCTCCGGGTCGGTTCCGGGAGGATACTCGGACAGGACGGCGCCGCCGGAATCGACGATTGCCCGGGCGAGGCCTTCGTTCTCCGGGGGAAAGATCCGGTCCGTCCCGCCGGGGAGGATAGCGACGGTGGGAGTCCCCAGCCTGACCGCTACGGTGTGGGCCGCGGTGTCGCACCCCTCGGCGAGACCGCTTACGATGCATAATCCCGCCTTCGCAACGGTCCGGCTGAGCCGGGTCCCCATCGCCTCGCCGTAGGCGGAGGGGGACCGGGTCCCGATCACGGCGATTCCCGGAACTCCGAGGACGGCGGGATCACCGGCCACGTAGAGCCTCGCAGGCGGGTCGGGGATGGAGAGAAGCCGCGCCGGAAAAAGGGGATCGCCGGGGTTGAGTTCGAGGGGAACGTCAAGCCTCATTGGAGTTCCCGTCCATATTGCCTTTCATCCTCCTTCCGGTGTAAAGTGTTAGCCCAAGCCGGCGTGATGAAATTGGTAGACGTGCCAGACTCAAAATCTGGTGGGCTTCACAGCCCGTGTCGGTTCGACTCCGACCGCCGGCAATTTAATTTATTTTCCCGCAACTGCTCATGAGTTAAAACGCCAACCCGCTTCTCAATAACCTTTTAGATTGGAACAATTGGCCCGGTTGAATTGTCCAAAATTTTTAATTTGCTGATATTTACCCAACAGTCTTCAATTCTTCGCGTATAACTCGACGAAGAGTGTCTTCGTCCACCGGCAGATGTTCTTTCCCCAAATATTCCCGCAGTGCTTCATTTATCATTGTCTGATACCCTTTCCCGAATATATCAGAACGATTTCGGAATTCCTCAATAACATCATCATCGAGATAAATTGTAATACGCGTTTTCCCTTTTGGAGTTACGACGGATCCCCGTTTTGCTTTATTAAAATCATATTCTTTCTTCATAAGTCTTTGTCTCTCTTTTCGTCGCAGTGCGGGCAGAAATAATCCTGATATTTTCCCCGCGATATGTGTATACCACAACTATAAGACGTTCAACAGCATCATAACCTAGTGCAATGAAACGTTGTTCTCCTTTAGCTTCTATATCCTCCATTGATAGTGAATTGGGATCAAATAAAACCATTTCAGCATCGGCAAAATGGATTCCATGTTTTTGAAAATTGGTTTTTGCTTTCGTTGGATCCCATTCCACTTCCACAATCTAATTATATACATATTTTATACATATATCAATACATTTTTGGCGGGCTTCACAGCCCGTGCCGGTTCGGCTCCGACCGCCGGCATCCTACATCACCCTGACATACGCCAAGATCACGGCCACCGCTAATAGGACGAAGATGACCGCCGCCGTCGTCCACTTTGCTTTCTTTAGTCGCATATACATCTCCTCTCAATCGACGAAGCGGAACACTTCGATATGGATTCGGTTGTCCTTCACGCCCATCTCTTTTAGGGCCCCGAGGACCGCCTTACTCATCGGGTCCGGACCGACTATGTAGAAGCCGCGCTCGTCGAGTCCCTCGGCGCAGTACTCCTCGATTATCTCCCGG
>JBKHAJ010000300.1:0-3472 GCA_046542935.1 Spirochaetia bacterium | reverse complement strand
GGATATCGAACTGATCACCGATATATTCCGGCGGGCCGCGGTAGGCTCAGGTGGTACACGGGACCGGGCCGTGGAAGAGGGGATTTCCCTGATGGAGACTTCCGGAAGTATTGCCGCGGCCCGAAAACGGGCCCTGGAGATGCTCGAGGAAGCCGAAGCTGCTTTTCAGACAGTATTTTCCGCCGGAACGGGGCGTTCCTCCGAAGCCCGGGAGTGTCTCTTGTCCATGATCTCGGCCTTCAAACGGTCGGGATAAATCGAAGCGGCTTGACCCTCCGGACTGTTTGCCCGTACCTTTAGGACATGAACAATAATTCGATCTTGAGACGAAGATTCACCTATAAATACTACAATGCGGCATTTATCCTCATTGGGATCAACGTTCTGATATTCATAATAAGCAGCATTTCTCCGGTCAGCCGGGCTTTTCTCTCCATGAACCCGGTGCTGGTTACCCGGCAGGGATACATATGGCAGGTTTTCACCTATATGTTCGCCCACGCCAATCTCTCCCACATTCTTTTCAACATGCTCGGACTCTTCTTTTTCGGAGTCCAGATCGAACGGCACATGGGGAGCTCCGAGTTTCTGTTGTACTATCTGGGGACCGGCACCCTGGCGGGACTCTTTTCACTGGTCGTTTATCTCCTCACCGGCCAGTACCAGGTGTGGCTCTTAGGCGCCTCCGGGGCTATTTTCGCGGTCCTCTTGGCTTTCGCGACGTACTTTCCCCAGGCGAGGATCTTTCTCTTCGGAATCATCCCCATCCGGGCTCCGGTGCTGGTCATCGGGTATACCCTTATCGAGCTTTTCTCTCAGTTTTTCTCAGCCCGGTCGGGAGTGGCCCACCTGACTCACCTGGCCGGTTTCGGCTTCGGCTATCTCTACTTCCTGATCCGGGAGGGAATAAATCCCATCAAGGTCTTCATGGACAGCAGCCGAAGATATTAGTAGATACCGAGAGATGCCCGGAAAGAAAAGTATAATCCTCACGATCTTTCTCGCCTGCCTCGCCTCTCACGGGTGGGCCCTGGATACCGCCCCGTCGGACCTTACGGGAGAATACCGGACGATTCTCGACCCCCTTTTCACCCGCAGCCTCGACCTGACGACCACCCCCGAAGAACTCCAAGAGGTAAAAGATCGGGCAGTGGAGGAGCTCCTCGAAGAGGTTCGGTACCTCGTCTCCGGGCAGATCTACGGCTTCACCTTCGCCTACACCCCCTTAGACCGGGCACGCACCGTGGAGGAGGAGTTTATCCTCGAGCCGATAGCACGGATCATCCGGGGAGACAGGAACCTCCGGGTCCGGGAAGCGGACATTAGGAACGATATCCTGACGGTACTCGTCCGCTACCACCTCGAAGAATTCCAACGGTCCCGAATCGAACGGTGGATGACCAATACCCTCCCCTCGTCCACGGGCGCCGGCTCGGCCGATTACTTTCTCGAAGGATCACCGGGACGGCTCACAGCGGTCGGAGAGGCCGTCAAAGAGGCGGTACGGAATTATTTGAGAAAGCGTGAGTTCAACAAGCCGAAACGGATCGAAGGGAGGGTCCTTCTCCTCGAGGCGCCCCGGATTTTCTTAGACGAGGGCCGGTACGTCGCCCGGGTCCGGGTAAAGCTTGATGTCGAGAAAATCCTGCACTACGAGACCTTCTGATTCACGTAACTAGAATACCCACAGCGACAGCACCGAGCTTACCGACCCGCCCACAAGGACCCCGGCGGCGATTTCCACGGGCGTGTGTCCTACCATTTCCCTGAGGTTCTCGTACTCCTCCGGGTGATATTTCGAGGTCAGCCGGTTCAAGAGCTTCGATTGTTGTTGAACGACCCCGCGTAGCCGAAGGGCATCGTACATGACGATGATCGAGAATACGGCGCTGACCGCGAAAATATCGGAGGTAAATCCGTTTCTTATTCCCACCGTCACCGAGAGGGCCGACACGAAAGCCGAGTGGGAGCTCGGAATGCCCCCCGTGGCGGTAAAATAGCCGATCTCGAGCTTCCGGTCCTTGATCGAATAATAGACTAACTTGAAGATCTGACAGGAGACTTGGACCAATGCGGCGATAATCAGCGTTGCGGGAAGGAGACTCATGAGGCACCTCCGACAGGTTCCCGCGGCCGCTCTCCTTCCACGAGCCTCCCCGACGAGACGAGGTCCCTGTACCAGTAGGCGCTCCGCTTCCAGGAGCGCTCGAGGGTCTCGAAGTCGGTCCGTATGAGGCCGAACCGCATCCGGTTACCCAGGTTCCACTCGAAATTGTCCGTCAGCGACCACGCCAGATACCCTCTCACATCCACTCCTTCGGCAAGGGCCCGGTGTACCTGTGCGATATGCCTCTCCAGATACCCGATCCGCGGCTCGTCGTCGAGAACCGGGCCGTCCTCCTCCGGGAGGGGATACCCGTTCTCGGTTATCCAGCACGGCGGGTTCCCGTACTCCTCTTTGAGACGCTTCAACAGCAGGTAGAGCCCCTCGGGATAGACCTCCCACATCTCGCTACGCTCGGCCCCCGGGGTATCTTTCAGCACGGCATGAGTCAGGGGCATGTACCAGGCGTACTTGTAACTGCGTCTCATATAATAGTTGATCCCGACGAAATCACCGGGCTCTTTCATACGGGACAGGTCCTTGTCCCACCCTTCGGGAAGCCGTTTTTCCGCACTCCCCAATACAAGCTCGGGGTAAACACCCCGAAATATAGGATCGATATAGAGCCGGTTCACGATCGCATCCATAGTCAAAGCGACCCGGATGTCCCGTTCATTTCCTTCCCGGTAGGGTGATATATAAATCTGGGCCTCTGCAATTCCCAGGGAGCCCCCTTTTACTTCATCCCTGCACATCCTGACCGATTCCGCGTGAGCGAGGAGGAGAAAATGGGCTGCCCGGAAAAGGCCGTTTATATCGAACTTGTGTCCCGGCGCAAACTCCCCCGTATGGTAGCCGTTGACGGTGAACACCATCGGCTCGTTGATGCTTATCCACCGCTTTATCCGATCGCCTAAATACGTGAACATGGTCTCGGCGTAGAGGAGGAAGTGATCCACCGATTCCCGGGAGGTAAATCCTCCGATCTCCTCGAGCCATACCGGTGCGTCCCAGTGAAAGAGGGTGCACATCGGCTCGATACCCGCTTCGAGAAGGGCGTCGGTCAGACGGCTGTAGAAATCGATCCCCTTACGGTTGATCTTCCCCGGCTCAGAAACGATCCTCGGCCACGCCGCGGAAAAGCGGTAAACGCCGATGCCGAGATTTTTCATGTGCCCGATATCTTCGGGGTATCGGTGATAGTGATCGCAGGCGACGTCGCCGGTATCACCGTTATGAGTATTCCCCGGCTTATGACTGAACTCGTGCCAGATAGAGGGAGCCGCACCGTCGGCAAGCGGATACCCCTCGATCTGGTAGGAGGCGGTCGCCGTCCCCCATGCGAAGTCTCCCGGAAAGATCAATTTA
>JBKHAJ010000299.1:0-3476 GCA_046542935.1 Spirochaetia bacterium | reverse complement strand
GAGGCGGTGCCGGACCCGGGCGACTACGTCCCGGGTCCCGGGGTCGTCCACGCAGTATATGCACTCCCCATTCTCCGGAAGGATCATAATGAAATCGACAAAAGCCTCTACAATGTCCTCGTATCCGGAGTAGTAATCGAGATGGTCCGGCTCCACCGACGTAAGAATAATCCTCTTCGGCGAAAAGTCCATGAAGTGTCTGCGGTATTCGCAGGTCTCCGCAACAAAATGATCGTCCCCCCCCACGTACACCGATCCTCCCCCCAGAACGGGGACCGCGGAACCGACTAAGACCGAAACGGGAAGTCCCATGCGCTGCACCAGGGTCCCTATGAGGGCTGTTGTCGTCGTCTTACCGTGGACCCCGGCTACCGCGGTCGACGGGGAGAGACGGGAGACCAACCCCAAGGCTTTCGGATATGCATAAACAGGAAGTCCCCGTTCCCGGGCGGCGAGAAGCTCCGGATGGATGTCCGGTGAATAGGCCGCGGAGTGAACGACCAGATCGACATCCTCGGGAAGATTCGTTCGGGAAAAACCTTCGATCACGGAAATTCCGAGTGACCCGAGGACCTCGTCGGTGTAGAATTTCTCCTCCGTGTCGGACCCGGAGACAATCCCGCCCTTCTTGAAGATGAGCTCCGCTAAGGCCGCCATGCCGGTCCCCTTGATCCCCACCATGTACACCCGAAGCTCCTTAAGCGAGGAGAAGAGATTATCTCGATTCATGCTCCCCATCATACGGATAAATATTGCTTTATTCAATAAAACATGGTGATATTAGGATGAATGGAACTCAAGGATCTCGCGGTGAAATCCGCTCAGTCGATGCGTACCCTGATGACCCACTTTATTCACGACCACTGCCCGATGCGCGCCGCGGGGTTGAGCTTCATAAGCCTCTTGGCCCTGGTGCCCCTGAGCGCGGTGGTTTTCTCGGTATTTACCGCCTCCGGGGCCTTCGAGTCGTTCTACAGCCGGATGCAGGAGACCATCATTGTGCGGATCTTCCCCGCCGCCGGTGAAGAGATTGCCCTGGGACTTAGGACCTTTATCGAGAACGCCCGCTCTCTGGGGTTGCCGGGCCTCATTTTCTTCATCGTGACCTCGGTTCTTCTCTTCAATGCCGTAAGCAGGGTCTTCAATACGGTGTGGGGATGTAGGTACCGGAAGCCCTTCCTTGCCCGTTTTACCTCGTATATTACGGTCATGGTACTGGGCAGCCTCCTTCTCGGAGCCGGTATCAGTCTCACCGCCGTAATGGGGATATCCGAAGCTCCTCAGATAATTTTGGAGGTTCTTTCCCAGGTCTTTACCTGCGGTGTCTTCCTGGTTCTTATCTTCCTCGTTCCCAGCGGTAAAGTTCAGTTTTCAGCCGCCCTGGCCGGAGCGGTTACCGGGACGGTGCTGTGGGAGGTCTCGAGGATCCTCTTCATTTACTGGACCAGCTCGGTCATGCGTGTTTCGGTCATCTACGGATCCCTCGCGGCCGTGCCCATTCTTCTCCTCTGGCTGTACGTGGTCTGGACTATAACACTCTTTTCCCTGGAAACGGCCTTCGTCTATCAGCACCGGAGGAAACCGGTGGTGTACCCCCTCCGGGGACATCACCTCCCCTACGACTCCGTTGTTGGGGGGATGGAGCTGTTCCTGTTCGTCGCCCGCAGCTTCCGCCGGGGAGAGGGCCCGGCGACATTGGCGGAGTGTTCACGGGAGCTCTCCACCGCCGAAGAAGAAATCGAAAAACTGGCCGCCCGCCTGATTACCGCGGAACTCCTTCTCCCTGTATCCAATTCCAAGGAGGGATATTTTCCGGCACGCCCCCTCGATACGATCCGCGTAACCGAAGTCATAACGGCCCTTTTCGGAAGACCCGAGGAGACCTCCGGACCCGGCGGGGAGGGGAACCGCGGAGTCGAAGGCTACATCTATGCCTTTCTCGATGCGGCGGCCGGGGCGAAATCCGTGGATGTAACCGCCGAAGAGATCCTATCCGCCGAAGAGGGGGAAAAGCTGTGAGGCCGTCTCCCCTCCTCTTCCTTGCCGTCCCGGTACTTCTCCTGTCCGCCTTCGGGTGCCGAAGCGAGGCGGAACTGCCCCCGCCCCGCGCGGAGGTCTTCCTCGAAACGGGCCTCGAAGCGGCCTGGGAGAGGACCCTCGCGGCCTATCCCCTCCCGGAGGGAATCGATCTCGTCCTCGTTTCCGACAACGGCGGCACCGGCGGTAAGGGTCCGGAAGGCCGAGGTAACGCGGTGGAGAATGCCCCGAAGGCACGGCTCATCCTTTCCCGGACCGGCTTCGCTACCTTGAGCGGAATCGTGGAGCTCGCGGAGCGGAAGAATACCGCCCTCCTCGGGATAAACGCATATGTACCGGTAACCAAACTCCTCGACCCGGTACAAGACATCGGCACCGCCGATGCTAAAAGCGGCGGATACCCCCTCCTTCCCTATGGATCGGTCCGCCCGCCCGGAAAGGGCATGAGTGTAGAGGGAAGGTATCCGGGTGATCCGGACTATCCCCTCTACCGGGGGGTAGTAGCCGAGCTCAAGGGCGAACCCGGTGAGTCCCCCGGAACATTCGAGAGACTCGGCCGATGGATGGAGGGCATTCCCACACCGGAACCCCCGGCGCCTCCTGTTTGGATAGCCGCGGTGGGAGACATCATGCCGGGGCGCGGCGTCGATTGGACCCTGACCGGCTTCGACGACGGTATCGAGCGGATCTTTTCCGATACCCTTCCCCTCCTGCAAGGAGCCGATATTACCCTGGGCAACCTGGAGACGGTAATCTCGAAGGCGGGAAAGCGGATCGCCAAATCCTACAACTTCAGGAGTCCCCCGGAGGTTTTGATTCCCCTCCGGGAGGCGGGGTTCGATTATCTGTCGCTGACGAACAATCACTGCTTCGACTACGGAACCGACGGGTTCCTCGAAACTCTCGAGGCCCTTGACGCCGCCGGAATTCTCACTTCCGGCGCGGGGAGAAACGAGGAGGAGGCACGGAAGGCGGTCGAGATTGTACGGGGCGAAACCCCTATCCGCATCCTCTCGGCGGGGGCATACCCCCGGGAAGCCAACGGTTTCGACGGCAGCCGCACCGCCCGGGCAGGTACGGATAAACCGGGGATACTCTGGGCCGATTCCCCCGAAACCGCCGCAGAGATCCTCGCAGGGGTCTGTACCGAAGAAAGCTTCGATATCGTAATGGTCCACGGCGGACACGAGTGGCAAAGCCTCCCTTCTCCCGATCAGGTCGCCCTCTACCGCTCTTTCGTCGACGATGGGGCCGACCTCGTCATAGGGTCCCATCCCCACGTCCTCCAGCCGATGGAGGTGTACCGGGGAAGCATCATCGCCTACTCCTTAGGAAACTTCATCTTTCCCGGGATGGAAGAGACCCTCTATGGAGAGGAGACTATGATCCTCCGGGTGGGAATCACGGGAACGAGCATCGCCTACGCGGAGGTCCATCCG
>JBKHAJ010000298.1:0-3486 GCA_046542935.1 Spirochaetia bacterium | reverse complement strand
GAAGGACAGCTATCGCCTTGTGGTCCGTTTCGTCCCCTTCGAAGAGCTCGAGGAGTCCCGCCGGCTCGCAGTCCACGAGGGTCCCCGCGGTCAGGGGTGTGCGGGTTATAATGTAGCAATCCACCGCTTCCCCATCATCGGTGACGGTTCCGGGGATGAAACCGTAGGGATAGGGAAACTCCCGGCACGCCCGCTTGACCCCGAGATGCTCGAAGGTGTGCTCGTCGTAGACGTTCTTGTCCGGCGAGCCGGCCTCCGCTTCGATGAATACCTGAATCATTCTGCCTCCAATACCCGCCGGGGCGACTTGCTCGCGGCGGTCTAGTTTTTTCGCCAGGCGGTTCGGTTATGTTAAAAAAAAGCTGATCAGTTTACCCGCTCCCCGGGCGAGGGCAGTCTTGATTCTCCCCGCCTTGTGTCCGGCAAAGTAGGTTGTTTTTCGATCCAGGAGTCCCCCTCCCAACCAATACCTGCCGTCGGCGGAATCGTATCCGGTCTTATCGAGCTCTTTCTTCCACGATGCCTGCTGTACCGCGAAGACGAGAAGTGCCAGGAAGCTCGGGGAGTCGGCTTTCCGTCCGGCCAGATATCGAGTTATCCGGCCCGCGGCTGTCCGGAGCCGTTTTCCGTGACGCATTTCTATCTCCTCCCTCGATGACCGGGCTCCGGTTACGTATCCGGATGAGCCGATAAGGGGCGCTCCCCAGCTGATCACCGCCGTTTGAAGGGTCCTAAGGGTATGCTTGAGGGGGGTTCCTCCGGTGGTGGACAGGAGATAGAAGGGGGTGGTCCAGTACTGCGGACGGTGACACACAAAGGCAAGACGGTCGATGAGGGTCTTTACCGTCCCGCTGACGTCGTTTACATAAACCGGACTCGAGAGGATAACGCAGTCCGCCGCCAGGATCTTTTCGTGGAGGCCCAGGAGGTCGTCCTTCGCGGGACATGCATCCTCGCCCCGGTCGAAGCAGGCACGGCATCCCCGGCAGGGACGTATGTCCAGATCGGCTAACTGTAGGCTTTCGATTTCGTGTTCTTTCCCGAGAAAATCCTCGAGGAGATCGAGCGTGAAGGCGGTGTTTCCCCCTTTTCGAGGGCTTCCTCCGAGGATGAGGAGTTTCATTTTATATCCACTCGATCTGTTCGCGGGTAAAGGAATCTTTCTTGCCGCCGGTATTCGAGGTCCCCCCGGGTTCTATGAGCATGATTTTCGCCTCCTCTTCGGCATAGGGTTTGTGGGCGGTGCCCTTCGGGACTATGACCAGTTCTCCCGATTCCACAAAGACGGCGCCGTTCTCATAGTCCATTCTCAAACTTCCTTCGACGACCACGAACATTTCGTCGGTGTCGTCGTGGGTGTGCCAGGTGAAATCTCCCTGAATACGGGCAATTTTCACGTGATAATCGTTCAGCTCGGCGATGACCCGTGGCGACCACTGATCCGAAAAGAGTCCGAACTTTTCCTCGAGGTTTATCTTTTTCATACCGGCGGTATTATACCTCGATTCTCGAGGATCTCCAAAGATTATTTTAAACTGAAGACAATAAATCCCTGGCCCATTTCAGAGCCACGAAACGGGCCTCGTCTCCTCCCCGGTCCGGATGGTGGACCTTGGAGAGCCGCCGGTAACTGCGGATAATCGCCTGCCGGTCCGGGGGATTTCGGGGGTCTTCCGGAGCGCATTCGAGGATGAACCAGGCTAAGAGCCGATCCGCGGTGAGATCGCTTACCTTCCTGTAGCGGCCTCTCATGGCCTTTAGATATCCTTGGACGACTGAAAGCCACTCCTCACGTCCGTATTCACGGTATGCCCGGGCGAGCTTCTTGGTTTTCGGAAAGATGTACTCGTCCCAGACGGGATTTTTCCCGGCGCGGTTTACGCCCTGTTCGAACCGGGCGAGATAGCGTACGAACCC
Organism: Spirochaetia bacterium; assembly: GCA_046542935.1. Lineage (GTDB taxonomy): Bacteria > Spirochaetota > Spirochaetia > SPDA01 > CAZSGZ01 > JBKHAJ01. The sequence continues at coordinate 1,569 of JBKHAJ010000298.1, read as the reverse complement.
GAGATAGGGTTCGGGAAGGGAGCGCATTTCTCCCGCGATGAAGCGCAGCTTCTCCTCCCTTCTGCTGCGCTGTTTCGCGAGATACTCTCTCTTTATCTTGAAGTAGAGGGGAAAGAAGGGGTCCTTCGGCAGCCGGTATGTGCGGTAGAAGTGGACGAGGTTTTCTTCGGTGATCTTTCCGTGAAGGAGAAGGGAGTAGCACCTTCGGGTCATTCGGAGATTTTTGAGTTTCGGGGAACTGTGGAGGTGACTGAGCATGAGCTTGTAGTCGGGATTCTTTCGAAGGCTTTTCGGCTGCTGCTCGAGGAGGTGGGCGATGGTGTACTTTTTGACCGGGCGGCGCCGGGTACGTCGTCTCGGATACATCCGGGATCCACTATATCACGTCGGATATAAAAATAAGGATATATGAAAAGCCCCTCCCAGCAGGAGGGGCCGTGTGTCTATATGTGTTTAAGCCTCTTCGGCGAGAATCGCCTGATAGTTTTTGAGCAGGGTCGAATCCTCTCCGGTTATGAAGTTGGATCGCTCTTCCACCCGGGTGCGCATCCGCTTAATGAAAGTCTCGGCGAGTTTTTTCTTCCGTTCGGAGTGTCGGGCGTCCCGGATAAGGAGGTAGCTCTGGATGAGATCGATTGCCGTCTCCACGATCCGCCGGGAGTGATAGTCGACGAACTGGGTATCTTCCATCCCCTTGGTATGGACTAGGGCCTTTTCGAAGAGGTTCCGGGCCTTCCGAACAACGGCGACGAGCTCCTCGGCGTGGGAGGTGTCCTCCGAGTCGTACTCGTCGAGGAGGGCGGCGGCGGTCCCCGAGGTAACTCCGTTTATGGCCGCGACGACCTGGAGCTGGGTGGTCCCCTCGTAGATATTGGTAATACGGGCGTCCCGATAGTGCCTCTCCACGTTGAAGTCCCGCATGTACCCGGTACCGCCGTGGATCTGGATTGCGTCGTAGGCGGTCTTGTTGGCCATTTCGGTGTTGAACATCTTGGTCATAGGGGTCAGCATCGAGGCGAGGCGGGTGTAGTTCTTGAGGTCCGACCTGAACTCCGACTTCCGGTCCTCGTGGAGCTCGGACATGTGCTCGAGCCCCTCCTTAAGGTCCACTATCCGGGCGGTTTCGTACATCAGGGTCCGTCCCGCTTCGATGTTCAGACGCATCTCGGTGAGCATCTCGAAGACCGCGGGAAACTCCTTGACCGGTTTTCCGAACTGGATCCGTTCTTCGGCGTACTTGTCCGCCTCCCGGTAGGCCGCCTCGGCGATCCCTAAAGCCTGGGCCGCAATACCCAGCCGGGCGCTGTTCATAAGCCACATGGTATACTTGGTAAGTCCCCGCTTCCGCTCTCCGACTAAGTAGGCCGGGGCGTTATTGAACTGGAGCTCGCAGGTCGGCGAGCCGTGGATGCCGAGCTTGTCTTCGATGCGGCGGATCTGCATGTGTTCGTCCCGCTCGTAGAGGAAGAAGCTCAATCCCCTAGCTCCCGAGCCGGACTCTTCGCTCCGGGCAAGGACTAGGCCGATCTTTCCGCAGCCGTTGGTTATGAACCTCTTGACCCCGTTCAG
>JBKHAJ010000033.1:0-18804 GCA_046542935.1 Spirochaetia bacterium | reverse complement strand
ATTGTCGGTAATTTGAATGATAACATTATTCCTAAAAACTATATCAGAACAGATACGTAAATATAAGCCGTACAAAAAAATAATTGAAGAAATTTCCCAGGGGAACTTTCCCGTCCATCTCTCGGGGCCCGAACGCTCCTCACTCGCCCTGGTTACCGCGAATGTACATCGGACGGTGGGGGGAACTCTATTCATCGTGTTTCCCACCGAAAAAGAGTCGGAGGAGTTTGCGGGGGATCTCGAACTCTTCAGTGACGATATCTATCACTTTCCCTGGCTCGATGTAATCCCCTACCAGGGGGCCCGAATTCACGCATCGATATTAGGCGCCAGGATGCACTGTCTTGCGGGGCTCATCTCCGGCCGGGAGGGGATATATGTTACTTCGGTCAGGAATCTTATCTATCCCCTGCCGCCGAAGGAGTTTATCGAATCCTCCCTTATCCGCATTTCCGCGGGGGACGAATTCGATCCCGAGGGAATAGGCGGCAGCCTCGCCGATTACGGGTACTTGCGGGTACCCAAGGTGACTGTTCCCGGTGAATTCGCGCTCCGTGGTGAGGTCCTTGATGTTTATCTGACCGGGGAGGAGCGCCCATTTCGAATCGTCTTCGAGTTCGATACCGTCGAGCATATACGTACGTTCGATCCGAGCACTCAATTCACCGAATAGGACTTGGAAAGCGTTACCCTCTATCCGGCACGGGAAATCCTGTGGAGCAAGGTCCCGGATGATGTCGAAACAGGCGACGGACGGACCTCCGCGGACGTTCGGGAAAAATATATCGAAGAGGGAGAGGGGGTTCATGAGGAAATCCACTATCCTCTTGTTTTCGATGAACGGGCCTCGTTGTTCGATTACGCCGGGAAAAGGACTTTTCTCTGGCTCCCCGATACCGAAAGGCTCGATTCCTCCGCTCAGGTCCTGGCAAAGGAGTATAGCGACATCTACGACAAATCGGAGTTCCGCGGAATCGAAACTCTGAGTCCGAAGAATATATTCTTGGATTACCCGGAGGTCGCCGGAGGCATCGAGAAACGGGTAGTGCAGCAGGTCATTAAAAGCCCGGAAATCGAGAAACGGACCATCCGTATGCCCATAGACGGTCCCCGTTCCTTCTTCGGGAACATCCGGTATCTCAAAGAAGAGCTCGATAATCTGATCGGTCTCGATTACTCGCTGTGGGTTTTCTCCGAATCGGAAACCCAGGCCGAACGTATCAAACACCTTCTCAAAGATCATCCCGTGGAAGTGGTCACCGGGCGGCTCAGTTCGGGATTCTCGATTCCCGACTTAAAGATCGCCGTCATTCAGGAGAACGAGATCTTCGGGAGACGCCGGAGGATCCCCAAATCGGTCAAACAGGCCAAGAGCCGGGCCATCGACACCTTCGTCGAGCTCAATCCCGGAGATTACGTGGTCCACATAAATTACGGGATCGGCCGGTTCTTAGGTATCGAAAGAATCAAGGCGGCCGGAACCGAGAGAGACTACATTCAGGTCCGCTACGCCGACGAGGAAACTATCTTTATCCCCATCGAGCAGGTGAATCTCATTCAGAAGTACATCGGCAGCGAGGGGGCCAGTCCGCGGCTCGACCGCATCGGGGGAAAGACCTGGGAAAACCGGAAGGTAAAGGTCAGAAAGTCGGTGGAAGAGCTCGCCGGGATGCTGATCAAGCTGTATTCACGGCGGAAGGCCGCCGCCGGATACGCCTTTCCTCCCGATACCGATTGGCAGATGGAGTTCGAGGCCGCCTTTCCCTACGAGGAGACCGAGGACCAGCTGACCTGTATCCGGGAGGTCAAGGAGGACATGGAGTCGCCCCGGCCGATGGACCGGCTTATCTGCGGCGACGTGGGATACGGGAAGACCGAAGTAGCCATGCGGGCCGCCTTCAAAGCGGTCACCGGAGGGAAGCAGGTGGTCTTCCTGGCCCCTACAACAATTCTTGCGGAGCAGCACTTCGAGAACTTTTCGGAGCGGTTCGAGCACTTCCCCGTGCAGATCGCGATGCTTTCCCGGTTCGTTTCCAAGGCGGAACAGAAGAAGATCGTCGGTCGGACGGAAAAGGGGGAAATCGATATATTGATCGGCACCCACCGGGTCCTCCAGAGAGATGTACGTTTCAAAAATCTGGGTCTTATCGTCATCGACGAGGAGCAGCGGTTCGGGGTCAAGGACAAGGAGAGGTTAAAGGAACTCAAGACCTCGATCGATTGCATGACTATGACCGCTACTCCCATCCCCCGGACCCTCCATATGTCGTTGTTGAAGATCCGGGACATGTCGCTCCTTCGCACACCTCCGAGGAACCGTCTTCCCATCGAGACCTACATCCAGGAGTTCAACGAAGACTCCGTAGCGGACGCAATCCGCAGAGAGCTCATCCGGGGCGGCCAGGTCTTTTATCTCCATAACCGGGTAGAAACCCTCGACAACGTAAGAATATTTCTTCAGAAGCTCGTCCCCGAGGCCATGATCGATGCGGCACACGGTCAGATGGGCTCATCCCAGCTCGAAGAAATTATGCACCGCTTCATCCACGGGGGCTCCCAGGTCCTCGTTTCCACGACGATAATCGAGAACGGAATCGACATCCCCAACGTCAATACCATTATAATAGACAGGGCGGATATGTACGGTCTGTCCCAGCTCTATCAGCTTCGCGGAAGAGTGGGGCGTGCGGATAGGCCCGCGTACGCCTATCTTCTGTATCCCTCCGATAGGGTTTTGAACGAGGTGGCCATGAAGCGGCTGAAGATCCTTTCCGAGTACACCGAGCTTGGGTCCGGATTCAAGATTGCCATGAAGGACTTAGAGGTCCGGGGGGCCGGAAATCTCTTGGGAAGGCAGCAGCATGGGGATATTCTCGCGGTCGGATTCGATATGTATATCAGGCTTCTCGACGAGGCCTTGGCCGAGCTCTCACAGGAGGAGATCGAGAAGGAGAGGGAGGTCTACCTGGAGCTCGATTACAGCGGCTACATTCCCGAGAGCTATATAAGCGAGCCCGAGGAAAAGATGGAGGTCTACAAGCGGATCGCTTCCATTCAGGAAGAGGAAGAGCTCGGCGGCGTTATGACCGAGGTGGAGGATAGGTTCGGCCCCATGCCTGTGGAGGTGCAGAGCTTACTCAGCCTCGCGGAAATCCGGGTGCTCTGCCGGAAGCTCTATATCGAGAGCCTCAAAGAGCGCCGGGGGACCCTGGAGGTTGCCTTCGCCCGGGTCTCCGAAATAAATGTGGACAAAATATTACGGCTTATCCACGAAGGGGGGGATTTCCTTAAGCTCGATCCCAAGAGGCCTAATGTTCTGCTTATCAAGACCGAGTTGATCGGCCTCAAGGAAAAATCGGAATTTATACGTGAAAAATTATCAGCCCTCGTATAGCTGGGAAAAACAGGAATTTCGAGGAGATAAAAAACATTGTGAAAGATAATTCGGGTTCCCGTCTCAATACCCGGAACCGGTCGGTCCGTACCTACGTATTGAGGGGCGGGCGAATGAGCAGACGGCAGCAGCGGGGTTACGAGAACCTCCGGGATGTGTACGGTATTCGCCCATCGGAAAGGGTCATCGATTTTCGGGAGCTCTTCGGTAACGACAATCCGGTAGTCCTGGAGATCGGTTTCGGTAACGGGGCCGCCACAGCCCGAATCGCGGAGGCCAACGTGGGACTCAACTACCTAGGTATAGAGGTCTTCAAGGCGGGTATCGGAAATCTCTTGAGTATTATAGAGGAACGGGGTTTAGAGAATGTCCGGGTAATCGAAGGGGACGGGGAGGAGATCCTCCGCCGGAGGGTCCCGGAGGCGAGCCTCCGCGGGGTCCATATCTTCTTTCCCGACCCATGGCCGAAGAAGAAACATCATAAACGACGGCTCATTCAGCCGGAATTCCTTCAGATCCTCACTGCGAAGCTCGAGGAGTCGGGATATGTGTACTTCGTTACCGACTGGGAGGACTACGCCCTCCACGCGCTGGAACTATTCGAGGCGGAGCGGTCCCTTACGAATAGATTCGACCGGTTCGCTCCTCCTCAGGAGTGGAGACCCGTTACCCGATTCGAAGAAAAGGGTTTAGAAAAGCGGCATTCCATATTCGAGCTCCTCTACGAAAAACGGTAGAGGAAATAAATGCGCGGCTCCCTCGTTACTCTTCTTTCGCCCTGGCCTGTTCGGCCGCCTGGATGACCGCTTCGGCGATCTTACCGGAGATCGGTTCGTAATGATCAAACTGCATTTCGAAGCTCGCGGTTCCGGAAGTTATCGATTTGAGGTCGATGGCATAACGGAGGAGCTCCGCCTGGGGTACTTGGGCGTCGACTTCCATGATGCCTCCGCCGATAGGCTCCTGTCCCATGACCCTGCCCCGGCGGGAGCTCATGTCGGAGAGCACGTCTCCGAGGTACTCTTCGTCGGTAAAAACACTCAAGTTCATGACCGGTTCTAGAAGGACCGGAGAAGCCTTCTCCATGGCGGCCTTCAAGGCTCCCTTCGCTGCGAGCTTGAACGACATTTCGGAGCTGTCCACCGGATGCTCTTTCCCGTCGACAAGGCTTATGCCCACGTCTACTACTGGGTAGCCGGCAAGCACTCCTTCTTCCATCGCTTCGTGAAGACCCTTTTCGACCCCGGGGATGTATCCCTTGGAGACGGAGCCTCCCTTGATTTCGTTGGAAAATTCATAGTACTCGCCCCGCTCGAGAGGGCGAATCTTGATGACCACCCGCCCGTACTGACCGTGGCCGCCGGACTGCTTCTTGTGTGTATACTCGGCATCGGAGGGCTTTTGGATTGTTTCCCGATAGGCTACCTGGGGAACCTTGGTTTCGATGTCGACTTTCTGGTTATCTTTGATCCGGTCTAAGATCATATTGATCTGGAGTTCACCCATACCGGAGATGACCGTCTCTTTGGTTTCGGTGTTGTATTCTACCCGGAAGGTCAAATCCTCGGCGGCGGCCTTCTGGAGTGCCTGATTCAGTTTGTCCTCATCCTTCTTACTCGCCGCGCTCACGGTAATCGAGTGGACCGGGTGGGGGAGCTTGAGGGGTTCGAATTTCAGGACCCTGTCCGGAGCGCAGAGGGTATCGTTGGTCTCTACCGCTCCGACCTTGGCGAGAATCCCTATGTCGCCGCATTCTATACCGCCGACCTCCACGAGCTTCTTACCTAGGGCGGTATAGAGTTTGGAAACCCGCTCTTTCTTGTCCTCCCGGGGATTAAACAGGTCGGAGTCGGGAGTCAGACTGCCCGATACGACCTTGATGAAGCTGAGCTTCCCGGAGAACTGGTCGATACTGGTCTTGAAGACGAACGCCGACAGGGGATCCTCGGCCTTGATAGGTACTTCGCTTTCGTTACCCTCCGCGTCGGCAGCCTTCTCCACTTTTTTCGCCGGACTCGGCGCCGCGTTGGCGATGAAATTCAGGAGCGAAGTGATGCCCGAGCACGACTCCGCGGCGCCGCAGAAGACGGGAACGAGTTTGTTCGATTCGAGTCCCTTGGTCAGGCCTTCACGGATTTCGTCGGGGGTGAGGGTCTCCTCTTCGAAGTACTTTTCCATGAGCTTGTCGTCACCCTCTGCGGCGGATTCGATCAAAGTCAGGCGGTACTCCTCGATTATATCGTTCATTTCCGCGGGGATTTCGGCTTTCTTTTCTTTCTGGTTCTTCTCGGGAACAGGATAGTAGGTGTTTTCGATAAGATTGACGACACCCTTGAAATCGGCGGCATCGCCGTAGGGTATGGTGACCGGGACGAAGGTCTTTTCGAACTTCTCTCCCAAATCTTTGAAGGCCGCGGCGAAATCGGCCCTTTCCTTGTCCATCTTACTGATAAAAACGAGCCTGGGCATGTCCCGCGAATCAAGGCGCCGCCAGATCTTGATTGTCTCGATCTGTACGCCGGAAGTAGCGTCTATGGCTACCAGACACGATTCCGAGCTGCGGAGTGCGGAGACGACCTCCCCCGCGAAATCGGAGGAACCCGGAGTGTCTAAGATGTTGATCTTCTTGTCCTGCCATTCGATATTCGAAAGGCTTGTGTGGATGGAGATGCTCCGTTCGATTTCTTCTTCCGTGTAATCGCTTACGGTTTTACCGGAGTCCACCCGCTCCGGCTTGCCGATAGCTCCGCCGGTAAAGAGGATATTTTCCACCAAAGAGGTTTTTCCGGTACCCACATGGCCAGCTACAGCAAAATTCCGAATATTTTCTGTGGTGAAACTCATAGGTACTCCTGATTTTGAATTGTTTGAAGTTTTACTACTATATATTCCCAGATATGAGTTGTCAATATGGAAAATCTCGGATGGAAAATCTCGGACCGGTCCTACTCCTCCTTCGGTGCGAAATGAGAAAACTCTATCGCGAAAGTTCCCCGGCCCTGGGTGATGCTTCTCAGGGACGTGGAATATCCGAAGAGGTTTCTTAGAGGGGCCTCGGCACGGATGTGCTCTACCGCGGGCTTGCTCTCTATGCTTACAACCATTCCCCCCTTGGAGGTGAGGTTATTGATGACATCCCCCATGAACTCCGCGGGGGTCATAATATCGATATGCACGATAGGCTCCAAGAGTACCGGGTCAGCTTTTCGGCATGCCGCGTCGAATCCGAGGGACCCGGCCGCCTCGAAGGCGAAAGCGGTTGAGGTGTTCACATTATACTTTGCGTCTTCGAGGACAACGCCGATGTCGTAGGCGGGATAGCCGTAGCGAATCCCCGATGTAAAAGCCCCTTCGACGCCTCGGCGGACCGCTTCGACGAGCTCTTCCGGGAGGCGGTCTTTCCCGAGCCCCGATTCGAAATGGGTTCCCGTTCCCCGGGAGAGAGGCCGGATGTGCAGGGTGATTTCGGCGGTGTTTTCCTTGCCCGCAACGACCTTGTGGAACTTCTCGATGTGGGTTACCTCTTTCGTGATCGATTCCCGGTAGGTAACCTGGGGATTTCCAATCTTCGCGGGCACCTTGAAATCATCGGTGACCCGGGTCATCAGAACGTCCAGGTGCAGCTCACCCATACCGGAGATAATCAGCTGTCCGGTTTCCTCGTCTTCCTTCATGACGAAGGTGGGGTCTTCCTTTTTAAGCTGCTCGAAGACTTCCCTGAGCTTGTCCATGTCGGAGAGGGTCCGCGGCTCTACGGCTACCGAAATAACCGGTTCCGGAAAGGACATCGGTTCGAAGAGCACCTGCTTTCCCTCCGAGCCCAGGGTATCTCCGGTCTGAGAAAACTTGAGACCTATTACTACCGCGATGTCCCCGGCGTCTAAACTCTCGAGTTTTTCGTAACGGTTCGAGTGCATCCTCAAGAGCCTGTTGAAACGCTCTTTCTTTTTTTTATCGATGTTGAAATAGGCGCTGTTCGTCTTGAAGGAGCCGCTGTAAACCCGGATAAAGCTCATAGGGCCCGCCTCCCGATCGTGCTGGATTTTGAAGACCAATCCCAGCGGAGGGCCGTCGATGCTCCTCTCCACGAGGATTTCTTCATCGTTCTTGGGGCTGTGGGCCGGGATCGGGGGGAGATCGGAGGGAGCGGGGAGGTAGAAGGTAACAGCGTCTAACAACGGTTGGACCCCCATATTCTTCAGCGAGGCCCCGACTAAGACCGGGACGATTTCCCGGCTTATAGTCCGCTCCCGGAGCACCTTACGGATGAGATCGACGGGAATTTCTTTGCCCTCTAAATAGAGCTCGGTCATATCGTCGGAGTAGGCGGAGAGCTCATCGAGCATCTTCTGCCGCCATTCCTCGGCCTCCGCGCGGCGGTCTTCGGGTATCTCGACGGTGAACATCTTGCTCCCGTAATTCTCGGGGTCCCACTGCAGTTCCCGCATCTCGATAAGATCTATGACTCCTTCGAAATCGGACTCGTTACCGATAGGGAGCTGCAAGGGAACGGGGTTAGCGGCGAGCTTGGTTCGGATTTCCTCCACAACGGAATAAAAGTTCGCTCCGATGCGGTCCATCTTGTTCACGTAGGCCAGCCGGGGAACTTCGTACCGGTCGGCCTGATGCCATACCGTCTCCGATTGGGGCTCGACCCCGCCGACTGCACAGAAGATTGCTATAGCACCGTCGAGAACGCGCAGAGACCGTTCGACCTCCGCGGTAAAATCGACATGCCCCGGGGTGTCGATGATATTGATATGGGTATCTTTCCAGAAACAGGTTGTCGCGGCGGAGGTGATGGTAATCCCACGGTTCTGCTCCTGCTCCATCCAATCCATGATCGCTTCGCCGTGATCGACTTCGCCGATTCTATGCGACTTGCCGGTATAGAAGAGGATCCGTTCAGTGGTGGTTGTCTTCCCGGCGTCTATGTGAGCCATTATACCTATGTTGCGCATCGGTTTGTTTGCCATACTTCGATAAAATCCTTCGCCTGCAATACTATCATACACGGTTTTATTTTGAAAAGTGGGCTCTTTTTTGCTATTATTAAATCGATATGAAGCGGAACGCATACGCAACTTTGTCTTTACTTCTTACTTTCCTCATAGGGGCATCTGTTCCCGCGCCGGCGGAGGAAGGACAGGCGGCGGTTCTCCTCGGGCGGATCAACCGTATCAGGTCCGAGGAGGGTCTTGCGGCGTTAGCGCCGTCGGACCCGGCGGCCAAGGCGGCCCGTGAATATGCCGAGGATCTAGCCTCGGGCGCTCCCTTTTCCCATGTGGACAGGTCGGGGAATACCGCCGACCGTCGATACCGGGACGCGGGGGGCACGGGCTTGGCCGCCGGGGAGATTCTCGGACGGGGCCCCGATCCCGATTCCATCTTCACCGTGTGGCTCGAAAGCCCCCGGCACCGTGAGGTTATCCTCGGTCCGGATTGGACCCGGGCGGGGGCCGGAATAGTCAAGAGGGATGGAAAGGTGTACGCGGCGGTGACCTTCGTCATCTCCCTCTACACGGACCTCGCCTTGGAGCCGGGGAGAGGTGCTCCCATCCTCTCCGGCGGGTACTTCGGCAAAGATCCGCCGGTCGTTTCTTCTAAAGGCAAGACCATGGTTCCTCGAATCGATACATCGGGAAAATTTTCGCTGCCCCTTACTGACCCCGGGGCCATCTTTGTCGTTGAGCTCGGGTACTTCGATCCGGAGACCGGACAGGTAATATTTACCGATATGGCGGTCTTCGACCGGGATAAGGGTTACTGAAATAGGTGAGATATCGATACAGTGAGATATCGATACAGTTGACACACGGCGATCAGGTGTGATAAATTGCGCGGACTTACGGGTGGTTAGCTCAGTTGGGAGAGCGCCTGCCTTACAAGCAGGATGTCGGGGGTTCAAGTCCCTCACCGCCCAAAAATGTAAAAAAAAGGATGCCTCACTTTTCTTTAATCTCGGCGGGGGAGCCTCTAACTTCTGCACGTTGACTGAAACGGTATAATTCTTTAGTGTGAAGAACACAGTTAAGCGACATAAGGAAGCACGCATGGTAGAACCCCTCTCGAAAAACAACCGATTTACCCCCCGAAGAGGACCGGTACTTCTAGTCCTCATGGACGGGGTGGGATATGGAAAATATACCGAAGGCGACGGAGTCGCCGAAGCCTACACCGTAACCCTTGATTATCTGCACCGAAACTACCCCAATACCAGGCTCAAGGCCCATGGGACCGCGGTGGGACTTCCGTCCGATGACGATATGGGAAACAGCGAGGTCGGTCACAATGCCATAGGGTGCGGCAGGGTATTCGCTCAAGGAGCGAAACGGGTCAATCAGGCCATCGAGAGCGGCGAGATGTTCGAGGAAGAGACCTGGAAGAAACTCATCAACAACGTCCTCGACAAAAATACAACCCTCCATTTTCTCGGGCTCTTCTCCGACGGCAACGTCCACAGTAATGTGGGGCACCTCCGGGCGATGCTCGAGAAAGCGAAAGAAGCGGGGGTGGCGAAGGCCCGCATCCATATTCTCTTGGACGGAAGAGACGTCGGTGAAACCTCCGCCCTGGAATATATAGATCCCTTCGAAGAGTTTCTCTCCGATTTAAACGATGAGAAAACCGATTACCGCATTGCTTCGGGCGGCGGGCGCATGAAGGTAACCATGGACCGCTACGGCGCCGATTGGGGCATGGTCGAGCTGGGATGGAAGACCCATGTGAAAGGAGAGGGACGTTATTTTCCGAACGCCCGGGAAGCGGTGGAAACCCTGCGTTCGGAAACCGAAGCAATCGATCAGGATCTTCCTCCCTTTGTCATTGCCGACGAGGGGAAGCCGGTGGGTCCTATTACCGACGGAGACAGTGTCGTCTTCTTCAACTTCCGGGGTGACAGGGCCCTCGAGATTACCGAGGCTTTCGAAGCGGAGGACTTCGATAAGTTCGACCGCCGCGGCAGACCCGATGTCGAATACGCGGGGATGATGGAATACGACGGCGACCTCCACATTCCGAAACAGTACCTGGTCTCTCCTCCTTCGATCGACAGGACCATGGGGGAGTATCTCGCCGCCTCGGGAGTAAAGAGTCTCGCGTTGAGCGAGACTCAGAAATACGGCCACGTAACGTATTTCTATAACGGTAACAAGCTCGGGAAGTACAACGACGAGCTGGAGGACTACATCGAGATTCCCTCCGACCGGGTTCCCTTTGAACAGCGTCCCTGGATGAAGAGCGCGGAGATAACCGATCGGGTTATCGAGGCGATCGAATCGGGCGGCTACGACTTTATCCGCATAAACTTCCCCAACGGTGATATGGTGGGGCATACCGGAATATATCAGGCGGTTATCTGCGCCATTGAGGCCTTGGACATCGCCTTAGGGCGTCTCTACCGGGCGGTAAAAAAAGCCGGAGGAATCATGGTGGTCAGCGCGGACCATGGAAACTCCGACGATATGTTCGAACACGACAAGAAAACCGGGGAGGTCAAAATGAAGGAGGACGGAACGCCTCAGGCGAAAACCGCCCATTCCCTCAACCCCGTGCCTTGTATCATCGTCGATCCGGAGGGTAAGAGGAAGGAAAAATTGGAGTACGACAAGAAGCTCGAGGAAGGGCTCGGGATAAGCTCTCTCGCGGCGACCTGTATGGAGCTCTTGGGTTTCGAGCCTCCGGAGGATTACGATCCGAGTGTCCTCGCTTTTTCGTGAATTTACCGAGATAAGTTATGGCCCTGGAGATAGAGGTAAAATGCTGGATAGACGATCCCGACGAGATCCGAGACAGGTTCGACAAACTGTTTACCCCCGTGGGAGAGTATTCCAAGTACGATACCTACTTCAGATTTCCCTTAGGAGACAGGTTTTTTCGCCTGCGTTCCCAGGGAGATAGTCAGATCGTCACCCTCAAGGCCAAAACCGTGCATGACGGGGTCGAGGTGAACGAGGAAACCGAATTTACCGTCTCCGACAGGGAAAAATTTATAAAGTTCATACGAGATCTGGGCTGCAACGAGTACATCGAAAAAGTCAAGACGAGCAGGGTGTATCGCGACAACGACCTCACCGTCGAGCTCAGCCACGTCAAGAAACTCGGCTGGTTCGTGGAGATAGAAAAGCTAACCGACGAAACCATTTCCACGGAAGAGCGGAAAGCGGTCCGGGAAAGGCTCCTCCGGCGTCTCGACGACCTGGGGATCGGGCGTGAGAGGGTCGAGGGGCGGTACTACATGGATATGCTCGCGGAACGGCTCATGAAAGAGAAAGAGAGGACGTAATGGGACAGTTGGAACTGGAAAATATATCCCTCGATTTGGGGGGCCAGAGGATTCTCAATGATTTGAGCATCGATTTCTGGGGAGGTCATGTACATGCGCTGGTCGGACCGAACGGCGCGGGAAAATCGACCCTCGCCCAGACGATTATGGGGCTTCCGGAATATCGGAACCACCACGGGAAGATTTTTTTCGACGGCGAGCCCTTAAACGACAAGACGGTCCATGAACGCGCTCAAAGGGGAATTACCCTGGCGTGGCAGGAACCCGCTCGGTTCGTCGGTATTCCGGTACAGACCTTTCTCCTCGCCGCGGCGAAGGACAAGGACGAATCCGCCGTCGACAGCGCTCTGGACATGGTCGGCCTCGATCCCGACCGGTACAGGACCCGGGCGGTGGACAAGACCCTGAGCGGGGGGGAACGGAAGCGTATCGAGGTCGCTTCGATTCTGGTCATGGAGCCGGAGCTGGTCCTCATGGACGAGCCCGATTCGGGGATCGATACCGAGGCAATAGAGTATATCTTCGAGGTTATTCATGAGCTCAAACGCCGGGGGGTAACGGTGCTCCTCATAACACACAGTCTCAAAGTCTTAGAGCAGGCGGACCATGCCTTCCTTCTCTGTCACGGGCAGCTTGTGGACAAGGGGTCCGTGGAAAAGATGCGCGCCTACTTCGAGGGGAAATGTATTCCCTGTACCCACAAGAACGCTCCCTTCGAGGGTGAGTTAGAGGCAAACCAATGAGCGACAAGAAACTCCTCGACGAGCTTTTATCCTCTATCCGCATGCACAGTCATTTCGACAAAAATACCGCTCACATCGAGATCCACGGGAACGAGGTCTTACGATCTTCCCTCGTCGAGGGTCTTGAAATTGATGTCGAAGAGAAGGAGGAGGGAATATCCGCTCGGATGGTACTCAGGGCGGGGACCGTTCTCGAAAACCCGGTGTATCTATGCTTCGGGATGATCCCGGAAAACGGCATTCAGAAAATCGATATGGATATCCTCGTCGAGAAAGGGGCCAAGGGACAGTTCTTGGCTCACTGCACCTTTCCCAACGCCCGGGATATTCAGCACATCATGAACGCCGTAATCCGGGTCGAAGAAGGGGGATCCTACAAGTATTTCGAAAGGCATGTCCACGGTGAGCACGGGGGGATCCGGGTGGTCCCTAAGGCAAAGATCTATCTTGCGGAAGGGGCTGCTTTTTCGACCGAGTTCGAACTTTTAAAAGGCCGGGTCGGATACATGGACATCGACTACGAAACAGAGTGCGCCGCGAATTCGGTTATGGAGATGCGGGCGCGGATCAGAGCAACCCACGACGACTTTATAAAGATTCGAGAAGCGGGAAAGCTTTTAGGTGAGCATTCCCGGGGGGTGCTTGTTTCCCACATCGCCCTCAGGGACAAGTCCAGAGCCGAAATCTACAACGATCTTTCTGCGGATGCTCCCTACGCGACAGGCCATGTGGACTGCAAGGAGATCGTCCAGGACGAGGCGGTGGCCAAGGCCGTCCCCGTGGTTCAGGTCAATCATCCCAAGGCCCATGTTACCCACGAAGCTGCCATCGGATCGGTCGATTCGAAGCAGCTCCAGACCCTCATGGCCCGGGGGCTCGATGAAGACGACGCCGTGGAGCTCATCATACAGGGACTTCTCCAAAGCGCTCCCTAAGAGTCCGAGCGCCACCCCGAGGGCTTTTCAGGGGCCAACGGAATATAGGTTACCGAACTCCTCGGCTCGGCCATCATAGCCTCGACGGCCCCTTTCCAGGCCCTGTAATGAGGGGTTTCCTTATGGGCCTGCGCCGCCGCTTCGTCGGAGTAGGCTTCATAGAGGAAGAATACCGTGGGATCGTCGGCGGACTGGAGAAAATCGAACCGTAAGACCCCCGGCTCCCGGATCGACCCCTCGTGATTGGCCGCCGTGGCCAGCTTGAAATCATCGACGGCACTCTCTTTTACCACGACCCGGATTCCTCGAACAATCATCGTCATTCCTCCTAGCAGTCTTCTGTACTGTAGAAATAGTAGCTCCGCGGTGAAAAAAAGTAAACCGAGCTCCTTTCTCCCTCGTCCTTCCCTCGCCTTTCATCGCTATTCTTGTATAGAACCAAAAAAAAGGATACCCTTGTCTAACCGAAAGAGGAGAGTGAAATGAAGAACACCCTGCGCAGCGCGAAATCCCTGGAAGGACGGAGAATGGCGGGAGCCCGGAGCTTGTGGCTCGCCAACGGTATGAAACGGGAACAGTTCGGAAAGCCGATTATCGGAATCGCCAACTCCTTTACCCAGCTCGTTCCCGGCCATGTCCATCTTCATGAAGTCGGCCAGATGATGAAACGCCTTATCGAAGAGCGGGGATGCTTTGCCGCCGAGTTCAACAGCATTGCAATAGACGACGGGATCGCTATGGGTCACGAGGGTATGCTCTACTCGCTTCCTTCCAGGGAACTCATAGCCGACAGTCTCGAATACATGAGCAACGCTCACTGCATAGACGCCCTGGTGTGCATCAGTAACTGCGATAAGGTGACCCCCGGGATGCTCTTAGCGGCGATGCGCCTGAATATCCCTACTATCTTCGTCTCCGGAGGACCTATGGAAGCGGGACGAGTAAAGGATAAGTCCTACGACTTGGTCGACGCCATGGTGATGGGTGCCGACAACTCGGTGAGCGACGCCGAGATCGCCGCGGTGGAGGAGGCCGCCTGTCCGACCTGCGGATGCTGCTCGGGAATGTTCACCGCCAACTCCATGAATTGTCTCAATGAGGCTCTCGGTATGGCCCTTCCGGGAAACGGTACGGTTTTGGCCACCCATGCAAACAGAAAGAAACTATTCATCGATGCGGCTGCACGCATAGTCGATATGGCGTATGCCTATTATCGGGACGGGGACGGTTCGGTTCTTCCCCGCGGCATTGCGTCGAGGGACGCCTTTATGAACGCCATGTCTTTGGATATCGCTATGGGGGGGTCTACGAACACCGTGCTGCACCTTCTCGCGGCGGCCCAGGAGGCGGAGGTCGATTTCACCCTCCATGATATAGATAGACTCTCGCGTGAGGTCCCTAACATATGTAAAGTAGCTCCGAGCAGCCCGTACCACGTGGAGGACGTGAACCGGGCCGGAGGGATCCACTCTATTTTAGGCGAGCTCGATCGCGCGGGGCTTCTCGAGACCGATGTGAGCAGGGTCGACGGGCTCAACCTAAGGGAGGCCCTCGACCGCTATCACCTCGGCCGGGAGAGCGTAACCGAAGAAGCCCTGAACCTGTACCGGAGCGCACCCGGGCGGAAAGGAAGAAATTTAAGCTTTGCGTCCCAAGATACACGCTACGACGAGCTCGATACCGATCGGAAAGGGGGATGTATCCGAAGCGTCGAGCATGCCTATTACCCGGAAGGGGGGCTTGCCGTTCTCTTCGGTAACATCGCCGAAAAGGGGTGTATCGTCAAGACCGCCGGCGTCGACCCGTCGATACTGAATTTCAAAGGCACGGCCAGGGTCTACGATTCCCAGGAGCAGGCCTGCGAGGGAATCCTCGCCGGCGAGGTCGAGGAAGGGGAGGTCGTCATTATCCGATATGAAGGGCCTAAAGGGGGGCCCGGAATGCAGGAGATGCTCTACCCGACCTCGTATCTCAAGTCGCGGCATATCGACAAGAACTGCGCACTCATTACCGACGGGCGGTTTTCCGGAGGGACCTCGGGGCTGTCTATCGGCCACGTAAGCCCCGAGGCCGCCGCCGAGGGGGCCGTCGCTCTGGTGAAGACCGGAGATACCATCGTCATAGACATTCCCGCCCGAAAGATCGATCTGGACGTGACGAAGGAGGAGCTCGAAGCGCGCTTTCGGGCCGAAAGAGCGAAGGGGAAGAACGGTTTTTCACCCTCCGGACGGAACCGGACAGTTTCCAAAACCCTCGAGATGTACGCCGCCTTCGCGACTTCCGCCGATCTCGGGGCGGTACGGAAAATCAGGTAGAAACATAAACAAAAATGGGGGATCGCCGGAAGATCACATTCGCCGGCGAAGGATGTACCCGGGTTGCACGGGGGCCTTGGTTTCCAGAAAAAAGGGTTTCCCGTGATGGGCGGCCTCGACACGGTTGCCTTCGGCATCGTAGAGCCGGAACGAGGAGTCTTCGATTCCGACGACATCGGGGCCTAGGTACTCGATACTCTCCCCGGTACGGATACTGTTCCGGACATCGAGAGAAAAGCTTCCGTCTTTAGCTCGCTTCCCCAGGGAGCCTAAGAGGATATACTCTCTGTGGTAAGAGCTTTCGGTGGGGACGGAGATCTCTTCCCGGCCGAAGTAGAAACCCGTGGAGTACTCCCGGTGGCTCACCGAGAAGAGCTCCCGTCGATACGCCTCGAGCCCGGGCACATCGAGACCGAAAACCTCGGCGTCGATCATCTTCCGGTAGGCCCGGGTGACGACGGCGGTATAGTAGATCGACTTCATCCTCCCTTCGATTTTGACCGAGTCGATTCCGGCGTCTCTCATCTCCCGAAGATGATCTATCATGCAGAGGTCCTTCGAGCTCAACAGGGTGGTAAAACCTTCAGCTTCGATCAGGGGATAGTACTCCCCCGGGCGTTCCATTTCCTCGATCACTAAGGGACGGTAGTTCCACCTGCAGGCATGGGCGCAGTCTCCTTTGTTCCCCGATCTTCCGGCCATGTAGGCGCTCAAAAAACACCTCCCCGAATAGGCGAGGCACATTGCTCCGTGAACAAAGCACTCGAGCTCTAAACCGTCTCCGACTCCCTTCCGTATCTCTTCGATCTCGGTGAGAGCAAGCTCTCTTCCCAGAATGATCCGGGAAAAACCCATATCCCGGTAGAGCTTAGCCGCCTCGGCGTTGACGCAGTTGGCCTGGGTGCTCAAGTGGAGCCTGACTTCCGGAAACTCCCGCCGAAGGAGGGGGATCAAGCCGATATCGCTCACGATGAAGGCGTCGAAGGGAAAAGGGCGGAGGAGATCCAGGGACCCCTCGATATGCTTGAGATCAGCCGGATGGAAATATATGTTGAGTGCCCCGTAGAGCTTTTTATCCCCCTTTACGGAGGCTGTTCGAGCCGCGTCCTCCGGCGCGAAATTGTCCGCCTTTGCCCTCAAGGAAAAGCGGTTAAGCCCGATGTAGGCGGCGTCGGCGCCGTATTCGTAGGCGTATGTGAGTTTTTCGATGTTGCCCGCCGGGGAAAGGAGCTCCATGGATTTATTCGGCGGCCTGAGACGGGAACACGGCCGTGCTCTCGAGGGTTTCACGGTTCTCGTGGAGAAACTCGAGCATGTACTGCTGGATACCGTCGAAGTAGAGTCTTTCGAGACGGGCTGCCTCGGGGGTTATGTAGCGGAAGTGCCAGCATTCGTGCATATATCCCGTTTCGGCCTCCATTCCTTCGGGATAGGAGAGGGAAAAGCCGTACCTCCAAGCGTTCTTTCCGAGCCATTTACCGGCGGGGGTGTCCGCATATTCGGGGGTGATACTCCCGAAATCGATGGTGGTTCCGAGCTGGTGCTGTGATTTTCCGGGCTCGGCGGACACCCTCGAGGCCTCCTTCCTTCCCATCGCTTCAACATGCCGTTCAAATAACGATTCTTGATAAGAATAAGAGCGGTAGGCCGAAGAGATGAGCAACGTAATACCCTCTTTTCGGGCGGCTTCGTCCATCCGGTGAAGATCGGTAAGGATCGCCCCTCTCAGCTCGTGTCCGGGCCTGCTCACGCTCAGGCCGGTATCGTCGAGGGAGACGAGGTCGTCCGGCTCGTAATTGGGCTCTAGAGGATGCTCCTTGTCCACGAGGCGCAAAAAATCGGGATCCTTATCGAGGACCGGGGCGAGGGCTTCGAGAAAATTCCGCGGATCGGAGGTGATTCTCTTACGGATAGTTTGAGGGAGAGCCGCGGTCAGTTCAGCTAATTCTGCGCGCGCAGACTGTTCCGGAGGTTCAGTGTTTCCTCCGGCTGTGTCCCTTGCCGGGCACGATACGAGGGTCCCGATGATGAGAACGGACAGGGCGAAGAGTGCAGGGCGTAGTCGGAATGTACGTGTCAAAAGATCAGCTCCGTTACTTCGTTCATGGTCTTGACGGGATGGAAGCGGAGTCCCTTCTTTACCTTTTCAGGAATGTCTTCTAAGTCCCGAACATTACCTTCGGGGATAATTATATCACGGATATTGTTCCTTTTCGCGGCAATAGTCTTTTCCTTGAGTCCCCCTATGGGAAGAACGTTCCCCACGAGAGAGAGCTCCCCGGTCATGGCGAGCCGCTTTTTGATCATCCGGCCGGTGGCGAGGGAGAGGAGAGAGCTCGCCATGGTTATGCCCGCGGAGGGGCCGTCCTTAGGCGTCGCACCTTCGGGAATGTGGAGGTGGATCATGTGTTTTTCAAAGAACTCCTTGTCCACTCCGAAATCGCCGGAGATGTGCCGTATGAAGGTGTAGGCGATGCCGGCGCTCTCCTGCATGACATCTCCCATCTGTCCGGTTATCTTGAAACCCTCCTTTGCGGGGTTCTCCACCGCCTCGATAATCAGCGTATCCCCTCCCATCTGGGTCCATGCGAGCCCTACCGCCATCCCGGGACGGGTAATCTGCTTGGCAACTTCGTCCCGGAAGACCGGCTTGCCGAGATAATCGTTCAATTCTTCCCGGGTAATTGTGAAAGGCGGTTCGGCGTCCTCGGTTACGAGCTTTTTCGCGATTTTCCGGTTGATACGGTCCAAGGATTTTTCGTAGTTCCGCATTCCCGCTTCCCTCGCATAGCTCTCGGCTATGCCCCTGAGGGCGGACATCTGGAACTTGACCTGGGATTTCTTCAATCCCGCCCGATCTAAGGATTTGGGAATAAGGTACTTCTTGGCGATGGCTATCTTTTCCTCTTCGATATAGCCGGAGAGGCGGATTACCTCCATCCGGTCCAACAGCGGCCTCGGAATCGTATCGAGGGTGTTCGCGGTGGTGATAAAGAGGATGTTGGAGACGTCGAAGGGGAGGTCCAGGTAGTGGTCCCGGAAAGTCACGTTCTGCTCGGGGTCTAGGACCTCGAGCAGGGCCGAGGAAGGATCTCCCTGGTAGGAAACACCGAGCTTGTCGATTTCGTCGATC
>JBKHAJ010000032.1:0-18864 GCA_046542935.1 Spirochaetia bacterium | reverse complement strand
GGGGAGAGAGAATAGCGGCCGCGGAAGAGCTCCCATCCCCCGAAACCGAATCTAAAGTGAGAAACGCCAAACTCTACTTCATCGATGTGGACGAAGCGGGAAGTATAGCCCTTCAACCGGTCGTCAGGTCGGTGCGATTCATCGACAGCCCTCTGACCGAGACGTTGAAGGCCCTCTTGTCGGGGATGCTCCCCTCGGAACTCAACAGGGAGCTCATATCCCTTATCCCCGAGGAATCTGAAATTCTATCGGTCCGGGTCGACGACGGGATCGCCTTCATCAGCTTCAACGATGCATTCCGGTTCAATTCTTTAGGGAGAGAAGGATACGAGGCCCAGCTCAAACAGATCGTCTACACCGCTACAGAATTCACCACCGTTTCGAGCGTCCAAATCCTCATCGAGGGGAAACGGTACGATTACCTCGGCGGGGAAGGGGTTTTTATCGGACAGCCCCTGACGCGAAACTCCTTCTAATCACCCTTACCGGCACGCTTCCCTACGGAGCCCCTCGATCACATCGGCTGGGGTCGTTGAGGGTTTTCCGGGAATGCCCCCCGCCGGGTCCCGGCCGATGTGAGCCAAGAACTCCCGGTTTCCCTTACGACCCCGGATCGGGCTCTCCAGGAGCCCCGCTACAGCGATATTCCGTAATTCGAGAGCGGCTAAGGTTTCTTCGAGGATATCTGCGAGTCTTTCGGGCTCATCTACCACACCGCCGAAATCTGTCGCCGTATTCTGAGACCCCGCGGCTAACTCGAACTGGGGTTTGATGAGCACTATCGCCCACCCTTCCCGGGTCAGCCCGAGGAGCTTCGCCGCCGCACCCACAATGGAGCGAAATGAGAGGTCGGCGACGGCGGCATGGGGGACGGGACATAACTCCGTGAGATCCATGAGGTTGGTCCGCTCGTGGAGAATGACCCGGGAATCCCGGCGAAGAGTGTACGCAATCTGATTGTACCCGACATCCACCGAATGGACCGCCTTCGCGCCGTGCTTCAGCAGACAGTCGGTGAAACCCCCTGTGGACGATCCCGCATCGAGGAAGATCTTGCCCTTCATCGGAAGATCCCACGTCTCGAGGGCGTATTCCAGCTTCTTCCCGCCCCGGGACACGTAGGCGGATCGGCTTATCGTAATCTCGGCACCCGGGTCGGCCATGTGCTTGGGGTCCCTGATTCGTTCACCGTCTACGTAGACCTCTCCGCACACGATCATGGAGTTAAGCTCTTTTTTACCGGTTTCGGGAAACTTCGACAAAAGGAGGTCTAAAAGCCGTACCCTGTTGGTTCCCATGGGTCTCAGATGTCGGAGTGCAGCCGGATTCGCTCGATCCGATACGCCTTTCCCGATTCGGCGTCGATTTCGGCAAAAACCCCTTCTATGACCGCGGGCCCTTCGGACACCTGCATTTTTATGGGCATCATTGTCAGGGAACGCATAACGGCGGTCTCCGGATCGAATCCGATGACGCTGTTCTTAGGTCCCACCATCCCCGCGTCGGTGATATACGCCGATCCTTTGGGAAGAATCCGCTCGTCGGCGGTCTGGACGTGGGTGTGGGTCCCGACGAATAGGGACATCTTCCCGTCTAAGTACCAGGCCAGGGCCTCTTTCTCCTCAGGATCCTCGGCATGGAAATCGATGAGTATACAGTTTGTCTCTTTCCGGATAGCTTTCAGAATGTCCCGCCCGGCCCGGAAGGGACAACTTACGTTCGAAAGCCTGACTCGTCCCAAGAGGTTGACGACTCCGAGCTTCCCTGATCCGCATTGGTATACCCCGTA
Organism: Spirochaetia bacterium; assembly: GCA_046542935.1. Classification (GTDB taxonomy): domain Bacteria; phylum Spirochaetota; class Spirochaetia; order SPDA01; family CAZSGZ01; genus JBKHAJ01. The sequence continues at coordinate 17,075 of JBKHAJ010000032.1, read as the reverse complement.
TCCCTTTCCGGCGACCCCCCCGGGATAATTCGCGGGCCGGAGAAACCTGTCGTCGGTTTCAAGCATATCGAGAATTTCCCGCTTTTGCCAGATATGGTTACCCGAGGTAAGCACATCGGCACCGGATGCAAAGAGGCGGTTGGCCGTCTCGGGGGTTATACCGAAACCGTTCTCGGCATTCTCGCAGTTGACTACCACTAAACCGGCGGCGTACTCTTTTTTTAGGGTGGGCAGATGGACAAAAAGAGCCCTGCTCCCCGACTGACCTATAACGTCACCCAAGAACAGGGCCTTTATTACATCACTTGGCATATTCTACGACGCGAGTTTCACGGATAATAGTGACCTTGATGCGTCCCGGATACCTGAGGTCGCTCTCGATCTTTCGAGCGATATCTTTGGCAAGTTCCCGGGAACCGTTGTCGTTCACCTTATCGTTATTCACCATAATCCGGAGCTCCCGTCCGGCCTGAATGGCATACGCCTTGTCCACACCGTCGAAGCTCTCCGCAATGGTCTCTAAGTTTTCGAGACGCTTGATGTAGTTATCCAGTGTCTCCCTTCGCGCTCCCGGTCTCGATGCTGATATCGCATCGGCTATCTGCACGATGATCGATTCCACGCAATTAGGCTCGATATCGTTGTGGTGTGAGATGATGGCGTTGATGATCCGGGGATCCTCACCCATCTTCTTGGCCATCTCCGCTCCGACCTCGGCATGGTTGCCGTCTCCGTCGGTCTCGATCCCCTTACCGATATCGTGGAGCAGGGCCGCCCGCTTGGCGATATCCTTCTCGGCGCCGATCTCGGAGGCCAGCATTCCCGCGAGAACCGCCACCTCCTTAGAGTGGTTGAGCACATTCTGCCCGTAGCTCGTTCGAAAGTGGAGCCGGCCTAATGCGCGGATTCCCTCTTCACTCATGTTGTGGATTCCGAGATCGAAGGCGACCTTTTCGCCCTCGTCGTAGATGGTCTGATTGATCTCCTTGGAAACCTTGTGGACCACCTCTTCGATCCGGGCGGGGTGGATTCTCCCGTCGGCGATGAGCCGTTCCAGACTCAGCCGGGCCAGCTCCTTCCGGACAGGATCGAAGCAGGAAATAACCACAGCTTCCGGGGTATCGTCTATTATAATATCTACCCCGGTAAGGGTCTCGAGAGTTCGGATGTTCCGTCCCTCCCGGCCTATGATCCGCCCCTTCATTTCGTCGTTCGGAAGATCCACCGTGGTGATAGTAACTTCCGAACTGATGTCCGTGGCGATTCTCTGAATTGTGGTTACTAAAATGTCCCGAGCTCGTTTCTCGGCGCTTGTTTTAGCCTCCTGTTCGATCTTATTGATGATGACCTGAGCATCATGCTTGGCCTCATCCTCCATAGACGAAATAATGAGCGCCTTTGCCTCTTCACCGGTAATTCCCGCGAGCTTTTCCAGCTCCAGGGTCCAACGCTCTTCTTCACGGACCAAATATTCTTCTTTTTCTAAAAGCTTCCCCTCACGGTCTGACAACATCTGTGCTTGCTTTTCAAGCCCCGTCGTTTTATTCTCTAGGTTTTCTTCCTTCTGCAGTAAACGGCGTTCAAATCGCTGGAGTTCGTTTCTCCGCTCCCTAAATTCCTGCTCCTGTTCATTCCGCTCCTGTATGAGCTGGTCTTTTGTTTCAAGGAGGACTTCACGCTTCTTTGCTTCCGCCTCCTTGATCGCATCCTGTTTTATCCGCTCTGCTTTCTGCTCTGATGACGATAGTTGAAATCTGGCATAAAGCCATCTGATAATCCAACCTAGAACCAAACCAGCGAGAGAAAGTATAATCGTTAACCATACAGTCATATACTTCCCCCACTAACAATATTCATGCAATTATATACGGATTTTGTAATTTGTCAAGCCGAAGGATATCTGTGTGATATCAACATGTCTCGATCAATTGCTCGACGAGTCTGTCTAACCCCAGAGTATCAGATTTAATGCCGAGCAGAAGAATCATCGGTTTTTCATCGAATATTCCGGGTATAAGGAAAAGGGATGAGAGGTAACGCCGATCGTTCTCGGAGACGGCCGGTTTGTATTTCGGGTTATTTATCCGGGAAATCTTTACCAGCGAGAGATTCCTCTCGTCGAGGATCAAGCGGGCCAGATCCCCCTGCGAATCCAAGCGGAGTGAAGAGATGCTGTCGGCATCGAGTCCGATGGTGAGCTCCGGAAGCATCTCGTTTCCCTTCGGGCCGAGTACAGCTCCGAACAAGGCGCCGAAGTGTCTCGAGAGGAAGAGGAGACTTTTGATCGGTCCGGATTGCTGGGAGAGAGACTGATACCGGATAAAAATATCCAGGTTGAAACCCTCATGCTGAAGACAAAACTCCCGCCGTTCGCTTATAGCTTCACGGGACTCCTCCTCTTCGACGAGTTCTCCGAACTCGACGGGAAGCTCGACATCTGAGTAGGAGAAGAGCTCTCCTATAGAAGAATCATCCTTGATCGAAAGTTCCTCTTCATAGGTGTCGGGAGGTGCCGTTTGCTCTTCCTCCTCGCCGAGAACTTCATCAGCGAGGTTCTTGAGGTTTTCGTCCCGTATATCCCCACTCGGGGTTTCGAATACCTTTTCGGTTATTGTAAACACCCCCTCCTGGAGCTCGACCGCCCTATCGAGGTTGTCGAGCTTGCCGAGTATATCATCGATAGACATGATCTCGATTAACCCCTTCTTTATCAAGGCCGGAAGTTCCGATTCTACATCCTCGGGGGTTACTTCTTCCGCCTCTTCGATCTCTTCGATCTCTTCGATCTTTCCGATCTCATCACCCTCATCGAGCTCCTCGAGCTCTGAAAATTCTCCTCCCTGCATCTTCCAATCCGCCCTCCCCGAAGTACCGTAAAATCCGTCGCCGTAGTTTCCGAAGAAAGAGTATCCTCCTGAAACCCGTTCGAGGACAATTTCCTCCGTTTCGTCGCTCATTTCCGGAGTCTCGAGTTCCTCGAGATTTTCCTCACTACGGCCGGTCACATAGAAATCGGGAAGCGGCACGAGCTCTTCGACTTCATCGTACTCCTCGTCGATCTCCTCGACATCTTCCACTTCCTCCTCTTCCCGGGCCGGTTCTACCTCTTCGGGGACTTCCGTATCGACGTACTCTTCGGCTTCTTCTATTTCCTCGGGGTGAACCTCCTCGTACGGCGGTTCTTCTACTACCTCTTCGGGCTTTTCCGGGATCTCCTCTTCCGGTTCTTCGAATTGCTCCGGACTCTCTTCGGGAATGTCTTCGACCTCTACAGGTTCCGGCTCCTCGAAATCACCAAGCTCCTCCGGTTTAGCAGCCGTGAAGGTCCTTCCCTCCTCGGCTTCCGCGGTCTCGAGAACTACCTCTTCCAGCTCCTCAAATTCCTCCAACTCCTCGGGTTCTTCTTCCACGTACTCGATAGGTTCCGCTTCGGCAAGCTCTTCGGCACTCTCCTCCTGAGATCGGTCGAGCTCCTCGATCTCGAGACTTTCACCCCCCTCGGGGAGTTCTTCAACCGGCTCGACTTCCTCGACTTCCTCGACTTCTTCAACCGCTTCGTCTTCTTCAACCGCTTCGGCCTCCGGCGGCGCGGCGGTTCTCTCGGTCGTTTCCGAATGGGCGGACTCCTCAATCTCCTCGAACTCTTCGAGCTCCTCGACGAACTCTACCTCTTCTATCGGTTCGGCCTCTTCGAGATCTTCGACATCCTCGACTTCTACCGGTTGGCCGAGGCCCTCCCGGCGCGCTTCCAAAGGAGCGGCCTCACGGGCCTTAGGCGCCTCCGCGGCTTCCGCCACGGCCGGCCTGCTAACTTCGGGTGCTCCCTCGGTACGCACCACCAGGGAGCCGCTCTGTAAGACCTTTTCCAAAGCCCGTTCCAGGTTTTCGAGCTTTATAGCGCTCGCCGTTTCTGTTCCTTCTATACGATGTTCCGCGACTTTGCTGCCTATAACGTTTAGGATCTCATCCCAGCTCCGGTCGATAAGGGAGTCTATCTCGACCTCCTGTCCCGGTTTTAGTTTTCCGATCCCCCTCTTGATTTCGCGGCTTACCAGCCCCTTTTTCGACGCCAAATCGCGTCTCCACATGTCCTTATCGATATAATCGCTCTTCTCCACATACTCTTTTAGGAAATTGATCTGGAAACGTTTGACACGCTCCGAAAGTACGATCAGCTTGTCCTGTCGGAAGCTCATGATGAGAAAGAGAATCATGAAAGATGCGATAAAGAAGGATGCGAGGAGGATTATTCTCAAGTACGTATTGAGGGTAAAGCGCTCGGAGTCCACGAGATGCCCGAGCCATACCCCGTTTTGCGTCACCGTGGACAGAAGGACATACCTCTGTCCTTCTTCACTCCCCATCAGGGTTATCTTATCGTCGAAGGATCCTGTGTCGTTCCAATTCGCGATAATTTCATCCCTCACCTCAGGTCCGGTCTCCTCAGGAAGATCGATGACGAATCCCCTTGATCCGACGATCCCGAGACTCTCCCCGGGCAGGATCATATTCTCCTTCATAAGGCTGTCCCGCAGAGAGCGTACCGATACGTAGAAGAGAGCCGACCCCTTGTAAATATCGAGGGTATCGAAGAAAGGAAAAGAGTAGATGAGGGTACCCGAGTCACGGTCGATAATGATTTCCCCGGCTCCCCTTTCTTGAACGAGGTAGTTTTCTACATCTCCTCCGGTCTCTACTTGTTCGAATCGTTTGTATGTGATCGCGAAGTCCTGCCTTTCGGCGATATCGCTTTCCAGGCTGCTGAAGTGAATTCGTCCCCTGGAATCCACGAACCGGGTAAAGAGAAACCCGCTTAGCTCGTTCTCGAGAAACGAAACGCGCTGTCTTCGTTCGGTTATGTCTTCGGTGCTCTGATTCGGCAGATATGATCTTTTGATGTAATCTTGTTCGAGGAAACCACGGAAGCTCCGGATGTATTTCCGATTGTACTCCTCTACGGTTTCCGCGGCGTCGTCGAGCTCGGAGAGGAGATTATCGGTGATACGCTGATTATAGAACCGCGTCTCGACGAATTCGAAGAGTCCTGAGAATGCTAGTACGGTAAATCCGCTGAAAACTATCACGGTAACGAGAAGGCTTAATGCTACCTTCTGTACTGATTTCATGCTATGTGCACGTTCCTCCCTAAGTCGTTATTTTATATTATCGGAATAGAAGGCGAATGATCAAGTAAGGTCCTTGAAAATACAAAAAAGGGGGTTTTCACGAAGCGTTCCGCTTCGAAAAAACCCCCGTTCGTCCTCAAGCTTCGTGACATCAGATGCCGCGCAACTAGGCCTCTTTTTCGGCTTCTTCCGGTTTTTCTTCCGGTTTTTCCTTCTTTTTAGCCTTTTTCTTTGTTTTTTCTTCGCTCTTTTCGACGAGCTCGAGGAGGACCATCTCCGCGGCGTCATTGTTCCTTCGGCCGATTTTTAAGATCCTCGTGTATCCCCCTTCCCGGTCCTTGAACCTGGGCGATATTTCCGTAAAGAGCTTAGCGAGAATCGCCTTATCCCTGATATCCCGTGAGATAACACGCCTATTGTGAACGGTATCCTCTTTAGCGCGGGTAACCATCTTTTCCGCCGACCTGCGGACTTCCTTGGCCTTAGCCTTGGTGGTGGTTATCCGTTCGTATTTGAAAAGCGAGGATACCATATTTCTATGCATAGCGTTCCGGTGGCTTGGTTTCCTTCCCAGCCGGTTGAATCCAATCCTATTGTTCATCTTCTTCTTCCTTGCTGCTTTGCAATTTTCGCGCCGTCTTGAGGCTGCTGTAATCGGTCATCCCGAGGCCCAAGTTCCACTCCGAGAGTTTTTCCTTGATCTCGAGGAGAGACTTCTTACCGAAATTCCTGGTCTTGGCGATTTCTTCCTCGGTTTTCTTCGTCAGATCCCCGATTGTCCGTATATTCGCGTTCTTGAGGCAGTTGCTGGACCGGACCGAAAGCTCGAGCTCCTCTACCGGGGTGTCGAGAATGGCCCTGACCCGCTCTTCGTCCTCATCGATATCGGAATCGCTTATAATTGCGTCCTCATCGAAGTTTATGAAGATGGTGAAGTGGTCTTTGGCTATCTTGGCCGCTTCCGCCACCGCGTCTTCGGGGCGCAAGGTTCCATCGGTCCATACGTCGAGGAGAAGTTTGTCGTAATCGCTTCGCTGACCCACCCGGGTATTCTCGATCTCGTATTTTGCCCGAACGACGGGAGAGAAAATCGCATCTATTGCAATTGTGCCTATGACTTCGACGTACTTTTCGTTGATCTCAGCCGGTATGTATCCTCGGCCTAAATCGATCTGGATCTCCATATCTAAGTTCGCCCCTTCCATGAGGGTCGCGATCTTCTGATCCTTGTTGATTACCGTTATATCGTTCCCGTCTTCGATATCCTTCCCGGCGATTTCCCCCGCCTTCTTGAACTCGACAAAGACGGTTTTCTGTTCGACCTCGGCGGGAAGCTTGACCTTGAGCTTCTTCAGGTTGCTGATTATCTCGGGAGTATCTTCTACCACGTCGGGAATCGATTCGAATTCGTTCGACACGAGGTGCGGGTTTCCGTCTTTGTCGTAACTGGTTATCTTGACGGCGGTTATCGCGTATCCCTGTATCGACGAAATGAGAATCCTCCGTAAGGTGTTTCCGATAGTTGTTCCGAAGCCGCGCTCGAAGGGGTACGCAATAAAACGGCTGTGATTATCCCCCTGCTCCGCATGTTCGAAGGTAATACCCTTCGGCTTCTTAAATCCCTTAAGAAGGTTTTTTCTCGCCATATATTCTCCCTGCTACCTACTTGGTATTGTGTTCTCTTATCGTGAGTACATCTCGACGATCAGCGCTTCTTTGATATCACCCAACTCGGGAACGTCTCCGATTCTCGGCACCGCCTTGAAGGTGCCCCGCATTGCATCGGGGTCCACGTCGATCCACGGCATAACTCCCGACCGCGTATATTCCTTAAGGCTCTCCTTTACGGACAACATTTTCCTGCTTTCTTCTTTGATCTCGATGACGTCGTCTTCCTTTATCATATACGAGGGGATGGTTACACGTTTTCCGTTGACCAAAACGTGGCCGTGGGAAATGATCTGCCGGGCCTGCGCACGTGAAGAGGCGAACCTCATCCGGTACACGACGTTATCGAGACGGCTTTCGAGAAGCATGACCAGGTTTTCACCGGTCTTACCGGACATCCGGTCTGCCTTTTCGAAGAAGATGTGGAACTGTTTTTCGAGCATTCCGTACATTCTTTTGAGTTTCTGCTTCTCCCTGAGCTGGAGACCGTAGTCGGACATCTTCTTCATCCGCATTCTCGGGCCCTTACCGGGAGGATTCCGCTTTTTCGTTATAGGGCACTTTGCGCTGTTGCACCGTTCGCCCTTGAGATAGAGTTTTCGTCTGTCAGCCCGGCACTGTCTGCATACCGGTCCTGTATATCTGCCCATTTTTTCTATTCCTCCCTCAAGCCTATACTCTTCGTGTCTTCCTCGGCCTGCACCCGTTGTGGGGGATAGGCGTAATATCCTTGATGCTCCTGACCTGCAAGCCGAGATTGCCTAAGGATCTGACGGCTGATTCCCGACCGACTCCGGGACCTTTGACGAAAACATGGACTTCCCTGAGGCCGTAGTCCATAGCCGTTTTCGCGGCGGTCTCCGCCGTAGTCTGAGCCGCGTACGGGGTCGACTTTTTAGCTCCCCTGAAGTTCAGTGATCCGGCGCTCGCCCAAGAAATTGCATTCCCCTGCAGATCGGTGATTGTTACGATGGTATTATTAAACGTGGCTTGAATGTATACCTTTCCTATTTGTACTGTCTTTTTCTCTTTCTTTTTCTTTACCTTAGCCAAATTCTCAATCCTCCGCTTGACTGGTTATGCCTTTTTCTTACCGGCGACGGTCTTACGCTTACCCTTTCGGGTCCTTGCGTTCGTCTTAGTCCGCTGTCCGTTAACGGGGAGACCCCTTCGGTGTCTTAAGCCCCTGTAACAGCCTATATCCATAAGCCGCTTGATATTCATAGATACCTCGGTCCTCAAACGACCTTCCACTTTGTAGTCGTTTTCCAGCGCCTTTCTCAGCTTGTTGAGGTCCTCCGGCGATAGATCGTTTATTTTGACCTGCGGATCGATGCCGTTTTTCTCGCAAACTTCCTTCGCCGTGGCATGACCGACTCCGTAGATGTATGTGAGCGCTATCCGTACCGCCTTGTTTGGGAGGTCTACTCCCGCTACTCGTGCCATTATAAGACTCCTACCTTTGCCTCTGTTTATGCTTCGGATTACTGCATATTATCCTCAAGACTCCGTGCCTGCGTATTATCTTGCACTTGTCGCAAATCGGCTTAACACTTACGCGTACTTTCATAGTATTTCCCCTATACTTGATCCACTTAAAGATTCCTCGATTTGATCTTTCCCTTCTTAACGAGGCCCTCGTGATGATGCATCCGCAGGTGACCTTCGATTTGAGAAACCGTATCGAGATCGACACCTACCATGATCAGCAAGCTGGTTCCTCCTAAAAGCATAGCTACTTCCATGGGAAAGTTGAACAGCTTATTAACTATAGTCGGTATAATCGCGATAAACGCTAGGAAAAGTGAACCGGGGAGTATGATTCTGCTCAAAATCTTGTTCAGGTACTCCTCGGTCTTTTCGGTCCGAATTCCCGGAATAGATCCGCCGTTTTCCCGTATCTGCTTCGCAATTTCAGAAGGATTCAAACTTACCTGAGTGTAAAAATAGGCGAAGAAAACTATCAACAGGGTGTATATGACCAAATACGGCGTTCCTCCGAACCTAAGCCAGTTCGCGAAGTCTCCGAGCCACTCGATCCTCGTCCCCAAGTTACCCGCTATCTGCAAGGGAAACTGAAGTATGGAAGATGCGAATATGACGGGGATGACTCCCGAAGGATTTATCTTGAAGGGAATGTAGGTATTCTGAGCACCGTACATTCTCCTTCCTACGACTCTCTTAGCGTAGTGAACCGGTATCTTCCGCTGCCCGCGCTGCTCGTAGACGACTAGGGCGACGACCCCGACGAACATGATAAAAACGATGAGTACGAACACCGGATTGAGGTCACCGGTTCGAATTCCCCGTACCAGGGTAGAGATCGCGTTGGGCATCCGCGCCACGATACCGGCAAAGATGAGCAGGGAGATCCCGTTTCCAATACCCCTCTGCGTTATCTGTTCCCCGAGCCACATCAGAAAAACCGTTCCCGTGGTAACAGTTATCATCGCTATCAGCGTATACGGCAGCCGTGCAAGGGTTACCGCATCGGGAATCTGATCGGCGTAGATAGTTACCGCATAAGACTGAATAAGACAGACTAGGACAGTTCCGTACCGGGTGTACCGCTGTATCTTCTTGCGACCGCCCTCTTCCTGAGAGATCTTCTTCAGCTGCGGAAAAACGAGGAGCAAGAGCTGCATGATGATGCTCGTGGTTATATAGGGCATAATTCCGAGCATGAACACCGAGAAGTTCTTGAAAGCCCCTCCGGCAAAGAAATCGATATACTCGGTAAGACCGATACCCGCTCCGGTTTCCTGCGACAAGAAATAAAGTTTAAGCGCGTTCACATTTATTCCCGGGATCGGAAGGGTCGCTCCGAGCCGGAATATAATGAGAATGAATATCGTGAATATAATCCGGTCGCGCAGGTCCTTTATGCGAAACATGTCGAGGAATGCGTTGCTTGCCATACTAACTATCCTGCTCCTCAGCTTTCACTTCTTCTTGCACGTCCTCTTTCTTGACTTCCTCTTTCTTGACTTCCTTTTTCTTGACTTCCGCAGACCCGGCCGCGGCATTTTTTTCCGCGGCGACGATCTTGCCGCCGGCCTTTTCTATCTTTTCCCGGGCACTCTTCGATATCTTCTCCACTTCGACGGTGAGCTTTTTGGTAAGCTCCCCCTTGCCGAGTATTTTGACATCGGGACTCGTCTTCTTGATGAGCCTCTTTTCCTTTAAACTATCCATCGAGACTGTATCTCCGTCGGAGTAGTTCCTCTCGAGGGATTCGAGATTGAGGATTATAAACTCCTTCTTGAAGGGATAGTTGGAAAAACCCTTCCGGGCGATCCGCCTGTACAGGGGCATCTGTCCGCCTTCGAATCCGGGCCTGACTCCCCCTCCGGACCGGGCGTTCTGCCCCTTGTCGCCGCGCCCGCAGGTCGATCCCTTTCCGGCACTGTCGCCGCGGCCTACCCGGGTTGCTTTCTTTGTGGCGCCTTTGGGCGCTCGTAGCATTCGTTCCGCCATTATCCTATCTCCTCAACATTTACGAGGTGCGCCACTGCACGGACCATTCCCATGACCGCCGGGGACGCCTCTTTCTCGACGGTCTGGCCGATCTTACGAAGGCCTAATGCGTGAACCGTCTTCCTCTGTTTCGGAACTTTCCCTATAGTACTTTTCTTGAGTGTGATCCGTACAGTCATTTCAGTTAACCCCACATCTCTTGCAGACTCTTGCCCCTCTGCCGGGCGACAACCTTAGCGTCCATGATATTGTCGAGTCCGTTGAACACCGCCTTCAAGATATTCATGGTGTTCTTCGAGCCTAAGGACTTGCTCAAGACATCGTTGATTCCGCCGGCCTCCATGACCGCACGCACAGGCCCTCCGGCGATGATTCCGGTACCGGGCGATGCGGGCTTGAGAAGGACCCGGGCGCTCTTGAACTCGCCGACTATCTCGTGAGGAAGGGTCTCCTTTTTTATGGGAACATCGATCATACTTTTCTTAGCCTTATCGATACTCTTCCGGATCGCCTCGGCTACGTCGTTGGCCTTACCGAATCCGTACCCGACTTTACCCTTACCGTTACCCACGACGACTAAGGCGGAAAACGAGAACCGGCGGCCGCCCTTGACGACCTTCGCGACTCGATTAAGCTTGATGAGTTTTTCGATATATTCGTTATCTCGTTCCTGGTCCACTCTTTCCCCCTAGAACTTTATACCGGACTTACGTGCACCGTCGGCAATCGCTTTTACGATTCCGTGATATCTGTATCCGTTTCGATCGAAGACGATGGTGTCGATCTTACTTTCCTTCATCTTTGAGCCGACAATCTCGCCGAGCTTCCCGGCACCTTCCACGTTATTGGTAATGTCTTCGACTCCCTTATCCCGGGTGCTCACCGACAAAAGTGTTTTCCCTTCATCGTCGTCTATAACCTGTACGTAGAGGTGCTTGTTGCTCCTGTATACGGTTAGCCGAGGTCTTTCACCGGTGCCCTTCAAGGTTTTCCGGATATGTCTCTTTCTTCTCAGCTGCCGCGCCTTTTTTTCTTCAATCCGCTTCATAGGCATACCCTACTTAACTCCCGCTTTTCCTATCTTCCGGCGAATCATCTCGTCTTCGTACTTGATTCCCTTGCCCTTGTACGGCTCGGGGGGCCTCAAAGATCTGATATCCGCGCTCACCTGACCTACCCGTTGCCGGTCGATTCCCGTTACGATGATCTTGTTGTTCCCTTCGCAGGAAATGTTCAGATCATCCGGGATCTGGAATTCGATGGGGTTCGAATACCCGAGGTTCAATACAAGTATCTTGTCCTGGACCTCGGCCCGGTACCCGACTCCGTTTATAACCAGGTTCTTTGTAAAACCGGTAGTAACACCGGTAACCATGTTCGACAGAAGCTTACGATAGAGTCCGTGGAGGGCCTTGGCCCGCTTGGATTCGTTCTTTCTCGTAACCTCGGCAACTCCGTCCTTTACGTCGATGGACACCTCGGGGAGAACGTCCTGAGACAGCTTTCCCTTAGGACCTTCGACGGTTATGCTCCCGGGTTTGTATTCTACTTTTATGCCGTCCGGGATCTGTACCGGCATTTTCCCAATTCTAGACATCTTAAGCTCCTCTTACCACACCGAGCATATGATTTCGCCGCCGACCCTTTTTTCCACAGCTTTACGTCCGGTGGTAATGCCGGCCGAGGTCGAAACAATGACGGTCCCGTATCCGTTATATACACGGGGCATGTTCCGGTAACCGGAGTACATCCTTCTTCCGGGTTTCGAGATCTTCTTGAGCCCATGGATAATCGGTTCATTCAGCTCAGTGTATTTGAGAAACACCCTGATCTGATTAAAATTTCCCTGGGTTATCTTCTTGAAATTCTTTATGTATCCTTCGTTCTTAAGGATCTTAATGACTTCTAGTTTGATCTTGGAAACCGGAATGTCGACCTTCTCGAATCGTGCCGCGCTGGCATTCCGGATTTTGGTCAGCATATCAGCAACAGGATCTGTTACAGCCATCTCACTCTCCTACCAACTTGATTTGGTTACACCGGGTATAAGGCCCTTACTCGCCAATTCCCGGAAACATATCCTGCACATCTGGAACTTGCGCATGTATCCCCGCGGCCTGCCGCATCTTCGACACCGGTTCACCTTTCTTGTCATGTATTTCGGCTTTCTCTGAGCCTTTATTATCATCGATTTCTTAGCCATTCCCTACAACTCCCCGCACGCTTAAGCGCTTTTCTTTCTAAAGGGCATACCCAGCTTGGTCAGAAGAGTACGCGCTTCTTTGTCTGTCTTCGCGGTCGTCACGATCACGACATTCAGTCCGCTAATCCGTTCTATCTTGTCGTAGTCGATCTCGGGGAAGATAATCTGCTCGGTTATACCCAGCGAGTAGTTACCGTTTCCGTCGAAGGCATTTTCACTTACCCCCCGAAAGTCTTTGACCCTAGGCAGTGCTACGTTGATGAGCCTGTCGAGAAATTCCCACATGTAGTTGCCGTGGAGGGTCACCTTCGCACCGATTTCCATGCCTTGACGAACCTTGAAGTTTGAGATCGACTTCCTCGCCTTGGTCTTTATCGGTCGCTGCCCAGTTATGAGGGCAATTTCGTCGCAGGCTGAGTCGAGGAGTTTCTTGTTCTGGATCGCTTCCCCTACTCCTACGCTGACGACAACCTTCTCGAGTCTGGGTATCTCCATCACCGAGGAATAACCGAATTCGGTTTTAATCTCAGACGCGACCTTGTCATAGAGTTCCTTGAGTCGTGGTGTGTGTCCGTCGGCCATTACAGTGTATCTCCGCATTTCTTACAGATTCGTTCTTTCTTTCCCTTTTCTTCCCGGATCCCTATCCGTGACGGCCCGCACTTCTTGCACATCACCTGGACGTTGGAGATGTCGATGGGGGCCTCGATATCGATAATGCCGCCCTTTTCGTCCTGCCTCTTCGGTTTGACGGCTTTCTTGACCATGTTTATACCCTGGACGATTACTTTGCCCTTTGTCCGGTCGACCCTCAAAACCCTTCCGGTCTTCCCTTTTTCCCGTCCCTGTACGACTTGAATCTGATCGTCCCGTCTCAATTTCGTGTTTACCGCGTTCTTCATAATCCGCTCCTATAGAACTTCCGGCGCTAAGGATATGATCTTCATATAATCGGCATCCCGGAGTTCCCGTGCCACCGGCCCGAAAATCCGCTTTCCCAAGGGGTTCTTGTTGGCGTCGATCATCACGCAGGCATTGTCGTCGAACCGTATATAGGTTCCGTCCGGCCTGCGGTGTTCTTTTTTTGTCCGCACGATGACCGCCCTCTTGACGTCTCCTTTGGAAAGGGGTGCGTTCGGCAGTGCGTCTTTTACCGCGACTACCACAACGTCTCCGATTCCGGCGTTTTTACGCTTGCTTCCTCCGAGGACCTTTACGCACTGAACTCGCTTCGCCCCGCTGTTGTCGGCAACATTTAGATATGATTGCATCTGTATCATTTCCGCACCTCGTACTCCCTATCCTCGTCCCGCTATGGGGTCTACTTCGCCCGCTCGACGATCTCAGTGAGTTTCCAGCACTTCTCTTTGCTGTATGGCCTCGCCTCGATGATCCGCACCGTGTCCCCAATGTTCGCTTCGTTCTGCTCGTCGTGGGCCTTGAGCCGTTTCGAATGGGAAACGTATTTTTTGTAGAGCTGGTGGAGCTTCATCGTAGATATTTCCACAACGATGGTCTTGTCCATCTTATCGCTCACCACCCGGCCGGTGTAACTTTTCTTGGTTGTTTTCTCAGTCGTCTCTGCCACGTCAGTCTCCTATACCGCCCTGATTCCCAGGTCATATTCGTGAATAAGCGTGTTCAGCCGTGCGATTTGCCTTCGCAGATTGCGGAGCTCGAGATGGTTGTCGACGTGTCCCACGACGCGGTCGCACCGAAGCCGGAAATACTTCTTTTTCAACTCTTCCCGTTTTGTATGCAGCTCTTCGTATGTCAACTCATCGAATGAATTCTTCATATCTCTATCCCGCGTCTCGTCTCGAGACAAATTTTGTTTTTATCGGCAGCTTACTGCTGGCGAGTTTCATAGCCGCATGGGCCAGTTCCCAGTCAACTCCCGCCATCTCGAACATGACGGTTCCGGGTTTGACCGGGGCTACCCAATATTCGGGGTTACCCTTTCCTTTTCCCATCCGTGTCTCGGCCGGCTTCTTGGTGTAGGGCATATCCGGGAAAATCCGAATCCATACCTTTCCGCCCCGTTTGATATGCCGCGTCATGGCTATACGGGCCGCTTCGATCTGCCGATTGGTAATCCACTTCGGCTCCAATGCGACAAGGCAGTAATCACCGAAGGAAATGCTGTTTTGCCGGGTAGCTTGGCCCCGCACATCTCCGCTGCTCCGATGCTTCTTTCTATATTTTGTTCGTTTTGGACTCAGCATGTCTCCCGCTCCTTATTCCCGCTCGCCTTTGCCTTTCTTCGTCTTGACGAGAAGTCCGGCGTCTTCCTTGCGGTCTCTCTTGAAGACCTCTCCGGTGTATATCCACACCTTGACACCGATTGTTCCGAAGGTGGTCTTCGATTCGGAGAAACCGTAATCAATATTTGCTCGGAAAGTATGAAGAGGTATCCTCCCCTCCTTGTACTCAGCGACCCGCGCCATCTCCGCTCCGCCCAATCTGCCGGCGACCTTTATCTTGACCCCCTGGACTCCGCTCTTCATGGCGTTACCTACCGCCATCTTCAACGCCCGCCGGAAAGAACTTCGCGAACGGAGCTGCCTTGCAACATTCTCGGCCACTATCTGGGCGTTTACCTCGGGTTTCTTTATCTCTTTTATCTTGAGCTGGATCTTTTTTGCCGCAATCTTCTGCAGCCGCGCTCCGATCTTCTCGATGTTGGATCCCTTGGCTCCGATGATAATACCCGGCCTGGAAGTGTGAACGACGATAGTAATCCGCTGGGGATGCCGAATAATTTCTACTTCGGCGATCTCCGCACCCCTGGCTTCGGGACACTTTTCGAGGGCTTCGCGGAGCTTCAAGTCCTCATGAAGGGTATCTGCGTATTCCCTGGGGTCTACGTACCACTTCGATTTCCATGTCTTGTTTATACCGAGTCTTAAACCTGTTGGATTGACTTTCTGTCCCAATTTATTCTCCCGTTCCTGCGATCTCGTCGACTACGACCGACACGTGGCTGAGCCTTTTCAGAAGTATGTCCCGGCGTCCCCGCGCTCTCGGCCAGACCCTCTTGTACCTGGGCCCTTCGTTAACCTGAAGCTCCTTGACGTAGAGCATTTCTTCGTCGAGCTGCTTATTCTGGACCAGGGCGTTCGCCGCGGCGGACTGAATTACCTTCTTGAGCATCTTGGCCCCTTTCTGGGGCATGCTCTCGAGAAGAGCCAGGGCCTCGCTGTACGGCTGGCGCCTGATTACGTCGGCAACCCTCCGCATCTTAGTAGGCGAAATCATGAGATAATTAGCTTGAGCTTTATAGCCTTTCTTTGCTTCCATTCCGTTTATCCGTTTCTCGTTTTATCGTTTTTCGAGCTTCTTGTCGGACCGCGCATGGGCCCGAAAAAACCGTGTAGGAGCGAACTCCCCAAGCTTGTGTCCAACAAGATTTTCGGTGACGTATACCGGCACCCAGGACTTTCCGTTGTATACCGATATGGTGAAACCGACCATCTCAGGTATGATCGTCGAACACCGGGAATAGGTCTTGACCATCTTCTTGTTCCCGGCTTTGCTCATCTCGACAACCCGCTTGAAGAGTTTCTTCTCTATAAACGGTCCTTTTTTTATAGAACGTGCCACAGATATCTCCTTACTTGTTCCGCTTCTTCACGATGAACTTATTGGAATACTTCTTCTTTTTCCGGGTCTTATAACCTTTTGTCGGTACGCCGGTAGGCGATACCGGATGCCGCCCCCCGGAGGTCTTGCCCTCGCCCCCTCCGTGGGGGTGATCTATCGGGTTCATCGCGACGCCGCGCACCTTCGGCCGCTTACCGAGCCAACGGGACCTTCCGGCCTTGCCGAGGCTCACATTCATGTGGTCCTCGTTGCCGACTTCGCCGATTGACGCGTAGCACTTCTTGAAGATCATCCTCATTTCCCCTGACGGGAGCCTGACGGTCGCGTAGTCCTTTTCCCGGGCCACGAGGACGGCCTCGGCTCCGGCTGAGCGGACGAGTTTTCCGCCCCGTCCGAGCTGAAGCTCCAGATTGTGTACCGTCATTCCCAAGGGTATTCGCTCGAGGGGCATAGCGTTTCCCAGACTTACCGGGGCGCTCGGGCCGCTCTGAACGGTCATGCCGACCTTGAGCCCCTTCGGCGCCAGGATATACCGTTTATCCCCGTCCGCGTAGGATATAAGAGCGATGTTCGCGCTCCTATTGGGATCGTATTCGATGGTAGCCACCTTACCCGGAACTCCGTGATTATCACGCCTGAAGTCGACGATTCGGTACCTTCGTTTGTGTCGCCCGCCCTTACGCTTGACACTCACACGGCCGCCGGCACCGCGTCCTGCCTTGAAAGCCTGCCCTTTGGTCAGGTTCTTAGCGGGCTTAGCTCCGGTCAGCTCCTCGAAACTGAGACTCGTGGTAAAACGCAGGCTCGGTGTCTTGGGTTTATAACTCTTAAGTGGCATATTTCTTCTCCTAGACTCCCTCGAAGATCTCGATGGTTTCGCCCTTACTCAAAGTGATAATCGCCTTCTTCCAATTCGGGGTTTTCCCCATTCGGTATCCGGACCGGGATCTGACCGTCCTGGTCTTGGGCTTGACGTTCATCACTCTGCATTCCACCGG
>JBKHAJ010000031.1:0-19112 GCA_046542935.1 Spirochaetia bacterium | reverse complement strand
TCCGTCCGTGATCGTGAAGCCGTCTATGACCGTGGCGGCGTCGTTGCCGTCGGACCAGACAACCGTGCCGCCGCCGGCAATGATCGTCGAATCGCGATCTTCACCACGCAGGACGACCCCGTTCTTGAGGGAGATATCCCCGTCGTACGTACCCGCGGCAACCAGGATGGTCTCCCCCGCGGATGCGTTGTTGATTGCCTCCTGAATGGTCGGGAAATCGCCCGGGACGTACCAGTCCGGCTCATCCTCCGTCTCTTCGGGCGGGTCGTCGTCCGTGTCGCCGGCCGGATTCGAACAGCTCGCAAACTCAAGCAGAATAACGATGAGCGCCGGTAACAAAAGGGCCGCGCAGATCCTCAATGCACCACCACGCATATCACTGCCTCCTTGTGGCAGCAGATCAGGGGCGTTAAATTGTCGGAGTTTAGGCTACTTACAATAAAGTCCGACGAGCGGAATATGTCAACATAGATGACGCATGATCTTTGAAAAATGTCTCGCGGTTTTCCTCATGAGAGACTCCCGCGTTTCAGGATCCGGATTCAGGTAGACGACCGGCTCCTCTTTCCACTGGCTCCGGCCTTTGGGCCAGCGTTCCGGGTGAGCGTTTCTGGCGTCGGTGAGAACGTCGTTGCGCGGTGTCAAACAGAGGATGAGTTAGATACACAGAAGAAAATAATATCCATATAAATCAGTGGATATTTATTTATTAACCGAGTGTTACCGGCTTCAATCTAAACTGGTCAGTCTCCAGCAACTATATGATTATTTTCGAAGCCACAAACAACCACCGGCCAAAGTTATAATAATTTCTTGCGCTGACTCGGTCGCCCGGCTTGCCGTGGACACCCTCTTGAACTTAGCGGGGCTTGCAACCTTCGCCGCGGACCAGAAGAGTTTGGACGACAGGATATCGGAACTTAACGGCCGACACGACGGCTACACGGGAATGCGCGCACAGACGTATATGCCTTCCCCGGGATATAGGGTAACTGAGGCGTTCAGCTGCTCCGCAAGGGAATGAATGATCTGAAGGCCTATCCCCTCTCCTGAAGCCGGTTTTTCCAAAGCGGCCTTGGATGCGGCGGTAAAGGGATCCGCGGAAATGTTTAACTCGGCGGAGGTTAAGCGGTTTTTCAGGTCGACGGTGATTGTCACGGTCTCCTTACCCGCGGTCTCGCTCGCGACGGATTTTCCGCATTCTTCGAGGATTTCCGAAACAAGCAGGCTCAAGGGGACCGCCGTCTCGAGGTCAAGCGTTACGGCGTCGAGGCGGGTTGTGCAGATGAGGCGCCCCGGCAGCGGTGATCTTTCGTGAATCTGCTCGGTCATACTTCTTAAAACCTCGTCGAACCGGACCAGGAGATTTCCGCCGGTACGGTCAAGAAATGAGTAGGAGAGAGCCAGGGCGGCGAACCTGTTTTCGGCGGCGTAGAGAGCACCCAGTTCACCTTCACTCTCCGCCTCGCTCCGTTCGAGGCGCAGGAGGCTCAGCATGAGCTGCAGATTGTTCTTTACCCGGTGATGGATCTCCCGAAGCAGTTCCCCGTTTTCTTCCGCCGCGGCGCGCAAGCTCCGGCTGAGTTTTCTTTCTTTCCGCAGCGCCGCGGCTAAGCGGTTTATTATGTAGCGGATCGAATAGACAATAAATGCGGCGATAGCGATGAAACTCAAAACGATTACCGTCCAAAGCAAAACCGACAGGTCCCACGGCAGCACGTCGAACCGGAGTAAAATGCCCGCCCCGGCGAGTACCGCGAACAGGCCGAGGAAAACAATCATAATGCCGCGACGGTTGAACAAAAGCGCGGAAAGCACCAATGGAGCAAACAGCCAGAGAAGCGCGGCGCTTTTCGTTCCGGTTTCCGCGAGGAGGAGGGCGCCTACGGCGAGAATAACGGCCACAAAACCGATCGCGCTGGTTTTAAATGCTTTCTTTCGTATAAGAAAGAACAGAAGAATTGCTCCGTAGGTCAAGCCGTTAGCAACGGCGATGGGAAAAAGATTTTCCCGGACGGCGGTGATGATTCCGGCTGTTGCGGGAAAAATACCGAGAGTCAGGGCGATGAGCTGAAGCCGGCTGAGCAGGGTTTTTCGAAGCGGGCCGAGCTCCCGATAGTCTTCCATGATGATGTAAAGATAGTCGGATTTCTCTTTTCTATCAACGTATGAAACGTCAACCTTGACCGGTACCCGCGGGATTTCATATCATCACAACCGGTATAAGGCTTTGAGAGTGCCCCCGATCGTGGGGATAAAAATTCTCTAATTGGCCGTGATAGCTTGAATTACTGAGGCTACTCTGTTTAAATAAAGTCGCGTTCAGCTAAAACCCTGAGCGAACGTGATTTAGACTAATTCCGTCCCCACGATCGGGGGCACTCTCTAAGGAGAACACTGTGCACCCACCGAAAGGATACGCCGGAAAGATACTCAAGACGGATTTGTCGAAACGGACCGCTTATACTGTTTCCTCCAAAGATTACTCCGACAGGTTCCTCGGAGGCCGGGGGATGGCTACGAAAATCTACTATGACGAGGTTCCCCCCGAGGCGGGCGCCTTCGATCCGGAAAACCGGCTTATCATCATGCTCGGCCCCCTCGCAGGTATTCCCGCCTTAGGCGGAAGCAGATGGGGTATCTTCGCGAAGTCGCCCCGTCCGGAGGGGGACCGGTTCTGCTGCGGTAATCTGGGGGGGTATTTCGGCGCGGAGCTCAAGTTCGCGGGCTACGACGGGCTTGTTGTTTCCGGTAAGGCGGACGGACCGGTAATCCTCGTAATCGACGGCGATAAGGTTTCCGTCGAGCCCGCGGATGAACTGTGGGGACTGTCCACGGTGGAAACTATGGAAACCCTTACAAACGGCGGATACCCGAAGTCGAGGGTCCTTGCCGTCGGCCCCGCCGGGGAAAACCTGGTCCGGTTCGCCACCGTTTTCGCCGACGGAGACGCCAGCTGCAGCGGCGGAATGGGGGCGGTCATGGGATCGAAGAACCTCAAAGCAGTGGTGGTGCGGGGAAAACGGAAAAAGATCGAAACGGCGGATCCGGACTCTCTTAAAAAGATAGAGACCGCTATCCGCGCCTCGGGACGGGGAAACGTCAAGGTCTGGGGGATGGACTTTATGGCCCACGGTCCTAGGACGAAGAAATTCCCCTGCTACGGATGTATGGCCCACTGTCTCAGGGTCAAATACCGCGCGGACAACGGTGTATCGGGAAAGTTCATGTGCCAGTCCCGGTTTTTCTACATGAACCACGCCTGGGGCTATTACGGCGAAGACAACGATGTCCCGTTTCTTGCCAACCGGATGTGCGACGAGTACGGCGTAGACACCTGGGAGCTCCAGGCGGTCCTCGAGTGGCTCCTCCGGTGTCACGCGGAAGGACTGATTACACAGAAGGAGAGCGGTCTCGATCTCGACGAGGTGGGGAGCCTCGAGTTTATAGAAACCCTTATACGGACGATTATACACCGAAAGGGGTTCGGGGAGCTGCTGTCGAGAGGCGCGGAGGTCGCCGCGGATGAATTGGGGGACGAGTTCCGGCGGCAGTTCGTCAGGAACGACCCCTACGATCCCCGGTACTGTACACCGAATATCCTTCTTTTTCCCTTCGAAACCAGGGAGCCGATTCAGCAGCTCCATGAGGCGGGACTCGTTTTGTCTCAATGGTCGAGCTGGGCGAAAGGGGTGGAAGAGGCCCACATCTCGAGCGAAGTCGTCCGGGGGATAGCCGAGCGGTTCTGGGGAAGCAGTGAGGCGGCCGACATGACAACCTATGCCGGGAAAGCGGAGGCGGCCCGGCGTATTCAGGACCGGCAGCTGGCTAAGGAGAGCCTCGGTATCTGCGACTGGATGTTTCCGGCAATCGACGCTCCGAACAGCGGCAACCACGTCGGCGATCCCTCGATCGAGAGCAGGATCCTCCGCGCGGCGACGGGTCTGGAGTATGGAGAAGAGGAGTATTACCGGATAGGAGAGCGGGTCTTCAATCTGCAGAGGGCACTCCTCCTGCGGGAAGGACACCGCCCCCGGCGGGACGATTACCTGCCCCGGGAGTGGCACGATCATCCGTTAGAGACCCACGTCGCCGATCCGGAATGCCTCGTTCCCGGCCCCGGCGGCAAACCGGTTTCCATGATCGGACATCGGATAGAGGTGCAAGATTACGAGAAGCTCCTCGACGAGTTCTATGAGCTCAGGGGGTGGGATGTTCCGACCGGGCTGCAGTCGAGGATCAGGCTCGATGAGCTCGATATGGCCGATGTAGCCGATGATCTCGAAAAGGCACGGCTCCTTGTAAATCGACCCCGGGGTGTTCCCTTAGGCGTCAGGTTCGCACGGGGAGTCCGCCGTATCTGCCGGGGCGTCGCGGGTGGTGGAACCGAGGCCCCCGGCACCTTCGAGGCGGCCGACGGCCCGAGCATCCGGGGAGAAGAGCTTACAGCCCTCCTCGAAGAGCAGCGGGAGAAGTTCTTTGAACCGAATATCGCCCGCAACTTTCGGGGATGGAACAAGGCGATGCAGTACTATTTTCCCGACATCGACGAGTACCACGTTATAATCATAGAAGACGGGGAGGCCCGGCCCCCGGAAAAGCTCGACGGGCCGATGAAGAACCCCGAGATCCACTACGAGATGAGCACCGGGGTGCTCCGTGCGATGACCCGCGGCGAGCTGAGCGGATTCCAGGCCTATCAGCAGCGGAAGCTTAAAGTAAGGGCCGCCTTCGGTGATATGATGAAGCTCCAGGCGCTGAACAAATCGTAACGGCCGACCGCTCAATACTCCCCGCGTTTGCATTTTCCGCACCGTTCCGGCTACACTGTGTAGCAGGAGGACCGATATCATGGACATTTACGAGGCAATTCGCACGCGCAAGAGCGTTCGTAAGTTTTTAGGCAAGCAAGTGGAAGACGATAAGCTGAACCGTATTCTCGAGGCGGGGCGGCTCGCTCCTTCGGCGCGGAACCTGCAGGAATGGCGGTACCTCGTCGTCCGGGACGACGAGCTTCGCCGGGGGCTCATCGACGCCGCCGCGGGACAGCGTTTCGTGGGACAGGCCCCGGTGGTTATAGTCTGCTGCGCCGAGACCGACGGACATGTCATGAGGTGCGGAGAGCGGTGCTATCCTATCGATGTCGCCGTGTCGGTGGACCACATGACCCTCGCCGCGGCGGCGGAGGGACTGGGCACCTGCTGGATCGGGGCCTTCTATCAGGACCAGGTCAAGCATCTGTTGGGCATTCCCGAGGAGATTCGGGTCGTGGCCCTCCTTCCCTTGGGATACCCGGCAGATCCGAAACCGATAGAGAAGAGCAGGATGGGCTTAGACGAGTTCGTCCGCTACGAACGGTGGTAGACCGCTTTTCCCGTCTCTACCGCGGCGCGTATTTCGGCGAAGTCCGGCGGACCGGTGTCCGGACCGCCGCCTGCCGGGTGTGGGGACTCTATCTCGATAACGCTTAATCGCCTTCCGATATCGTCGGGATAGTGGGCGTCGGAGGTGTACACCGCGGGTATCCGCCGGCCTCCCGCCCGGGCCAGGTTCCGGTTCGACGGATCGACCAGCTCCACCGCCGTGTAGGGAAGGTCCGGGAGGAAGCCGAGCTGGGAGACGACGCTGAAGAAGGGCCGGTCGATGTGACTGGGGATGAACATCCCCCCGTGTGAAAGGACCCGCTCACAGAGCTCTTCCAAGCCGATATCGGCGGTGCCGCCCAAATACTTTTCCACGGCGCCTAAAATCTCTTCGTCTTCATTCACGTAGACCTGATCTCCTAATGTCGGAGGATCGTTGGGATAATCGGGAAGGAGTCGGTAGATCTCCCCGCTTAATTCGGCCGCGGCATCGATATCCCCGAAG
This sequence comes from Spirochaetia bacterium, assembly GCA_046542935.1. Taxonomy (GTDB): domain Bacteria; phylum Spirochaetota; class Spirochaetia; order SPDA01; family CAZSGZ01; genus JBKHAJ01. The sequence goes on along the minus strand of JBKHAJ010000031.1, from coordinate 13,244 downwards.
AGTGCTAAGACGTGGGCCTCTTCCCGGGTGTTGACCTCGATTCCGAAGATGGGGAGGATCCCCGCCTCCCGGCAGAGGCGCGCGAAGGGGGGGTGGTTCCGGGCCGAGTTGTGGTCGGTCAGGGCGATTGCCCGGAGTCCCGCTTCACGGGCCCGCCGGACGACCGCCCGGGGAGACATCTCTAAGGAAGCGCAGGGGCTCAGGCAGCTGTGAATATGAAGATCGACGCGTATTTTCACGGGCTTACCGGATGAAAAGCCTACAAGCCGAGGAGATTTCCGATCTCGTTGCTCACCTGGAACTGGTTCTTACCGGTGGTGAAGATTGCAATCTCCTCATCCTCAGCGGCGGCGCGCATATCGTCGGGGACCGGCCGGTCGCTGCACAGCACTATGGCGGCTATGCCGGCTAAGGTCGCCACCGCTATGGTGTTCTTGTGCCCCTGGATGGTGATGAGCACCGAGTCTTCCTCGGCACGGGCCATTACGTCGCTCAACAGGTCCGAGGTGTAGCCGGAGGTAATCTCCCGCTCACCGTCGTAGGGCGTCCGGGGGGTATATTCGAGTCTTTTTTCGAGATCAGCCGTCGTCATCGCAGCCTCCTTGGGGGTGAATATTGATAATCGAGCGGACGGTAGTCCCGCCGCCCGGCTTGGAATATAGGAAGAAATCATCGGATACCCTCTTTACGTTATTGAGCCCCATCCCCGCGCCGAAACCGAGGGACCGGATCCACTCGTTGGCGGTGGAGTATCCCTCGGTCAATGCCTGTTCGGTATCCTCGATCCCCGGGCCGGTATCCATGGCGATGATCTCGATGATGTCGTTTTCTAGGGAGAAGCTCAGCTTACCGCTGTTGGAATGGACCACCAGGTTCATTTCCAGCTCGTATGCGGCTATGGAGCACCTCCGGATCGTCTTCGAATCGAGATTGCAACCCTTGAGGAGCTTTTTAATCTCGGTGGAGGCTTTTCCGGCGTTCTCGAAATCGTACTTGGTTACGAAGAACTCCCGTTTCGGCGTTCCCTGTTCGGCAGCCGGATGGGTGTCGATGGATTCCTCGAGCTTCTGCAGCTCCCGGTTGATCCCCAAGATCAACGCCACGTTGATGTCCCGAATGGTGATGATCCCGACGAGCTCCCGGTTGCGGTTGAGCACGGGAAAGCGGCCGAAGTGATACTTATCGAAGTAGGTTATGGCGAAGCTCAAAGGCATGTCGTCCTCGAGAACTACGAGCTTTTTCGACATATGCTTCGCCGCCTCTTCGGTTATGGTCCCGTTTTCGTAGGCTTTGAAGATATCGTCGACGCTCACGATCCCGAAGAGGCGCTTGTTTTCGGCGATGGGCACCCCGGTTATTCCGTTGTCTTTAAGCATGGTCTGGATCTTATGCAAAGAGTCATTCCGCCGTGCGGTGACGACCTCGGTGGTCATGACGTCCTTCACCTTGAGGCGGAAGATCATCTCCAGGATCACATTGGGGCTGTCGGTGGGGCTTATGGGAATCGACTTCATCCCTTTTGGAGCTCTCCTATCCGTACGCAGGCATCGAAGAGATTAAGCGGCGTCGAGAGGAGAGTAATTCCGGTACTCTCGGCGAGGGTAACCATCCCCCGCTGCGGTGATTTTCCGTTTACGAGAATCACTCCCGCCGCCGCCACGATGTCCGCGGTACGGACGACCTGATCGGTATTCAGAGAAGTGACGATTACCATATTTTCCTCGTCCACCACCAGCACCTCGCTCATGAGATCTCCGGCGGTAACCGAGTATATCGAGGTATTCAGGTTGCCGCCCTCATGGACGACCGTGCAGTCGAGAGCATCTATAATGCGTTTGAGGGTTATCGGATTCTTGCCGTTTTTACTCATGTTTTATTTATACCAATTTCCGGATGAAGATTGAAGTGGGTGCGGACCGGCGGATTTAAGGCTTGAAGCGGATCGAGTTATCTGAGATTATCGATTTAACGGGCTATACTCTGAATAGTAAATATCGCGGAGGAGTCAACCGATGCAGAGAAAGGTATCATACTCGATGCGCGCAATTCTTACCTGTGCGCTGTTCGCCTGCGTACTGATCGCGGCGGTTTCCTGCGCCACCGCTCCGCCGATCCGGACCGAAGAGGACGTCCGCGCGATAACGGCGTTGGCCGCCGCGGGGGAGACCGGGAAACTCACCGAACAATCACACATCCCCTTCCTCTTTGACGGAGAGATTCTTGTCAGGAGCCGGGACGTCGCCGAAATGTGGCGGCTGATCGCCGTTTCGGGCCTCTTCGGGGAGAACCCGCCGGTCGCGGGCCTCGCCGATACCGGCCCTGAAAGCTATACGCTCTTCTCCGATGCGAAGCAGGTCGAGCTCTTCTTTTCCAAGTACGTAAGCAAACACGCGCGGATCGCGGTAATCGATACTCCGCACGCTCTCGTTACCCTTCTCCTCGACGGCAGGGCGGAGGGGTATTCCCGGATAGTAGGAATGAAGGTGGACGTACGATGAAAAGGATACTGTTCATGTGCGCGATTCTCGCGGCTCCGGCCGCGCTCACTGCTCAAGAGGCAACAGTGGTCTATATCGACGGGTGGGTGGACATCAGGGACACCTCCGGCCGACTGGCCGAGGCCTGGGAGGGGGATGCGGTTACCTCCGGGGAATCGGTCATAACCGGCGAGGCAAGCTTCGCCGAGCTCGAGAAACAGAACGACGCGGCGATCATCCGGATCTCCCCCGACACGGTCTTCACCCTCGAAGAAATCGCCGAGGAGTCGGGAAAGCGGGAGGTGATGCGCTGCGCTCTCGGCTCCGTGGAGTTCAAGTTCAACCGCCTCTTAGGTCTCGAGCCGAGGATCGCCACCCCTTCGGTGGTCGCCGGGGTGAGGGGTACGGAGTTCACCGTTTTCGCGGGGGTCGACGGAAGCACCCTGATCGGGGTCTCCTCCGGGGAGGTGGAGGTCACCGCCTCGGGAGAATCGGTCAGCCTCTATCCCGACGAAGGGGTGGAAGTCCTCCCCGGTTCCCCCCCGGGCGAGAAGTTCCCTCTTCTTAGGGGCAGCATCGACTACAGTGAGTGGAACGCGGGGCGGTACGAAAGTTTTCAAGCCGATCCTGCCGCAGCCCTGAAACGCTTGGGTGCGGAGCTCGACGAGCACATCACGAAGCTCGATGACCTCGCCCCGCTTTACCGGAAAAACAAAGCCGAGCTCGACCGTCTCAGGGAAGAGCTCAAGAAACTGCGGGAGAAAGGACGGGACGATGAGGCAAAAGATTTTTATGCGAATATAGTCGCGCCCATAGAAAAAGCTTCCTTTATCTCTATAAATAACATCAGATACTACAGTTTGGGAGCACTTTCGCTGCGACAGTATCTTCTCTCACCCCGGTACGTTGATATGAAGATGAGATTGATTTCCGATTCCGACGATCCCGATGTACTAGAATTCCTGGATTTCTACAACGAACTCATAGAAAGATATTCTTCAAAGGTGTCACCCTGGCTCGTTGAAGCGGATATTTAACACACAACTGAATGAGGATGATATGATGAAAAGAAAAATACTGTATGGATTGCTTATCCTAGGAGTTTTCGGCTCACTGCTTCTCTCGTGCGATCTTTTAAGCGGTCCGGTTGCTGCTTCCGAGCGGATCGACCTCTTCATGGCTGATCTTAATGCGGGGAATTATTCAAAGCTATACACCCACTTCATGGAGGGACAGACGACTCAGTATAATACCATCAAGGATCCCGTGTGGTGGGATAGTCATCGTCTTTTCTCCTCCGGCAATAAGCCGCCGGGCGGATTCACCCTCACAACGGATACGGCGACCGATCAGGGAAGTTATCTGAGCATCCCCGGTAATTTTACAAATGTAAACGATACGTACAGCGTCACTTTCAACATGATGGAGGCCGCCGACGGATCCTATTACATCTACCAGCTGATCGATGAGGACGAAGATGTATACAGTATCAAAATCATATCCCTGGCTGATTAGTTCTTTCGCTCTCAAGCCAACTCCCAAACCGCCCCTTGCCAAGGGGCCTAAGGCGGGGTAAACTTGAGTTTTAAAGTCCAACCGGTAGAGAGGGAAGTGTCAGTCATGGGTATTTTGCGAAGAGAAGAGCCTGATCAGACTCCGAATGAGTTCTGGAAGGAAATCGAAGAAAAACAGGGCGGGAATGTACGGTTTCATACCTTTGTGCGGTTTATCGGCAGGTCCCAGTCCAGTATGGAAAACCTTCCGGGGCTTCTGTACATCATCAACAACGTCGCTCATTTCGAAGATTTCGAGAAGGATAACATGCTCATGAGGCTCGTTAATCGGAAGAGCAAATATACCAAGACCGAGTTCAGTTTTCCCCTCTCGTCGATAGAAAAACTTCAGGTGGTCGGCAAGAACCAGGCGGTCAACTGCATCACCGGGGTCGTCGCCGGATCCGACCTCAAGCCCATGGGCGGTCTCGCCCGGCTGCTGTTTTCCCCGGTGTATCACGTTTTTCTCGAAGACGGGACCTCCATCTTCTTCGAGCAGGTGATGGACGAGAAGAAATTCTTAAAAGAGCTGCAAAAGATCGAATAAGCCGAAACAATCCCTTTAATGATTCACCGTCAGCGAATACTCCTCCCCGAGACTATTGTCGTAGGTGTCGTGCAGCCCCTCGTTGATGATGACGGTAACCGTTCCGGGAAGACCGTGGTCGGCAGCGCGGAAGCGGGTCCTCAAGACCGTTTCGGTTACTCCTGAATCGGGCGGGGGGATTCCCGCCGATTCCGCCGGATCGAGAGGGGGTGGGGATTCGGGATCGATCTCGAAACCGGTCGTTTCCAGGGTCACGCAGCCGTTAGTGGTTTGGAGGGAAAAGGACTCCAAGAAGGAGCCGGTATCGATACCGCTCCCCTCGGCGTGCCTGATATGGAAGTCGAAGAACCCCGAATCGGCGCTGAGGAAGTGGAGATAATCGTTGAGCTCTAAGGGGACAGGGGGAATTCCCGCCGAATCGTCGACACTGCAGCTCAAAAGTATTATCTCCGGGGGGCGCGAGCGGGGCCCGTCTACGTACAGGCGATATTCGGCGCCGCGGGCCGTAACCTCGTAGACCGTACCGTATTCCAGACAGCCTTCGGGGCTTGCCGTTAAGCTCGAACCCTCTTCGTCCCAAGTCTCTTTCCACACCGTCATGGGGACCGTGCGGATGAGGTCCCCCCGGTCTGAAGGGGGTACTGCTCCGGAAAAAACGAAGCGGATCCGGGGATCTTTTTCAATACCCCCGGTAAGCTCAGGAGCGGGAGCGAGAGGAAACTCTTCTCCATCCTCAGCCAGGAGATAGGCCGCCTCGCACTCCGCGGGCGGAGACGTTACGGTGGTAAACCGGAACTGATGGGGACGGGCGAGTTTAACCCCTCCGCCGAAGCCGCATAAGCTCTTTTCTATTCGGACCGTGTACGCGGTCCCCGGGGTGAGGTCCTCTTGTGGAGTGAACCGTGCGGTGCGTCCGTCCGCGCTTGTGGAGAAGTATCCCGGGCTCACGGGATAGAGCGTAAAAGCGGCGGCGAAGGAAGACTCGTCCGGGGGAATCGAGAACTCCACCGATATATCCGTGCCCAAGGGGACCGATTCCTCCCCGTCTCCGGGACTCGTCGCGGCGACGGTAAGGGAAGCGCCCGGATCACCCACCGAAAAGGAGAAACGAAACGGAATGCCCAGGGAATTTCCGTAGATATCCTCGGCTGTTCCGTCGATACGGACGGTGATCCTGTCGGTGTTCTCGAGGGGGACCCGGGGAAAGAAGATGAGCCGGGTTTCCCCCTCCCAGAGGAACCGTCCCTGTAAGGAGGTCTCTCTCGAATCGGAGAAGGCCGAAAACCCCCGCTCGCAGCTTGCCCGGTCCATCGGTGAGCTGAAGGTGACGCATATCTCCTCGGGGGGCAGCTCGCAGGCTTCGTTTTCTCCCGGAGCGTGGTCCGCTACCTCGGGAGGGGTCATGTGGAGGAGCTCTTCGAGGAAGCGGCATCCGTACATCCCGGGTAGGATGAGAAAAGCGGCGATAACCGCGGCCTTGAGTACGGCGGGTCTCATTCCGCGGCCTCGAGGAGCTGGGAGACGGGTCGAAGGGAGATTTCCCCTACCGCGCCGAGTTCGAAGCTGTAGAAACACTTCCGGCCCGGTCCCGAGCGTTCGAAACCGGTCAGGCTTACCGTGAGTGTCCCGGGGTCGGGCCAGGAGAGCCCGGTAATACGCGGAGCCGGGAGGGAGTGGGGGTAGAGGGGGCGAAACGCCGCCCGCCGCTGTACCGCATTCCTTAAGCGATCCGAAGAGACCGGCTGTGAGAAGACGAGCTGAAAGGTGTAGTCTCCCCCGTAGAGGGCGGGGGTGAACACCAGGGGGTCGGATGTCGAGAAGCTTCCGCGGGGAGGCCCGTCGGCGGGGAGGGGACGAAGCTCTTCGAGAGCAAAACCGGAGAAACGGGGGGTAAATCTCCAGGCGGCTTCCCCGTCCGGAGGGTTCCCTCCGGTGTCCGCGGCGGGAGGCCCGAGGGTCAAAAGGTATTCGGTCCCGTTCCTCCAGCCGAGTTCGGGAACGAAGACGTAGTCGGTATCGCTTATCCAGACCCGGTGTCCGAGGGTGTCGGGAATGAGGGCTATCCCCGCCTCGGTTGGCGCCGGCTCCATAGGTTCACTGAAGCTGATGCGCAAGGCATCGGAAGGACCGATATCGTCCAAGACGAAGCCCAGGTAAGGAAAGCCTTCCCGCCAGCTAGCGAGGGCGTACCCCACCGTCTCTACCCGCGGGCGGTGCGTATCGTACTCGACGGCGATGCTGTAGTCCCGGTTGCCGCTCAAGCGTACCCCCCGGGTGTCCGCGGCGGAGCTCGAAAAGCTTAAGCGGAGAATCTCCCCGTTGGGATAATCCCTTCCAGGAGAGAGCTCGAGGACGGTACGCTCAACGTTCCATTGGGGATCGAGCTCAGCATGCGGAATGCATTCGATCTCCACCGAATCCCCGTCCATGGGGCGGGAGAAAGAAACAGATATAACCGCGCGGTCCTCCACGAGGACACCGGGCTCGACGGAGATAATCCGGGGCGGGGCATCGGGAAGAACGGCGACGTAGAAGGGAACGTACACCCGGGGCGTGAGAACCCGTCCGTCCGCCGCGGGGACCAATCCCTCCACGATCAGCTCATAACGCGTTCCGATACTAAGATCCTCGTCGGGGACGAATACCGCCGTATCACCGTCCCAGGTGTAAGACCCGTATACGGACCCGCCTCCATGCCGGATTTGTATGGCGGATTCCGCGGCCGCCGTATCGACCGGACGGGGAAAAGTCACGGTTATCTTTTCGCCGATTTCCATGATCCGGTTAGGGCTTTCCGGGTTGGTGGTCAGCACTCCCGGCGTCGAGAGGTCGATTATTCCGCATCGGGCGGCCGAGAGACAGCAGAGCACCGCCGTTAGGGCAACGGCAAATCTATTCTTCATACCGCGGTTCCACCTCCATTCCGTCGGTGTAAAACTCCTGCGCCGAGGCGCAGATCCAACTCTCCTCGAGTTTTCCCCTCGGCACGAGGTATCCCTCGTCGGTCCGAACCGGATCTTCCAATGTTCTGCGACTCAGTCGGTGTCGATCGAGTATGAATATCTCCTTGTCGCCGGCATCCCCGTGAAGAACGGACCGGTCGGGGAGAAAGAGCCTTACCTCGCGGCGACCGGTTATGATCTCGGCGAAGACGATCTCGCCGGGAAGGAGTCCGGATACTCCGGGTACTCCGATCCGGACCCTGAGTGCCCGGGTTTCGGTCCGGATAAAGGGGGTTACCGAGACTACCGTTCCCCCTTCATCGATCGGTAAATCCGGATGAACCGCGAGCTCGACGGATAGCCCGGGCCTAAGGGTTTTTCGATGTCTCTCGTTTACCGGGGCGGCTACGATTATTTCGGATACATCGATGATCGTAGCTACGGAGTCCCCCGCGGATACCCAGCCGCCCTCGCTGCACGATACCGCAGCTACGACCCCGCTCAAGGGGGCGGTAATCTTCAAGTCTCCGATGCGGCTTTCAGCGCTTACGAGCTCGAGGCGGACCCGTTCGGTTTCCGCCTCCGCGGCTTCCACTCCGTATTCGAAGAGGAGAGTCGACAATCTGCACAAAGCTTCACGGCGGGACTGTTCATCCTCGGGTATCTCCATTCCTCCGGCAATGAGGTCCCGGTCCCTCAAGCCAACCGACGCCGCTTCGGCTTCCTGCTCGGCGAGGGCCAGGGCGAGCTGTGCGTCCTTGAACCGGTGTTCGCTCTCTTCGAGGAGGGATAGGGCGATTCCCCCCGCTTCGTAGAGGCGTTCCTTCTGTTCGAAGGTGCGCCGGGCCGAATCGAGGTATCGCCGCTTTTGCCGGACCTTGGACAGCGCCCGGTCGAAATTCAAAAGCTGCTTTTCCGCGGCCTGCCGAGCCTGAAGCAGTCTTACCTCGGCTATCGCCTTGTCGGCCCTGCGCGCCCTGAGCTCGTTGGCGAGCTGTTCTCTGCGAATACGGAGCTCCGGATTCTCGAGGCGGACCAAAATATCCCCCGCATGTACCGGAGCCCCCTCTTCGATGAAGATCTCGACGACCTTCCCGGGGCTCCGGGCCGGCACATCGGCGGAGCTCTTGCTTTCGACCACCCCGGTACAGGATATGGAGGGACGGTACTCCACAGGCTCGGGACGGAAAAATCCTATCCGCGGCAGGGGGGGGTGGATTTCCTCCTGTTCCCCGCATCCCGCGAGGAGACACACAACCATGGGCGGTACAAGGGCGAAAAAAGCTTTTATGCCGAGGTGCTTCATCCGCCGGTCTCCAAAAAGCTCTCGTACAGAGGCAGGGCTTCGCTTCTCAGACTGATTCCTAGGAGGGTATAGAGCTCGAGCTCCCGGAGGAATTGGGTGTACTGTTTCTCGAGAAGATTCCCCTTCTGCGATGCATGGGCTACCGCCGCCTCCATAAATTCGAGCCGGCCGATTTCACCTAAACGGAGCTCTTCCTCGGCTATACGCTCCTCGGTTTCGAGGATAGCCAATAGCTCTCTTTCTTGATCGATGAGACTCCCGGCCTGTTCGATTCCTGAGCAGGACGAGACGACGGCCTCCTCGAGGTTCCGAAGGGCCGTTCTAAGATCGAGCTCGGCCCGTTCTAAAGCCGCCCGAGCCGAAGTTATCATGCCTCCCCCCGAGGGCTCCTCGGAGACCGAGCCCCGGAGGTCCACGAACCTGCTCTCCCGGGCGGGCGTACCCACCGCGATGCTCCCCGATAAGTGTAGAAAGGGAATCGGAACCGAAATTTCAATACCCGCGGAAAAGCCCGGTACGGTGAGGGGAAGACGATCGCCGGTTACGAAAACCTCTCCTTTCAAGGTTATCCGCGGAACCCAAAACCGCTTTGCATGCGCCAGTTTTCTTTCCTTAGCGGCGGCCTCGAGTCTCCGCGCGACCAGTTGAGAGCTGTGTTCCCGCGCTCGGGCGGTGAAATGGTCGATCCCCTTTCCGGGACATAGAACACCTGAATAAGCGGGATGAATATTTTCGACCGGTTCGAGAGACGCGGATGGTTCCATGCCGAGCTCCCCGGCTAACAGCTTGCGCAGGTTTCGGGATTCACTCTCCACCGCATTTCGGGCGAGGGACTGCTTGTCCCGGGCGATACGCATCTTAGCGAGAGTCAGCTCGGTGATCAGCCCCAGAGCGAGCTCTTCCTCGGCGGTCCACAGTTGCCGGTTCAAAAGGTTTTCGGTCATTTTTCGAATATCGAGAAGGGTCTCGAGGAGAATCAGCCGGGCATACCCCGCCACCGCCTCGAAGACGACCGCGTTCGCGATCCTTTCGGTTTCATACCGGTGTATCTCGAGGGCTTCTTTCCCGGTCCGGTAAGCTTCGATGAGGGCTCCGCCGGTAAAAAGGGGCTGTTCGAGATTTGCGTAGATCCTGTATCCCCGGGTATCGGGGGAGTGGTAGATTACGGTGTCCGCGGCGGAGAAGCCCCCCGAAAGGCGGGGGAAGAAGGCGAGGAGACTTACCCTTTTTTCCAGGCGGAGAAGATCCCCGACTGAGGCGGCCGCCTTGAGCTCTTCACTCGCGATGAGTGTCCGGGCGATGACTCCCTCGAGGGTGAGGGGAGCCGATATCCCCGGTATCCCTGAGACAACGAAAAGGAATACGACGCTCGAAAAGATACGGATCATAAATCCTAGATACAAAAAAATCGGCCCTGATGATTCGATTTTCTTGCAAGGAATTCCGATTTTTATAATACTTACGTTCATATGGAAATGAAGACGGCACTCGAAAGTGCCGAGATCCTTGTCGTCGAAGATGAAGTAATAGTTGCCCACGATTTGAAACGGATACTGGACAAGCTCGGGTATTCGGTCCTCGGGATCGCGGATTCCGGTGAAGAAGCGGTAAAGATCGCCTCCGAGGAGTTCCCCGATCTCGTCCTCATGGATATCAATCTGTCCGACGGAAAGATGGAAGGGATCGACGCGGCGAGACGGATCACCGATACCTTGGGTATTCCCGTTATATTTCTGACCGCCCTGACCGATGACGGGACCATCGAACGCGCGCGGTATGCCCGTCCCGCGAGCTATCTGGTCAAGCCCTATACTGAAATCGAGCTCAAGAGCAACATCGAAATGGCCGTCTATAGGGCCGAGATAGAGAAGAAACTCAAAGAGAGCGAGGAAAGATACAGAATAGTTACTTCCTTGGCCTCAGATTTCGCTCTTTCGTTCTATGTCGATGCACAGGGGCGGATGACTCTCGACTGGTATACCCCCGCTGTCCGGCTGATAACCGGATACGACGGCGAGGAGATTTCCGAGTTCGAGGATGTCCTCGACATTGTTCATCCCGAGGACCGGCACCGGGTTAGAAGGAATCTCCGCTACCTGGCCAAGGGGGAGGCCTTCAATATCGAGCATCGGATCGTGAACAAGTCCGGGGCGGTCCGATGGGTTCGGACCCGGGCCCGGCCCTCCGGACGAAGGGATTCCGAGCGGGGCTTGGTTCATGCCGTCGGCGCGGTCGAGGATATCAGCGAGCTTAAAAGGATCGAAGAGATCGAGAAGGCCAAGGAGCAGAATTATCAGGCCATGATGAAAAAGATGAACGACGGGCTCATCATGGTGGACAACGGCGGAATCATCACCTTCGTCAACAGCAAGCTCCGCAAGCTTACGGGATTCGATCAGTTCGACTTTATTGGAAAGAGGTTTTCCGTTCTCGTCGAAGAAAATCACCTCCCCCACATCGAGGAAATGTGGAGGAGGTGCAAATCGGCGGAGAACGAAACGTTCGAGCTCACGCTAAAAACCCGCACGGGGGCGGGGCTTCCGGTCCGCCTGAGCCCGACCGTGCTCCACGACAGCAAAGGGCGGTTCAGCGGATGCTTCGCCGTCATATCCGACATATCCCGGGAGCAGAAAAAGACCGCCGAGCTCCTCCTGGTATTCGAGAACAGCCACATCGCCTTTATCGAACACGATATATCCGGGGTTCTCGATGAGATGCGGATTAAAGAGGGCAGGGTCAAGGATTTAAGAAAATACATGTATAAGAATCCGGGCTTTGTTCATGAAGTATTCCACCGGCTCGAGATTACCTATATCAACCGTTCCGCTCTCGAACTGCTCGATGCCGATTCACTGGAGCAGGTCCGGGACACAATCTACCGCAAGGCGGACAGGGAATTGGAAGATATCTTTCGGGACGCCGTCCTCTCGATCCTCGAGGCCGACCGGGCGGTCCAACTGATTCTTCCGGTTACAACGGCCGGCGGACGGAGTATCAAGCTCATGGCCAACGTTCTGGTTTCCCCCTACTTCGAGGAAACCGGCCGTATCTATATGAGTCTGATCGACATTACCGAATACGAAGAGGAGCAGAAAAGGCGGTTCGAAGCGGAGCGAAGGTTTCGGGCGGTCTTTCAGGAATCTCCCTATGCAGTGGCCATATGCTCCGCTTCGGGAAAGCTTCTCGAAGTCAACCGAAAATTCTCGGATCTCTGGGGGATCTCCCCGGAGGAGACTGAGAAGCTCAAGCGGTATTCGGTGGAAAAATTGACCAGGAAGTGGCCTCAGAAGGCGCGCGAAAGGGTCGCCTTAGGATTTCAGGGGCAGGTGACCGCTCTCCACCCCTTCAGTGTTATCCGGAATAAAAACGAAGAGGAGAAATTATTCTTGAGGGGGATGATTTTTCCCGTTCCCCGCGAGTCGGGAGAGCCGCAGGAGATAATCTTTATCCAGGAAGATCTTTCCGGAGAGGAGTCGAAACCCCTCTTCGAGGATTCTCGGGAGAAGGACTTCGAGATGATTCTAGAAAATATCGGTCAAGCCCTCATGGTGGTCGATGAGAATCGTAATGTTCTTTACTGTAATGTCCGGGCCGTGGACTTTCTCGATTGTCCCTCCAAGCAGGCGGTTCTCGGAAAATCGATTCTATCGTGGGTGGCTCCTTCCGCGAGCCAGCAGGCTATCGAAGTGTTCAATCGATTGTGGGAAGACCGCGGCACGGTCCGGATGGAGCTTAACCTGATCTCCCGAAAAAATAGGAGGTTTACCGCGGAGGTCAACTCATCTATACTTACGGACAGCACGAAACATCGGGTGTTGATGGTCTCCCTCCTCAGGGAGGTCTGACTCGCCGGTTCGGATTTCCAGATGAACGATTTTTCTCTCCCCCGCCTGCCCCTCGAACGCCTCTTTGCGACTATACCCGCCGCTATTTTCATAAAGAATGCCGAAATGGAGTATACCGCCGCAAATACGGCCTTCCTCGATCTCCTCGGCATCACCGAGATTGAACTCATAGGAAGGAGTGATCACGACATCTTTTCGTGGGACCGGGCGGAGCAGTATCGCCTCGAAGACCTGGAGGTACTTATCAAGGCTCGGGCCAAGCTCCTTCCCGACCGGGAGTTTTCAGACCAAACGGGGAAGGCTAGGTGGATAAGCTTTACGTCCTACCCCCTCTTCGACGATGAGGAAAATGTAACCGGTTTGGTGGGGTTCGGCGTCGATATTACGAGGAGGAAGAGACTGGAGAGGCGGACCGCCGCGATAAACGGGTGTATGCTGGGCTTCGTTCCCGACGCGGAGGAAAATATCCGCCGGCTCCTGGGGTTGTGCGGGAATGTCTTCGGCGGGGAGGCGGCTTTCTTCTTTACCCCCCCCGCGGGCTCAGGGGGGAGCCATGTCCTCAGCTGGAAGGATC
>JBKHAJ010000030.1:0-19119 GCA_046542935.1 Spirochaetia bacterium | reverse complement strand
CCTGACATTCCGCTCCTTCCCCGAAAAATCGAAGGGTTCGAGACTCCTCGAGGGGAAAGACTCGTAGGGATCGTCGATGGGGTCCGCCCGCCAGACCCCGTCAAAGACGTTCTGATATTCCCAGACGACCCTGGCGGGAAAATCCGCCTCGAGCATTCGTGAACCGGTGTTGGGGAAATAGGCGTACCTCTCCGCGGGGGGGATGGTGACCGCGACTTCGGTCCGGGATCCGAGGCTTCGCCCGTAGGTATCCTCGATTTCGGGATCGAAGAAGAAGCGATACTTCTTCTCGTGTTCAACAGCGAGACCGTTGAGCTTGACGGTATTCTCCCTGACCTCGATGTTTTCGGGACCGACCTCCACCTCGGGCATAGTATGTATCCTTCCCTCGAGGCTCTCCTCCGCCACCGGATGACTAAAGGTAAAGTAGACCGGCTTGCTGTCTCCCTTCGGGCTTCGGGGAAACGTCCAGGAATAGGTATCGTAGTCCCGTAAGGCGAAAGGACGCAGGGTATGATAGCTCAGCACAATCGGCTCGGGAATTCCCACGTAGTCGGGCTCGCTCCTCGCCCCTTTCCTCACCGTAACGGTGACGTCGGTGTCGGCCGGGGGCTCTTCGTCTAAAAGAATACGCACCATCCGGCCGAGCTGCTCCGGAGGATACCGGCCGTCATCGTTCTCGGGTCTCACCGCGTTAAAGGGTAACCCCCTTCCTCCGGCTTCTACGCTTATGTAGCCTTTTATAAAATCCAGGTTCACCGGATAGGAGAAGATAATGACGGCCTCCGCCGCTTTATCCGGGGGAACATCGGAAGGGTCGGAGGCGGGATCGCTCAAGGGCCCTACCACGAAGTCTCTCACCGTCAAATATTCACTCCTGAAGGAGAATACCGTATCCCCTAAGAGCTCCTTCCCCCCTAAGGAGGTGACCGCCTCGTCCACCGATACCCGGTAGATTTGCTGAGAAACAACCCGTTCGGAGGCGTCGAAACTCAAGAGTCTGGTCCCGTACCACCTGAAGACTCCTTCGATGGGAGGATCGATCTCCATTATGTCGGAGGTCTCCATAGGTCGCCCCAGCCGGCTCAGGGGTACTACCGGCTGGGAGAAGACCACGTAGACCGAGGGATACTCCATCTCCGCGGGTAGCTCGTCGACGGGACCGTAGTCGACTATCTGAAACGGCTCGTCCGATTCCCGGATGGGCGCGGCGATTTCGGGTATGTCCCGGGGCGAAAAGTATTCTATCTCGTACGTATCGAGATCGGTGGAAATATCCACTTCCCGGAAGAGACGCCGCTGGATCTCCGCGGTTTCTTTCGCCGCGGCACGGATAACGGAGGATTCCTCTTCTCCTCTCCGGCATCCGGTAAGCACAACAATCGCCGCTAGGACGACGCCGATCACCGCCGTGGTAAAAGAGACGCCCCTCGATCTCATACCAATAACCCCCGATTCTAACAAAAGTTTTTCAATCCTAGTATAACACCATCTCAGGCGTTAAGTACTTAAGCGGAAAAAAAATCGGTATTTCTTCCCAAATATCTTGCACCCCAATATCTGGTGTAGTATACTGAAAGAGTTGTCGATAATTACACTATATGTAGAGCTATTACATAGCATTATGAGCACGGTACGGAGAAGATGAAGTGTCCGCGATGCGACAGTCTCGAAGATAAGGTAATCGAATCGAGGCAGAATGCCGCGGGGACTTCCATCCGAAGGCGGCGGGAGTGCATGGAATGCGGCTACCGTTTCACCTCGTACGAGCACATCGAAGAGAAGCAGCTCATGGTAGTCAAGAGGGACGGACGGCGTCAACCGTTCGACCTTGGCAAGCTCGAACGGGGTATTCAGATTTCCCTGGAAAAGCGCCCCGTATCGCAGCTCAAGGTAGAGGAAATGCTCCACGAGGTCGAGGATCAGGCGGCGATGCATGGGAAGAGCACCCATGAGATAACCTCGCGGGAACTCGGCGGAATGGTACTGGAAAAGCTAAAAAAAGTGGATATGGTCGCCTACGTACGGTTCGCTTCGGTCTACCGGATGTTCGAAAACGTGGACGAATTTATAAAAGAGATTTCCCAATTGGGAGGAGGAAGCATTGGACAACCGGGGGAGTAGCAGCTACTGGGAGGAGTTTCTCAAGAACGACGATGAGAAACAAGCTGCCGACGGATTGATCAAGCAGGTGGTCAAACGCAACGGTATCCTCGAACGATACGACCGATGGAAGATAGCAAGCGCCATCGGCAAGGCGGTCAGGGCCGTTCGCGGTGAAGACGACCTCGAGCTGGTGGAGAAGCTCACAGACAAGACCGAAGAGGCCCTTCGCCGGATCATGCGGACCCGTCACCCCAACTCGGCCCCGGCGATCGAAGAGATCCAAGACTTAGTCGAAACAGTCCTCATCGAAGAGAATGAGGTCGAAATCGCCAAGGGTTACATCCTCTACCGGGCCCGCCACGAGGTAATGCGGGATACCAAGAAGCTGATGCTCGATATCAACGGGACCATGGACGGCTATCTGTCCCAGTCGGATTGGCGGGTCAACGAGAACGCCAACGTCAACTTTTCGCTAGGCGGATTGATTCTTCACAACTCGGGAACGATCACCGCCAACTACTGGCTCAAGAATATCTACCCCGAGTCGATCGCCCTAGCCCATCAGAACGCCGACTTCCACATCCACGACCTTTCGATGTTCTCCGGATACTGCGCGGGCTGGTCGCTGAGGCAGCTCATCAACGAGGGGCTCGGAGGAGTTCCCGACAAGATCACCTCCAAGCCCGCTAAGCACCTGAACACCCTGATCCAGCAGATTGTGAACTTTTTAGGGATCATGCAGAACGAATGGGCCGGTGCTCAGGCGCTTTCGAGCTTCGACACCTACCTGTCCCCCTTCGTTAAGGTCGACAACCTCGATTTCGAAGAAGTGAAACAATCGATCCAGAGCTTCGTCTTCGGCGTCAACACCCCGTCCCGTTGGGGAAGTCAGGCGCCCTTTACCAACGTCACCCTCGACTGGATCGTACCGGAAGACTTGAAAGACCGCCCGGCCATTGTCGGCGGAAAGGAGTGCGGCTTCACCTTCGGCGACTGTCAGAGAGAGATGGATATTATCAACAAGGCCTTTATAGAGCTGATGATCGACGGAGATGCCAACGGGCGGGGATTCCAGTACCCCATTCCCACCTATAACATCACCGAAGACTTCAACTGGGACAGCGAAAACGCGAAGCTCCTGTTCGAGATGACCGCGAAATACGGCACCCCCTATTTCCAGAACTTCGTCAACAGCGACTTGAATCCCGGCGACGTCCGGTCCATGTGCTGCAGGCTGCAGCTGGATAAACGGGAATTGAGGAAACGGGGAGGAGGCCTTTTTGGTTCCGATGAGTTTACCGGCTCAATCGGAGTAGTCACAATTAATCTGCCCCGCCTCGGCTATCTGTCCAAGACCAAGGTCGAGTTCTTCCGACGCCTGACCGAGCTCATGGACTTGGCTGCGAAGTCGCTGGTCATCAAGAGGAAGGTCATCAACCGGCTCATGGAGGCGGGGCTCTTTCCTTACACCCGGCGGTACCTGAAACACCTGGACAATCACTTTTCCACCATCGGTATCTGCGGAATGAACGAGTGTCTCGAGAATTTCTTAGGTCTCGACATAACCACCGGTGAGGGGAAGGAGTTCGCCCTGGAGATCCTCGAGTATATGCGGAAGCACCTATCCGATCTCCAGGAGGATACCGGAGACCTCTTCAATCTCGAGGCGACCCCCGCGGAAAGCACCAGCTACCGGCTGGCCAAGCACGACAAAGAAAGATACTCGGACATCATCACCGGCGGGGTCGACGAGCCCTACTACACCAACTCGTCCCAGCTGCCGGTCGATTACACCGAGGACATCTTCGAGGCGTTGGACCATCAGGACGCCTTGCAGACGAAATATACGGGGGGCACGGTCTTTCACGGATTTCTGGGTGAAGCAGTTGATAACTGGGAGGCATGCAGAAATCTCGTCCGCACCATAGCCTGGAACTACCGGCTCCCCTATTTTACTATCTCTCCGACCTTTTCGGTGTGCCCGATCCACGGATACCTGAACGGAGAGCACTTCGCGTGCCCGAAATGCCGGGAAGAACGGCGGCACGATATTATGGAACGGATTTCCCGGCTCGAAAGGGAAAGGGAAATGCTCATGAACAGCACCAAAGGAGAACAGGAATGAGTACGGAAACTCGAACGATCGAAACGATCGACGCAGAAATCGAACGGCTCAAGAAGGAATACGACAAAGCGGAAGGGACCCCTACCGAGATCTACACCCGGATCGTGGGATATTACCGGTCGGTCAAGAACTGGAACAAGGGAAAGAAGGAGGAGTACCGGTACAGGAGACTCTTCTGTGAGCCCTCGAATGTGATCATCCAAGGAACCGGCATTACCGGATCGGCGGAGGAGGCGGTACCGGAGATCCCGGCAATTCTCACGCCCGATGAGCTCCCCGCGTCGTATCTCTACTTTTTCCGCCCCGCCTGCCCGAACTGCCCGCCGGTGAAGGAATTCGTCGAAGAGATGCGCATCGAAGGTGAAATGATCAACGTCGACACCGACGAGGGAATGACCGCCGCGTCCCAGTACACTGTAATGGCGGCTCCCACGGTGATCTTTTTCGACGGAGAGGGGAAGGAAATGCTGAGAGCGCACAACGCCGGGCTCCTGAGGGAGCTCTTCGCGAACACCGCCGTCTGCGCCTGATCGTCGCGGTGCGCTTATATCAGTGAGCTCTGATAAAATCGGACTCATAAAAACTTCCCTGATAGATTATCCAGGGGAGGTTGCCGCGGTCCTGTTCCTCCCGGGGTGTAATCTCCGCTGCCCCTACTGTCACAATCCGGAGCTGGTTGCCCCTCCCTACCCCGATGATCTTATTCCACGCAAAGAGGTTACGGCCTTCCTCGAAAAACGTAAGAAGGTCTTGGGAGGGGTGTGCATCACCGGAGGGGAGCCCCTTCTCCACGGAGATCTTCCCGACTTGGTAGAGGAAATACGTGCTCTTGGGCTCAAAGTAAAGCTCGACACCAACGGGTCCTTTCCCGGCCGCCTGGACCCGAGCCGGTACGACTACATCGCCATGGACGTTAAGACCTCGCCGGGAAAGTACGGACTGGTCAAGAATCGCGGCGACGGTCAATCCCGGGCCGCCTTGTCCGAGGCCGTCCTGGAATCGGCGGAAAAGGTTATACGTTCCCATGTTCCCCACGAGTTCCGCACCACCGTGGTCCCGGGGATCGTCACTTCAGGGGATATCCGTGAAATCGCGGAGCTTCTCCGCGGTGCCGACCGGTACGTGTTGGCCGGATTCAGGCCGGGAAAGACCCTGGATCCGGCCTACGCGGATTGTCTTCCCTATACCGACGACGAGTTGAGCGCGATGTGCGCGGCCGCAACCGAGGCTGGTGTCCCGTGCAGCGTGAGACTCAATTCTCGGTGAGAATCTCCTCATCGTAGAGGGTCTCGAAGAAGTTCTTGTGCTTCGATTCTTCTCCCGCGAGCTTTTGGAAGATTTTCTTCATCTCCTCGTCACCGGCGCGTTCCGCTAAGGAAGTGTAGAGCTCTAAGGAAGCCTCTTCCTTCTTCATCCCGGTTATGAGGATGTCCTGATAGGACATGTTTTCGGTCGCTTCGGGCTTCACGACGGTGGAGCTCACCTTGAGGTTCCGGACCTGGGGGACCGTTACCCCCGAGGCTCCCTTGGCGCGGATATTCTCGAGAATATCGATGTGTTTCTCCTCCATCCGTTTAAGATCCAGGATGAACTGCTTCCTTTCCTTGAACTCGACCAATCCGGCGAGCCCCTCGTAGAACCGGACTGCGTCCCGCTCCCGGGAAACTGCGTAATCGATAACTTCGTCAAAATTGGTGAATTCCATAGTCGCTCCTCTCAATGAATCAAATTGATGTCGTACGGGGTAATCTGATAGACATAGTAGTTCAACCAGTTGGAAAAAAGCAAGTTCGCATGACTCCTCCACCGCACCTCCGGTGCCTTCTTGGGATCGTCGCCGGGAAAGTAATTCTTCGGAACGGCTATATCCAACCCCTTCTCGAGGTCCCGCTGATACTCCTCCTTTAGGGTGGAGGGATCGTATTCGGAGTGTCCTGTTACGAAAATCATCCGGCCCCGGTCGACTACGATGTATACTCCCGCGTCTCGAGACTCCGACAGGAGGGTCAGCTCGGGGTGGGCTATGATCTCGTTGCGATGGATTTCGGTGTACCTGCTGTGGGGAGCGACGAAGACATCGTCGAATCCCCTGACCAAGGGGACGGTGGGATCGCTTACGGTGTGTTTGAAGACCCCGAACATCTTCTCCTTCAAAGGATGCTTCCCTATTCCGTAATGGTAGTAGAGACCCGCCTGGGCGGCCCAGCACACATGAAGGGTGGAAGTTACATGATGAACGGACCACTCCATGATTTCGGTCAGCTCATCCCAATAGGTAACCTCTTCGAACTCGATCTGCTCCACCGGCGCGCCGGTAATGATCATTCCGTCGAACTTTTCGTGCTCCACCTCGTCGAAGGTCTTATAGAAGGCGTCGAGATGTTCGGCGGGGGTATGTCGTGTCGTGTGCGACTTGGGATGGAGGAGTTCCACCTCCACCTGAAGCGGCGAGTTGGACAGCATCCTCATCATGTGGGTCTCGGTGGCTATCTTGACCGGCATGAGGTTCAATAGGAGGATTTTTAAGGGGCGGATATCCTGGTGGATCGCCCTCGTCTCGTCCATGACGAAGACGTTTTCCCGCTCAAGCACCGCCCGGGCGGGAAGAGCATCGGGTATCTTAATGGGCATGATTACTCCGCGTTGGATACCCCGGCGGAACTGAAGGTGGCCATGTTATGGTAGCAGTTCAGTGCCTGCTTCACGATCTGCATCGCCAGGACCGAGCCGGTCCCCTCCCCGAGCCTGAGCTTCAGGTCCATCACGGGATGGAGCTTGAGCCTCTTCAGGAAATCGCGGTGAAATTTCTCGGCCGAAGCATGGGAAAAGATGAGATATCCCTTGACCCTGGGCTCCATCTCCAAGGCGACTAGGGCCGCGGCGGAACTAATGAACCCGTCTACCACCACGGGAATCCGCCTTTCGGCCGATCCGAAGATGAATCCGGTCATCCCGGCGAGCTCGAACCCGCCGAGCCGCTTCAAAGCATCGAACCCGGAGCCGTCCCATTCCTCACGGTGGAAGTCGAGGGCTTGTCCGATGACCCGGATCTTCTTTTCCAAGAGCTCTCCGGTAGAGCCGGTTCCCACGCCGACCGTATCTTCGGGGGGAACATCCAGGATCATTGAGTACAGCGCCGAGGCGGATGAAGTGTTCCCGATCCCCATCTCCCCTATTCCGAAGAGATCCCCTTCAGCCTCGAGTGCCAGCTTCCGCCCTGCGTCGAGGGCCTCGCGGCACTGCTTCTCGGTCATCGCCGAATTCTTGAGGAAGCTGTCGGTACCGGGAGCGATTTTCCTCGTGATAAGTCCCTCGAGCTCGGGCATATCAGAGGCAACCCCCATATCGACCACCGCATAATCGATACCTGCGGCCCGGCACATGACGCTTATTGCCGCCCCTCCCCGGGCTATGTTCTCCACCATCTGGGCGGTCACCTCCGAAGGATAGGGAGTAATTTTTTCGGCGGTAATCCCATGGTCTCCGGCGAAGATAAAAATCTTCATCGAAGAAACGTCCGCGTTCTCGTCCCCCCGGCACAGGCAGTACTGCATAACCAAGTCCTCGAGAACTCCGAGGCTTCCCGGAGGCTTGGTCAGATCGTCGAGCTTTGCCTGTATCCGTTTCCGAAGGGATTCATCCTGAGGTTCAACGATCGCCTGGGTATACTTCTCCGTCATATCTATTTCTCCGTATATTCATCCACCGCCCGGCGCAATGCCGCGATGTGCTCCGGCATAGTGCCGCAGCATCCGCCGATAATGTTTGCGCCCGACTCGATCCATAAAGCCACCCGGCCGGCCAACTCTTCAGGCTCGGCGGGAAAAACCTCGACCCCTCCGATTCGCTCGGGAATGCCCGCGTTGGCTTGGATCAGCACCGGTTTTCCCCCGGAGGCTTGCTTCAGCTCCCGGACGACCATGTCGAGCCCCTCGTAGCCGTTTCCGCAGTTGACCCCGACTATGTCGGCGCCCGCCGCGACCGCCTCCTCAGCGGCCTTCCCGGGGGCGACCCCCATCATAGTGCGGAAATCGCCGTGAACGGTACGCTCGAAGGTAAACGAGCAGATGACTTCGCAGGAGGTATTATCCTTAGCCGCCCGTACCGCCAAGACGGCCTCCGCGGCGTCGCTCATAGTTTCGATCATCATCGCATCGGCTCCCCCCGCGGCAAGATGTTTGACCTGTTCGGCAAAGGCGCGGTAGAGGTCGTCCTCGGTGACTTCTCCGGTGATGAGAATTTTTCCGGTAGGGCCTACCGACGCCATGACCCAGCGATCTTCCCCGGCCGCGGTCCGGGAGAGCTCGACACCGGTCCGATTGATCTCGCCTAGACGGTCGGTGAGGCCGAAATGGGAAAGCTTGAAACTATTTCCCCCGAAGGTATTTGTCTCGAGGATATCCGAGCCCGCCTCGATATACCGCCGCGCTATATCCAGGACCTCGTCCTCCCGTTCGAGGTTCCACAACTCGGGACACTCTCCCGCCTTAAGACCCTTCTTATGAAGGAATGTGCCCCATCCCCCGTCGGAAACGAGAACTTTTTGCCTTTCCAACGCCTGCGTGATGGATTTACTGTTCATATTAGGGCTAAAATACCATTATCCCGCCGGACAAACAAGCAATTCCGCCCCTCTTTCCCCGATTGGACGAAAATCTACAAAAAATAAGTACAACATCCTATAAAATTCTTAAGAATCGCTATTATATTAAACGTAGAAAAACATACTAATTCTATATAAATAACGAGGTTAACCACATGACGGGAAAAGAACTTGTAATGAGCGCTATTAACAACGGGACCACCGAACGGACCCCCTATGTCCCCTTCGTCGGAGTCCACGCGGCAAGCCTCCTCGGGATAAGCGCCGAGGAGTATCTGAAGAGCAGAGATCGGATGATCGAAGGGGTCTCGAATGCGGTCGAGCTGTACGATCCCGACGGTCTTCCGGTGGTCTTCGATCTGCAGATCGAGGCGGAGATCCTGGGCTGTAATCTCATCTGGGCCGATGATAACCCTCCGGCGGTTTCCTCCCATGCCTTGAAAGAGGCGGGATCCCTGGACAAGCTCCCCGATTTCGACGAGACCAAGGGACGCATTCCCATAGTCTTGGAGGTAACCCGCAGGATCAGGGAGAAATTCCCCGACGTGGCCCTCTACGGACTCATAACCGGGCCTTTTACCCTCGCCCTTCACCTGATGGGGCCGGAGATCTTCATGGCCATGTACGACGATCCCGATCGAGTAAAGGAGATCATGGCCTTCTGTACCGATATCGGCAAAAAGATGGCCGGATACTATAGCGAAAACGGAGTGGATGTAATCGCCGTAGTCGACCCGCTGACCAGTCAGATAAGTCCGGACGACTTCAAGAAATTCGTCACCGAGTACTGCACCGATATATTTCAGCACGTTCGGCAGAACGGCAAGCTCTCGAGCTTTTTCGTCTGCGGTCACGCTCAGAAGAATGTTGAGGCCATGTGTCAGTGCAGCCCCGATAATATATCCATCGACGAGAATATCCCCTTAGACTACGTACGGGAAACCGCCGAGCGGTACGGTGTGAGCTTCGGGGGCAATATGCGCCTTACTACGGTGATGCTCTTCGGCGACGAGAAAGACAATCTGCGCCATGCGGCGGAGTGTATCCAGATCGGGGGAAATACCGGGTTCATCCTCGCACCGGGTTGCGATATCCCCTACGGAGTCCCCAAAGAGAACATCATCGCCGTTTCCGAGATGGTCAAGGACGAGTACAAACGGCAGGTCGCCATGGAGCTCGTGGGCACCGAAGAGGTGGCCACCTCCGACCTAGATCTCTCCGAATACGGCGGCACCGGAAAGATCAAGGTCGACATCATCACCCTCGATTCGGAGGCCTGCGCTCCTTGCCAGTACATGGTGGAGAGCGTCCAGGAGATCGCCCCCGAGTTCGAGGGGGTCGTGGAATGGGTTGAACACAAGATCAAAACCAAGGAAGCCATCGAGCTCATGACGGCTTTGAACGTAGAGAAGGTCCCCACAATCTGCATCGACGGTCAGGTCGCCTTTATAAGCCAGATTCCTAAGAGGGAGGATCTGTTCAACGCCATCTACCGGAGGATGATTGAAAGAGCAAGGATCAAGAAATCGGATTCCAAGCTCATCGTCCTCCTCGATGACTCTGAAGAATCGGAGGAAATACTCAAAAACATCTCCCGGGCACAGCGGGAGCTCGGTACGAATATCGAGATCGAGGAGTCCCGGGACCAGAAGGCGATCACCAAACATGGAGTCAAGAGCCTTCCCGCGGTCTTTTCCGTCAAGAAGGAACTCAAATCGTTCGGTAAGGTCGCCGACAAGGAGGTTATCAAGGAGTGGCTGAAGACTCTCATGTAACACATCCTCATATAACGCGTACGGTCCTGATTACCGGCTTCCTGGGAGCCGGAAAGACGACCTTCCTGAACCGATTGATCGAGCATTACACCGAGGCGGGGTTCGATATCGCGGTGATGGTCAACGAGTTCGGAAATATCGGCATCGACGGAGCGCTGGTAATCGAAGGTGACTTTCCCAAAATCGAGCTCAACAAGGGGAGCATCTTCTGTATTTGCATGCGCACCGATTTTATAAGCGAGGTGAAGCGGATTGCGGAAGAGATACGGCCGGACATCCTCCTTGTCGAGGCGACCGGAATCGCCCGGGTGGATGATCTCTACGCCATGATGTCCATGAATGATCTCGATCGCCTCTTGAGTATTGAAAAGAATATCTGCGTCGCCGACGCAACCAGCTTCTTCAAAGTCGAAAAGACCTTAGAGGCGGTCCGTGTCCAGGCCCGGTATGCCGATTTGATCATCCTCAACAAGGGTGATGCCGCCGACACGGAACAGCTCCGCAGGAGTGAAGAGGCGGTCCGCCGTCACAACCCGAAGGCACCCGTCGTCCGGGCGGTGAGGGGAAAAATCACCTGGGACATCTACGAACTCGCCGCCCCCATCGAGAAAGAGGTACCCGCCGAGGTGTCGGATACGGTACCCGAGGATTTCTTCAGTTTCAGCCTGCGCCTGCCGGGCACAATTCGGCGGGATTGCTGGAAGGAACTCGTGGAGGAGCTCAAAGGTGATATCCTTCGGGGCAAAGGGATCATCCAGTATCCCGGGGAACGGAAGTTTTTCGAAGTGGTCAATCACGAGTACACCGAATACCCGCCGCCCCCCGGCCTCACCGGAGAAGAAAAAAACGTGATCGTCCTCATCCGGGGGACCATCGGAGAGGAGTCCCTCGCCGAGCGGATCAGGGAGTGCCTCGTCGAATCCGGAGGATAGGCCGTGGCTGTAACGATAACCTTGATTTCCCGAAAGCAGCATTGCATCTCCTGCGAGATTACCGATCGGATCGTCCGGGAAGCGATAGAATCGGTGGATCGAAGGAGGGCGGACATCGAAGCAAGGTACATAGAGCTCGACGAGACCGAGCCTTCCCCGGTGTTTCTGAAAACCGAGCGGTATCCCGCGGTTCTCATCGACGGAAAGCAGATTTCCGCGGGGGAGATCGTCACCGAAAAAAGGCTCCTCGATCTCCTTGCCAATATATAATTTCACGTATATTATTGACCGACAGAGGAGAAATCATGCAGGAACACACAGTCACCGTACAGTACGACAGCCGGACGATCACGAGGAAGTGCGCCGCGGGCATTACTCTCCTACAAGCCTTGGAGAGTGAAGAACGGAGCAGGGTCGATACGCCCTGCGGCGGCAAGGGGTTGTGCGGGAAATGTCTGGTTAAAGTAATCGACGGCAGACTGTCCCCCGTGAGCGAGACCGAACGGGCCAAGCTTTCCGAAAAGGAAATCGATGACGGCTACCGGCTCGCCTGTATAGCGAATGTCGAAGGGGACGTCACCGTCGAACTACCCTCCCTCGCCGCCCATATTGTCATATTGGAAAAGGGGGTCGATTTCGACGGGCCCATTTCTCCCCTGGTCAAGAGGTCGATAATAAACCTGGATGAGCCGAGCCTCGAGGATCAGCGAAACGATCTGACCCGGCTCAAGACAGGTTTAGGCCTTCCTGAAGCCCGAATATCCTTGAGCTTGCTGAAAAATATTCCCGAACTCCTCAGAGAAAACGGCCACTCCGTGTCCGTTCTTCACTCGGACGAAGAAATACTCGATCTGTCCCCCTCAGATGAAGGGGAGCGCACCTACGGTATAGCCGTGGACATAGGGACTACCACTGTAGTTTGCTACCTCATACACAGTGAAAGTCAAAAACCCCTAGACGTCGCTTCGGGGCTCAACGTACAGAAGGCTTACGGACAGGACGTTATTTCCAGGATCAATCATACCCTGACCAGCCCGACCGGACTCGACGAGCTCAATGAAGGTATCATCAAGCAGTTGAACGAGCTGATCGCGGTCCTGTGTTCCCGGAATAATCTCGTCCGTGACCATATTACCTCGATTACCGTTGCCGGAAACACCACAATGATGCACCTCTTCGCGGGACTTCCACCTAAGCACATTGCCGCGGCTCCGTTTATCCCGGTAGCCCTCGAGGAAACCTCCTTCACCCCCGAAGAGCTCGGGATAGAGATCAATGAGGCGGGGCGGATTTTCCTGATGCCGGGAATTTCCGGGTACATCGGAGCCGACATCTCCTCGGCAATTCTCGCAAGCGGAATGTACGGGGACGAAAGCTTAAGCCTTCTCATCGATATCGGAACCAACGGGGAGATAGTCCTCGGGAACAAGGATTTCCTGGTGTCCTGCTCCACCGCGGCGGGTCCCGCATTCGAGGGGGCCACTATTCGGGACGGAGTGGGCGGCATCGCCGGAGCAATAAACACCTTTCACATGGGGGAATCGAGGCTCGGATACACGACCATCGCCGATGAGAAGCCGTTGGGAATTTGCGGTTCCGGAATCGTGGACGCCATTTCCACCCTCCTCTACGCCGGAATCATCGACGAAACCGGACGCATGATTAAAGGCGGTGACGTCACCTCAGACCTGGGAAAGATACTCGCCCCTTCTCTGACCGAGTTCGAGGGACAGGCGGCCTTCGAGCTGGTCCCGGCCGAAGAAACCCGTCACGGCGATCCCATCCTCTTGACCCAAAAAGACGTTCGGGAGGTCCAGAACGCCAAGGCGAGCATCGCCGCAGGAATTCTTACGCTCATCAAAAAAGCCGGGAAAGAGGTTGGTGATATTTCAACCGTATATCTCGCGGGAGGTTTCGGCAGCTATATCGACAAGCACCACGCGGTGCATCTGGGGTTGATCCCCGGGGAGCTGGAAAACAGGATCAGGGTAATCGGCAACGCCGCCGGATCGGGAGCCGTGATGGGGCTCCTCTCCGCCGATCAGTACAGGGTCTGCGCGGATTTGGCCCGGGAAACGGAATATGTGGAGCTGTCGTCGTCTCCGGAGTTTATGGAAGACTATGTGAACAGTATGATGTTTCCGGTGTAGCTCCGAGGGGACTCAGAATATCGTATCCAAACAGCAGTACTTGAGGTCGTTGAGGAGCTCCTCGATTCGCACGAACTCTTCCCAAGTCATGTCCTTCCATTCCTTGCCGAGGCCTTTCCAGACCACATAGGCTAGCTTGATGCTGTTGAGGTAGTCTCGAAAGGGGCGGGCGTTATCTTTTATCCACCGGGAGATCTCTTGCTTCTTCTCCCCGTTCGGGGAGTCCCCGTTCAAGCCGAGACTTTTCAAATGTTCCTGAATTTCGACAGATTGGATCTTGTTGTCGAGGATGAGGCAGGTATTCCCCGTCTCCTCGAGATACTGCACGTATTGTTTAAAATATGAGAATGTTTTCTCGTCTTTCTCTAATATACTAAAAGGCATACTAACCTCTATTACTTAAAATATATCACCGTTCGCAAGAAAAGCCAAGCCTACCCATTGTACAGACGCGCCTCGAATTGAAACTCGAACGACTTCGGCACCATGATCTCCGATATACAATCTATCGCGTAATCGTCCGTCATTCCGGCTAGGTAGTCGAGAACAACGAGATCGGTGGATCTATCTATCTCTTCGTAAAATTTTCTCATCTTCCGACAGTAGTCGCCGAAGCGGATGGCCAGGAGGTTCTGCTCGCCTCCGTATCCGGAATTATCGAATCCGAACCGTTGGAAGAGATCGCTCAGATAATCTGCCAAAGTACTCAGGATTCGGCGGAAATTGGTGTAGTACTTATTGAGGGGCTCCGACTTGTAGATATTGCTGTAGTTGAATCGTTTAAGCTCTAAGAGCGCCTCGTACCGGGTATCGGAGAATCCGATTACCCCGTTAGTCCGGGAATAGGCGACGCAATCGTTGACAAGGGTATCGATAATGTCGCTGTTCCTGTATCCCAGAACCTGCCCGGCTTTGCCGGGAATCTGATCCTTGGAAATGATCCCCAGGTGAACCGCATCCTCCAAGTCGCGCCCTAAATAGGCGATCTTGTCGGCCATACGGACCGCCGCCGCCTCCCAAGTTGACGGCTGATGGGCCCTCGAGTCTATGGCGCTCAAATCCTTGACGGTATGGTCCGGTTCGATAGTCTGCTCGAAGCGTTCCCCGCAGTGGGTCACAATCCCGTCTCGTACCGCGTAGGTCAAGTTTAACCCCTCGCCGTAGTGGATAAGGTGGTCGACCACCCTCAACGAATAGAGCTCGTGGGCGAACCCTCCGGTATCGGCGAAGATCTCCTCGATAATTCGCTCCCCTACGTGCCCGAAAGGGGTGTGCCCCAGGTCATGTCCGAGGCTGACGGCCCAGGCGATGTCGGGGTCGAGGCCCAACGCCCTGCACAGGGTGGAAGCGATGGTTGCCACATGCATCACGTGCTCTATCCGGGTGCAGATGTGATCGTTCTTGGGAGCGAAGAAAACCTGGGTCTTGTGCCGTAGCCTGCGGAAAGGATAGGAATGGATAATTGCCGTGGTATCCCGGAAATAGTGTCCCCTAAGGTCCTCCTCCCGAGGTTTCTCGCGCCGAGTCAGTTCGTTCTTATCGAGCCTGTTTGCAAAAACCATGGATACTATGATACTATAGCAGTAAGCGAAAAAAGCGAAAAGTCTCTATTCGTCTTGATTTAAAAAAAGTCCTGCGCTAGGATGTAAGTAAGGAAACTTGAACCCGCATGGAGCAGAAAGAAAAAGAACGAATCCTAGTCGTCGAAGATGAAAAGATAATAGCAATCGACCTTCAGAGGCGCCTCGAGAAGCTCGGTTACCTGGTAGTAGGACTGTGTACTACCGGTTCCGAGGCGATCGATATCACCCTCGAGGAGGTTCCCGATCTCATCCTTATGGACATTATGCTGGCGGGAGAGGTGGACGGAATCGAAGCGGCGAAGGTTATCAAAGACCGGGTCGGGATTCCGGTGATCTTTCTGACAGCCTATGCCGATGAGCAGACCTTAGACCGCGCCAAAGAAGCGGAACCCTTCGGCTACATCCTCAAGCCCTTCAAAGAGCGGGAACTCCACACAAGTATCGATATAGCCCTGTACAAGTACCGAGTGGACAAAACGCTGAAACAGCAGGAGCGGAGGTTCTCGGCAATCCTCCACAGTATCGGTGACGGCATTATCGCCGGCGATAACCAACAGACCATTCAGTTCATGAATCCCGTGGCGGAAGCGCTTACCGGCTGGTCCGAAGAGGACGCCATCGGACGGCCCATCGCCGAGGTACTGAGCCTATGGGACGAAAAAACCGACGAGCCGATTCATCTCGGGGAGGTAGCTACCGCCGATCCTATCAAGAGCGGATATCTCTTCAAGGAATCATATATCCTCCGGAAAGGGGGAGACTCCGTCCCGGTTGAAGGAACAGTGGCCTGCATCCGGGACAAGGATGATCATGTCGAGGGACAGGTAGTGGCGGTCAGGGACGTCTCCGAGGTGCGGGAAATGACCTACAAGCTCTCCTACCAGGCGAGCCACGACGCTCTGACGGGTCTTCTCAACCGCTACGCCTTCTCCCGCTCCTTGGATGCCCTCATTCAGAGCGCCCGGAACGAGAATCGGGAACACGCCCTCATCTACGTCGACCTCGATCAGTTCAAACTCATAAACGATACCATCGGTCACGAGGCCGGGGACGAGCTCCTCTTAGAAACTACCGGGATCATCAGGAATGTTTTTCGAAGCAGCGATATCTGCGCCCGCCTCGGAGGTGACGAGTTCGGGATCCTCCTCGGGGATACCCCATTAGAGAGGGCCAACATGATAGCCCAAAGGCTCCACAACCGCTTGAGCGAGAAACGTCTCCAATGGGGAATGACAAAGTTCAACATCAACTCCAGCATCGGACTTGTCATGGTATCCGCGGAAAGCGGTGATATCCATTCAGTCCTTGCGGCCGCCGACGATGCCTGCTACGTCGCCAAGGACGAAGGGGGACGAAGGATCAAGGTCTACGAGACAACCGACACCACCTTCAAGAAGCGCCGGGGCGAGATGCAGTGGGTAACCCGGCTCACTCAAGCCCTCGAGGAAAACCGGTTCGAACTCTTTTTCCAATCCATCGTCCCCATCCAGGAAGCCGGAGATGGGGAGATCGAAAAAGTCGAAATCTTACTTCGCATGGTGGATGAAGACGGAGGCATCATAGCGCCGAAAGACTTCCTTCCCGCGGCGGAGCGGTACAATCTTATGCCCCTCATCGACCGGTGGGTGGTAAAGACCGCCATGGCGAGTATGGTAGAACTGAACGAAACTCAGCACATTCACAGACAGTTCTCCATCAATCTCTCGGCGGAAACCATTGCCGAGGAGAACTTCTTCGAATTCATCCAGGAGCAGTTCGGCGAAAACGGAGTAAGACCCGAGGATTTCTGTTTCGAGATAACCGAAACCATTGCCATCAGCAACATGAATACGGCGGGCCGATTTATCAAAGAGCTCAAAAGAATAGGGTGTATCTTCGCGTTGGATGATTTCGGAAGCGGATTCTCGTCGTTCAATTATCTCAAAAACATGCCCGTGGACATGCTCAAGATAGACGGCTCCTTCGTCATGGATATGGATGTAAACCCGGTCAATTCGGCCATGGTCGAGGCCATCAACAACCTCGGACACGTTATGAAGATCAAGACAATCGCCGAATTCGTAAAGAACAGGAAAATCTTAGAAGAGCTCAAAAAGCTCGGAGTCGACTATGCTCAAGGGTATGAAATCGGAAAACCGGCACCCCTTAAAAATCTTCTCAAGCCTTCCGTTCAGAATCGATAGCGGTCAAAGCGAAAACATAGGCCCCCAGGGCCACCGCCCGGCTCGTTCCGAGCCTGCTTAGGCCTACTCCCGTTCTGGGAAGGGCATCGTAGCGCACCGTTTCATCGGATTTAGGTATTTGGAGCTCCCTATCTCCGCTTCCATAAAAGGATGCGGCGGATTGGGGGTCCTCCAAATCAAAGGCGCTCATTTCCATTCGGGATACCACCTCGCCGTTATAGTGTTTGAGGATTCCGTTGAGCTCGTTCATAAAGGACGGCATAAAGAGGGGATAAGCTCCCGACATCCCCCCGCCTAGGACCACGAGACCGTCCACGAGGGTCAATGCGTTAGCAGCGGCATCTCCGGCCACCTCGCCCATCACCGCAAAGCACCGCTCGGCGGCCTCCCGGTGTCCTTCCCGAGTCCCAAGACCGATATCGCAAATCTCCTTCGGCTCAGGGGACTCTTGGAGGGGAATTCCCGCGTATTCGGCGTAGAGTCTCCGCACGTACTGTACTCCGACATGGGCCTCGGCGCAGTAGTCGGGCTCCTTCTTGTTCCGCATGCACCAGATCTCGCCTGCTGCGCTGTTGTCTCCCGTCACCACATGACCGTTCACGACGATTCCCGCTCCGAACCCCGAGCCGAGGGTAAGGCCGAGGAGGTTACGGAACCTCTTCGTGCTTCCCGCTTCGGCGAGGCTGCCGTTTACCTCCGGAAGGAGACCACCGATCCATTCTCCTAACGCAAAGAGATTTCCGTCATTGTTGATAAACACGGGAAGTCCAAAGCACCTCGAAAGAAAAGGACCGAGGGCGACCCCTCCTCTGAAAGCGGGAAGGTTGGGAAGGTCTCCGATAATTCCCTTACGATAATCTGAGGGCCCCGGAAAAGAAAAACTTATGGCCTCGGCTTTTCCATCCGCCATCTCCATGATACGGGCAAACCCGTTTTCAATAAGCGCTAAACTCTCATTCAGATCATGGGGCTCGGTTCGGAGCGTTAGGGGCTCGGTCATCTCCTCACCACCCTGTATCGCCGAAAACACAAGGTTCGTTCCCCCGGCATCGAGGGTGAGGACAATTCTATCGTCGTTCAGATAGGTGTACATGCGTCAATGACCCTATTGTCTCTCCTTCAGATCGTCAAGCCGGATTAAAACCTCCGGGCCCTTTCTATCCGCGTAGACAGGATCCACGGCAACCTCAAGGAGATATTCATCGAAATCCTCATCAACGGCGAGGATCTCATACGGTACCGCCGCTCCTAAGGAGGGAACGGAAAGAGTCAGGGTTTGCCCCGAAACAAGCATATCCTGGGGACCGAGGATACTCGCTCCCCACCACCCGCTCTCCGGGGGCCGCATGAAGAGGAAAAAGATCGGAACGATGGAGTTTTTAACGACAATATCCACCGTATCTACGGGCGGAGGCAGCGGGACATGGTGCCTAACCGTAAATTTCACCGTAACCGGCTTTTCGATCGAGGCTTCAAGCTCATGCAGCCGGTACTGATATCCCTCGGTATCTACCGCGAGGAGATCGAATCGACAGGAGGACGCCTCTTCCTCGAAATAGAGAAAGAATGATTCCTCCTCTCCCTGGGGGATGAACCGCCCTCCGGGCAATAAGTCGGGACCTGAATAGTCTCCCTTAGCAGGGTATAGATAGAGGGCGATGA
>JBKHAJ010000297.1:0-3646 GCA_046542935.1 Spirochaetia bacterium | reverse complement strand
GACATTTCCGTCGGGATCTTCGACGTAGACCCCTTCCGCCCTTTCGCCGACTAAAGGGGCGCTCCGGGTGAGGGAGGGGGAGAGGAGTCTCTCATCTCTTTCGATAATCTCCCGGGCTTTCGGGCCGGGCGGCGGTATGACGATTTTCGGGCCTGTATAACCCATGCAAACCTCCCGAAGGTTAAGTGCGGGGTCAGCTGGCCTGACCACGGCTTTAAGGATACGGGCCTTTTTGCGTGCTGTCAATAAAAATCTCGCTTTTAATACCTCAAATATTTCTAATATTGGCTAAATATGAAGAAATATGTTGACATATTTACATGATGCCCTTACCATAAATCGTTGCGGTCAGGCCGCTATACCACTGATGGAAGAGGGAATGTTCCAACACGTACAGCCTCAAAAGTACTATATGCAGATAGCGAAGCAGATTCGCGATCAGATTATCGCCGGGAAACTCAAGATCGGAGACAAGCTGCCCGCGGAAAGGGCTTTAGCGGTGCAGTTCGGGACCTCCCGGGCGAGCATACGGGAAGCCTTGAGCGCGTTGGAGATTCTCGGCATTATCGAATGCCGGAGCGGTCAGGGCAACTTTATCCGTGCCGACGGCTCGAGCGGATCGATCGACGGCGAGCTCTTGAGCTCTCTTTTACGGGACCACGATCCCTACGAGATATTCGAGGCGCGGCTGGAGATCGAGCCGAACATGGCCGCCCTTGCCGCGGAACGGGCCACCGCCGAGGAGAAGGAGGCTTTGAGGATGAGGCTCGAGACTCTGAACAGCTTGAGCTTTCAGGTCTTAAACGGTACCGCATCATTGCAGGACATAATCGAAGGGTACATGGAGGAGGACCGGCTGTTTCATCTCGACATCGGCCGGTACGCTCATAATAACGTCCTGTACATGGTATTCTCCGGCGTCAATTTCATGATGAAGGAAACCCACTGGAAGGGTATGAAGATGAAGAGCATCGTCAAAGAGGGAAACCTCGAGAATTATCATAAGGAACACACAAGTATTTTCCGCGCTATCTGGGAAGGAAACGGAGACCTTGCCCGGAAGGAGATGCAGGAGCACATTAGGGTCCTGCAGGAGGACCTTTTTTGAGCGTATGTATGCGACGAAGGATAGAGCAACGGAGGGGTACATGAAGCTGCGTATGGGTGTCGACACCGGAGGGACCTTCACCGACTGCGTCGTCATAGATGAAACGGGAAAGGTCCACACCTTCAAGGAGTTATCGACGCCGGAGAACCCGGCCGTCGGCGTATACAACGTGATCGCTAAGGCCGCCGCCTCATTCGGCGAAGATTTGTCGACCTTCCTCACTAAGCTCGATTTCTTCGCCCACGGCACCACGGTGGCGACGAACACACTCCTCACCGGCACCGGAGCGGTGACCGGTCTTATCTGTACCGAAGGCTTCAGGGATTCCCTCGAAATGCGCCGGGCCCACAAGGAAAATATCTGGGACCTCTTTCTGAAGGCCCCCGATCCGCTGGTCCCGCGGTATTTACGCCTCGGAGTGACGGAGCGGATAGATTCCACGGGAACCGCGGTAACTCCCCTCGACGAAGAATCGGTCCGCAGGGTCTGCGGAAAGTTCAAATCGGAAGGGGTAGGGGCCGTTGCCGTGGCTACCCTGTTCTCATTTCTCAACCCCGTTCATGAACAGCGAATCCGTGAGATCGTCCTCGAAGAGATGCCCGATGCCTTTGTTTCGATTTCTTCGGAGGTCCTTCCGCAGATACGGGAGTACGAGCGGAGCTCCACGACCGCGGCGAACGCCTACGTGGGGCCGCGGCTGACGGTGTATCTTTCCAATTTGGAAAAGAACCTCAAAACGGACGGATTGAAAAGGGCTTTCTACGTGACCGCGTCCAACGGCGGAGTCATGACCGCGGAAACCGCCGTCCGGCACGCTTCGGCGACCCTCCTCTCGGGTCCCGCCGCCGGCGCCGTAGGGGCGGTATTCTTCGCCGAGCTCTTGGACCGCGGGAATTTGATCCTTATGGACATGGGGGGTACCTCTTTCGATGTGACCCTTATCAACAACGGTCGGGTAACCTTGAGCACCGAGGGGGAGATCGCTGGCTATCGGGTTGCTAAGCCCATGATCGATATCAATACCGTCGGGGCCGGCGGCGGTTCGATTGCCTGGATCGACAAGGGGGGAATGCTCCGGGTAGGTCCGGCCTCGGCGGGCTCCGATCCCGGTCCCGTCTGCTATGACTCGGGGGGCACCGAGCCCACGGTGACCGACGCCAATCTCCTTTTGGGGTACCTGAACAAGGACTTTTTCTTAGGCGGAGAGATGAAGGTGAACGCGGAGAAGGCGGAGGCATCGGTCAGGGAAAAGATCGCCGAACCCTTGGGAATGTCGCCGACCGAGGCCGCGGCGGGTATCTTCGAGATCATCAATCAAAACATGGCCGACGCGACTAAGGTCGTGAGCGTTCAGCGGGGGCACGATCCGAGGGAATATACCCTTGTCAGCGCGGGGGGGGCCTGCTCGATTCACAGCTGTAGGATTGCCGAAGAGGTCGGCTCTACCCGGGTGCTGGTTCCGAAGGCGGCGTCGGTATTCTGCGCCTTGGGGATGCTCGAATCGGACATACGTTTGGACAGCGTCAAATCGTATTCCGGGACTATTCCCGGGCTCGATTTGAACGATCTGAACGAAGTAATACGGGCAACGGAGTCACAGGCCCTCGAAGAGCTCCTCCAGGAAGGGGTCGAAAAGAGACGGGCACGTCTCCTCCGGTTCGCCGACATCAGGTATGCCGGACAGCACCACGAGGTGACCGTGGAGATCCCCTCCGGAACCGAACTCGCCGACCGCCACCTCGAGGAGATCGCCGGGACCTTTCATGATGCTCATGAAAAGCTCTATACCTACTCGACTCCCGAAACTCCTCTGGAGATCATGAATCTTCGCATCACGGCGGTGGGTGCCGTGGACAAGGCGGTAATTACCGAGGAGGAAAAGGGAAGCGGAGATGCTTCGGCGGCGGAGAAAGGACGCCGCGATGTCTACTTTGCGGGAAGGGGCGATTTCGTAGCGACCCCGGTTTTCGACAGGACGAAGCTCAAGGCGGGGAACCGGATACCGGGACCCGCGGTCATCGAAGAGAGGATCACCACGGTTATCGTCCATCCCGGCTGGGAGGGTTGGATCGACGGGTACGGCAATATCATCATGGAGGCCGTGAAATGAGAAAGAAAGAGTTCGAAGGGGCCGGTGATCCGATAACCCTTTCGGTTATCTACAACCGCCTCTTGACCATAAACCAGGAGATGGGGATTACCATGGTGAATACCTCTATTTCTCCGATCTTCGCCGAGGTCCACGATTTTTCCTGCGCCCTTTGCGACTGGGACAACAGGATCGTCGCTCAGATCGACGGGGTCCCCAGCCACACCGCGTCGGCCATGGAGGCGGTCAAGGCGGTGAGCCGTCACTTCGGCGGCGATATCAATCCGGGAGATGTCTTTGTCCTGAACGATCCCTACCTCGGGGGTACCCACCTCCAGGACGTGACGGTGATGAAGCCGGTTTTCTACGACGGCGAGCTTCAATTTATCGCCATAAACCGGGCCCATCACGGCGACGTCGGAGGGATGGAGCCGGGGTCCTACTGCCCC
>JBKHAJ010000029.1:0-19480 GCA_046542935.1 Spirochaetia bacterium | reverse complement strand
GAACGGGAAAGATACTAAATCGGATTCAAAAAAACAAGTACCCCGGTAGAGCATACCCGGCGTCTTGTTTCTGCTTGACAGAACGGGTCACCCTGGGGAAATTTAGAGTATGGAAAAACAGCCGAATCCCGCGGAAGAGATTGAGAACGCCTTCGACGAGATGGCCTCGGTATTGGCGTACGTACGGGACAAAAAGCTCATCAAAGACTTTTTGATGTGCCTCCTCACGGAAAACGAAATGGACGAAATCATCGCCCGCTGGGCATTGGTAAAGCTCATCGATCGGGGAATGAGTCAGAGGCGAATTGCCTCCGAGCTGGGCTTGAGCCTCTGCAAGATAACCCGGGGCTCAAAGGAGCTCAAGAAGCGTAACTCAGCCTTCAAGAGGTTTATCGACCTGGCGCAAACCCCCGAAGTCACGGATTGAAGCCGCGGGCGTCCCGATTATTCGAGCCGGCCGGTGAACCAATCCGCAACAGCCCGGTTGACCTCCTCCGCCCTCTTTCCTCTAACGAGAAGGTGCGGACCGTCGGGGAAGATAATGTGCCGCTTCACCGCCGACCCGACCCTGTCTTCGATATACTCCGCTACCCGCCATGAGACGGTGGGATCGGTCCGTGAAACCAGGGTAAGGATATCCGCCTTTACCTTTGACATATTCCGCCGGGCCGTCCGCTGCAGCTTGAAGACCTCCGCCGCGGTCTTGGTATATTTGTGCGCCCAGTATTCCCGCTGCAGGTAATCCCGGTCCGGATCATCGGTGGAATCTTTGAAAGTGCCGGGGAGACGCCGAACGACGTATTTCAGCAGGGGAGTGAGCCAGATGAGCTTGTTACGATTGGTCACCGCCGGAGCCATCAGAGCTACCCGTTCGGGCCGGAACATCGCCGCCAAGAGCAGGGCAAGAACCCCCCCCAGAGAGAGCCCCGCGGGATAGACCGATTCGCAGGTCGAGGCAAGATCGAGGTAGGAGTCAACCGCCTTCCGCAGCCAGTCCCGCCGGTTCGATTGGAGAAAGTCCCTTCGGTCGGTTCCGTGGCCGGGAAGACGGGGCACCGAGACGGTAAACCCCTCGCCGTGGAGCGTTTCGGCCAATCCCAGGAACTCCCCGGGATAGCTTGCGTATCCGTGAAGGATCAGCACACCCTTCGATCCTCCCTCGAGGTAGATCGAGCGGGCCGAGGGAAGCACCCGGGTCTCGGAACCGATTTTTTTCATCTCCACATCCTCGAGTATACTTGTCTCTATCCGTCCCATATACTAAACTAATGTTAAGTATAAATCAGGAGCCGCCCGTGAGTACATCGTCGCTTCCCTACGTTCCGCTGCATCTGAGGTCCTATTTCTCGCTTCTTCGGGGGTGCCGCTCTCCCGAGGAGCTCTGCGCCCACGCCGCCGGCGCGGGATATCCGGCCGCCGGACTGGCCGATATCAATAACCTCTACGGAGCGGTCCGGTTCATCGCCGCCGCGCGGCGGGAGGGAATCAAGCCGATCATCGGGGCGGCGATCGAATACCGGGAGGAGTATCTCTTCACCGCCTACTGCCTTTCGAAGCGGGGCTTCGGACGGCTGAACCGTCTCCTCACCTCCCTGTTCATGGAAGAGGATCTCGATCCGGCGGCTTTCCTTCTCGAGGAGGGGTGGGAGGGGCTCGCGATAATCAGTCCCCGGCGGGATGTTCTGTCCCGGCTGATAACGGCGGAAAGGGCCCGGACCGGCTCGGCTTCGTCCCGGGCACCCGGAATCTACGCCGCCCTCTTCTACGGTGTCCCCTTTCGGTCCCCGGCGGCGTGGGCGGCGGAGCGGAGGATACCGGTCTGCGCCGTCAACGGGGGGGTCGCCTTAGACCGCGGCGATCCGGCGCTGTACCGGCTGCTTCGGGCGATCGACCGGTGCACCACCGTGGACCGCCTCGCCGGAGAACCGGGAGGGGGAAACCTCGAGGATAAGGACCGGATTGTCGACGCCGAGGAAATGGAGAGGTTCTTTTCGGCGGTTCCCGAGGCACTGGAAAATGCCGCCCGGATCGCCGCGGGATGTGAGGCGGACCTCCTCCCCGAGGGGTATGTCTTTCCCCGCTTTCAAGGTCTCTGTGAGAAAGAGGCCTTCGGAAGGCTCAAATCCTACTGCCTCGCCGGGATCGACCGGCGGTACGGACCGGCTGAGGGACGCGTCGGCGGGGCCGTCGCTCCCCGCGCCGCCGTGCGCGAGCGCCTCCGCTACGAGCTCGACATCGTCTGCCGAAAGCGGTTCGCCGGCTACTTCCTGGTGGTCCACGATATCGTTTCCCGCTTTCCCCGCACCTGCGGGAGGGGGAGCTCCGCGGCGAGCATCATCTCGTATCTCCTGGGGATTACCCACGTGGATCCCCTGAAGCACAATCTCTTCTTCGAGCGGTTTCTCAATATGGGGCGCACCGACCCCCCCGACATCGACGTCGACTTTCCCTGGGACGAGCGGGACCGGGTCCTTGCGTGGGTCTTCGAGACCTACCGGGGGCGGGCGGGTATGGTGGCCGATCACGTGACCTTCGGGCCGCGATCGTGCTACCGGGAGCCGGCGAAGGCCTTCGGGATGACCGAGGAGGAGATCGGCCGGATCGTGAGGGCGGTCCGGCTGGGGGACACCGAGGAGGTCCCCCCCTACGTGGTACGGGCGGCCCGGCGGCTTCGCGGTATTCCCCGCTACATCGGGATGCACCCCGGCGGGGTGGTGATTACCCCCGGTCCGATTACCGACTACACCCACCTGCAGATCTCCACCGGGACCGGACTCCCGGTTATAGCCTGGGAGAAGGACGCCGCCGAAGACGCGGGTCTGGTCAAGATCGACTTGTTGGGAAACAGGTCCTTGGGCGTGCTCAGGGATTGCATCGAGCTGATTACACGAAATCCGGTCCCCCCCGATCCGCCGGTGCAGTGGGAGTCCTTCGACCCCCTGGACGACACCGCCACCCGGGAGCTGATCGAAGCGGGGAACACCTTAGGTGTTTTCTACGTGGAATCTCCGGCCACTCGGCAGCTCCTGCACAAGATGGGACACGGGGACTTCGAGCGCCTGGTGATGGCGAGCTCCATTATCCGCCCCGCGGCAAACAAGTTCATCCGGATGTTCGTCTCCCGCCTCAAGGGCGAGCCCTACCGGCCGCTGCATCCCCTGATCGCCGATACCCTCGCCGAGACGAAGGGGATCATGGTCTATCAGGAGGACGTGGCCCGGGTGGCTATAGCGGTGGCCGGGTTCGATCCCGCCGAGGCCGACCGACTCAGAAAGACCCTGTCCAAGAAGGACCGGGAATACCGGCTCAAAGGTTTTCGAAAATGTTTCTTCGAGGGAGGGGCGAAGAAGGGTGTACCCGGGGCGGTTTTGGAGCAGTTGTGGGACATGATCTTGAGCTTCGACGGGTACTCCTTCTGCAAGGCCCACAGCGCGTCCTACGCCCTCCTTTCCTACCGGCTGGCCTGGATGAAGCGGCACTATCCCCTGGAGTTCTTCACGGCCGTGATCAACAACGGCGGGGGATTCTACTCCGCCTCGGTGTATCTGAACGAGGTTCGCCGATTAGGGTACCCCATTCTTCCCCCCGATGTGAATCGAAGCTGTATGGGCCACACCGCGGAGTACGGGCGGCCCGGGGCGGGGAACGGGGCTTTCCGCCTGGGCCTCAGCCGGCTCAGCGAGGTTCCCCGGGAGTTTTCCCAAAGGCTCCTCGCCGAACGGAAGAAGAACGGCTCCTTTACCGATTTTTCCAATTTTCTCCGTCGAACGGACCCGCCCCTGGGCGTCCTCAGATACTTCATTCGTTCGGGGGCCCTCGATTCTATCGCCGGAGGCTTGAGCAGGCCGGAGCTCTTCTGGGCCTTCTTCCATCGGGCCGAGGAGACCGCTCTCTTCGGCTTGCCTCCCGTGCCCGCTTCGGTGGGAGACTACTCGGACCGGACCAAGCTCGTCGACGAGCTGAAGACTTTGGGTGTGCTGATAAGCCTTCATCCCTTGACGGTCTTCGAGTCGGCCGTCGAAGAGCTTACCGCCGGAGGTTCCTATCCTCCCCGGGTTCGCAGCCGGGAGGTGCGGGAGCACATAGGTGAAAGAATCTCCATCGCGGGTATTCTCGTAACGGGGAAGGAGGTTCGAAGCCGGACCAAGCGGTCCATGGGGTTCTTGAGCTTCGAAGATCCCCAGGGAATCTTCGAGACGGTCCTTTTCCCCGAAGCCTACGAACGGCTTCTTCCAACGGTCGAAGGGGGCGCCGCTTTTTTCCTCATCGGGACCGTGGAGGAGGAGTTCGATACATGTATCATCAATGTCCGGGAGCTGATTCCCTTGAGAAACGGTCAGCCGATTCAAGCGGCGGGGAAGATAGGTCGATACTAGAGGTGTGAAGGTAGCCCTGGTATATGTGCGGGATGTTCCGAAGGTGTATTCCTCCCTGGAAACCGCCTTTGAAACGCTCGAGACCGAATTCGAGCTTGTGAGTTTCCCCGAGTCTCTCGACGAGGTGTCGGCGAAGGGTGCCGAAAGGGTTTTATCCTCCTTGAGCACCTCCGATTACGCGATTTTCGCGGTCCCCGAGGAGCGGGTGCCCCCGGGGTGCCTGTGGTTTCTCTCCGGGTACGCCGCGGGCAGGAACCGGGATGATTATCTCTATATCTACAATCCGGTCGAAGTCCGGCTTCCCTGGTGGCTTGCCGAAGCACCGGCGGGAAAAACAGCTGAGGAATTGGAGGCGTACTTCGCCGTCAATCTTCCAAAGCGTCGAAGCCGGAAGATAGGCGAGGCCGCCCGGAGGGAGTTGGTCGAAGCCGGGTGCGCCCTGAGTGAGGAGGCGATGGCCGAGAGCGTCACCGCGGGAAACCGGCGCCACGTGGAGCTCTATCTCGAGGCGGGGTTCACGAGCAGTGCTAAGAATGCAAAGGGAATACCGGCACTCACCCTCGCGGTGCGGAAGAACCATCGTGAGATTGCCGGCATGCTGATGGCCGCGGGAGCGGATATCGATCTGCCGGCCCGGGATACAGGAAATACACCGGTCATGGATGCGGTGGCGGCGGAAAACATCGACTTAGTTCGGGAATTTATAGACGCGGGAGCCGCCCTGGACGTTCAGAATAAAAACGGCCAAACCGCTCTGATCCTTGCGGTGGGTAAGGCAAATGGGAAAATAACCGATCTCCTCCTCGAGGCGGGAGCCGATACCGATATCACCGACAATCTCGATATGAGCGCCCTCAAATACGCCGAGCTCTTCAAGTACAGCCAGCTCATACCGCTGTTGACCAGGCGGCCCGCCTGACCGGTCAGCTTGACACGGCGATCGTGAAACATTACTGTTTTCTCACCATGCCGGAATCCGATAGATTGGTTATATATCACCTGTACCGCAACGACGGTACCTCTCTCTTCCTTCATCCCTTCGATGAGAAAGAGAAAAGTATTGATATATTCGAAAAGAAAGAAATCGTCGGCAAGTACGGACGGGAACCTCGAGTCGAAGCCTTGACCGCCTTTCGCAACGAGCTCTACCGGATCGTCGAAAACCGGGTAAACGCCTGGATAGGCGAGTCCCGTTTTATCCCCAAATTTCTCATCTCGGCGGGGGTCTTTCTCGCCTCTTACCTGTTTATGGCCCTGGTTATCCGCGATCCCCTCCCGATGATCGACGAGATTGCGATTGGGCTCGGCATATCGATTCTCACTTTCTTCCTCATCGGAAGGAAGGACCGCCGGTCCGATGTATCCCTGAAGAAGCGGATACAACTGCGTACCAAGGTGGACAGGATCATCTTTCAGGAGAACGATTTTGTTCGGGAGATCGAGGATGCTCTATGGAAGATGGAGAAAGAGGATGCCGATCATCTGGTCGAGGAGATGCTCGATCCTATTAAGGGCAGCTTGAGCAATGAAGAGCGGGAGGATGCCAAACGAATTGCCGGATATCTCAAGGGGCGGTTCAGACCGGCGGACTTGAGGCGCAAAGAGAAAATACTCAAAAAGTTCGACCGGGAGAGGAAGAAGGGAAACCAGGTCAAAGCTCCGGGTATTCTCAGCGCCGGGGGAAAGGTAGACCTTTCCTTATTTGCCGTTTATACCCGTGTCAAACAGAGCTACGAAAAAGTAGACTCATAAAAGATTAGCTATAAAGTTTTATTCCACCTGCTGAATCGATTCCATCGCTTCCCTCAGATTGAGTGCCCGCCGGGCGGTAAGCTTCATCTCGTTGGCCGGTTGGAAAGAAGGATCGAGTTCGAGAACCTTGTTCCAAAAATTAATGGCCTCTGTTAGCCTTCCGTTGGCGTAGGCCTCGAGTCCCGAGGTGTAGAGATCGTCGACCGTGTTCCGGAGATCCGCCCGTCCCCGGTCTCCCAATTTCAGCCGAGCCTGTATACTGAAATGATCGACCGAATTCGAAGAGGTGGTCAGGTCCATGGTATAATTGACGGTGAAGCTGACCTTGGCGAGATCGACCATGCTTCCCACCGATATCTTGGGATTGCTTCCCCGGTACTTGAAACCGGTCTGGATAGAGAAAAAGCTGGTAAAGGCAAGGTCCATCCCGGCGGATATCCCCCATCGCTCGGCCGGGTAGTTTACCGTATCGAAGCTGAAGGGGAGGTTGAAGTCGAAGGCAAAGAGCAAGGGACGGATCGGGGAATAGGAGAGCCCGAAGGTGGCTTCCGTCGGGAGCGGTTCACCCAGGGCATAGGGGCCTAAATTCATGACTACCGCCCCTATAGAGAGGTTCCTTCCCCTGCTGTGATAGAACTTGAGAAAGTTGAACCGGGTAAGGATCCCGACGTCGGCCATGCCCATCAGCGCCGTCTGAGAGCCGATGGGATTGGTTGCGTATATCCCCGAGGGCATTGTCCGGAAGGCGACCTTGATGTTCGTCCCGACGGCGACTCCGTAGAAGTAGTAGCTCGAGAAAAAGTTGTACGAGATGTTCATAGTGGCGACCGATTCGGTATAGTATCCCTTAGAGCTTCGTTCACCCCATTGATCGTACTCGGTAAAGGGAACGTAGAGGAATTTACCGCCGAAGCCTATCCCCAGCTCGCCGAAGCGGACCGAAAACACCACCCCCTCCATATTGGAGTCGGCGATCCAGTTGTTATGGGTGAAGGAGAGCTCCGTATAGGTGAGAAGTGAGCTTCCCGAGGGGTTGGCTTCGATAAAACCGGAGTCATCGGCGACCGCGGTGAAGGCGGTACCCATCCCCTCATACCTCCCTCCGGAGGGGATGAGGAGAATGGGAAAGACGGTCAATCCGGTATTGGGGTCGAGAGCGGCCTCGGGAGGGGCGATGCTGTTGTAGAATTCGGCGAAATCGCCCCATACCGAAAGGGAAGTGAGGAGAATGAGGATGAAAACAAGGAGAAACTTCCTCATGCTTATCAATATACTATGTTCGACAAATTTTTTCTATTGTTGAGGATAATTGTTTTCCGTGCAACTACTTAGATGCAGGGTATCCTCAGAAGAGAAGACATTTGTACCGATAATGTGATAGATTGGGGGAAGAGGCTGATTAGTGTGCGAACACTCTT
The DNA here is from genome assembly GCA_046542935.1 of Spirochaetia bacterium. Taxonomy (GTDB): domain Bacteria; phylum Spirochaetota; class Spirochaetia; order SPDA01; family CAZSGZ01; genus JBKHAJ01. Next base: position 11,934 of record JBKHAJ010000029.1, on the reverse strand, counting down.
TGACATGCGTTTTTGGATCCTTCTCATCGCCGCGTTTCTCACCCTGACGGCGCCGGTCTGCCCCCGCGGCCAGCGGGAGGATTCTCTCGACGCCGCGGCCCAATTGATCGAAGAAAAGAGATATAACGATGCAATTCTCGTCCTCGCGGAGATTATGCGGGAAGAACCGGATAAATTCGACGCCGCCCAGGATTTGATCAATGTGGTCCGTAAGGAGCGGGGTATATACAACGATACCTACGAGGAGCTCATTACCGTCTACAGCCGAGAGGAGCTCGATATGGATCGGGCCTATGAGCTCTTCGAGGAACTGGAGGACCTCGATGCCGATCCCGATGCGGCCTCCGTCGCTGCCTACGAGGAGGCGCGGGAGACGGCGGTCTTCGTCTTCAACAACAATCGGTTTCAGCGAATCATGGAAGAGGCCAAAGACCAACTGGATCAAGGCAACTACTCCGGTGCCGTCGAGACCTATCTGACCGGTTTCGACATTCATCTCGAAGATTTCGAAACAGCCGAATACGAGAGTCAGCTCAAGAATAGCCTCATCGAGGCGCGGGAGACGATCCGAGAGGCCGGCCGGAGCTTTGTGAGAATCGAGAACGGAAGTGGTTTAGTAATCACTCCCCTGGTAGCCGCAATCTCCAATGTACGCATGGAGGAGATCGGTACACGCTTTTCGGCTTATGAGAATCTCATCGATTCGGCGGCGCGGCCGAGACGGAACGCGGCGGTCAGCTCTGCTTACATACGTGAACAAAACAGGCAAATATCCGAGACCCGGGAGAAAGAAGAATTCCATCTGACCTATCTCAATCTACTTACCCAAGGACGGTCCGATGTCGGCTGGGAAGAGGGAATTCTCGGGGCTATCGACCTGTTCTATAAATCTACCGTGGATACGGTGGGAGGAGCCCTTCTTGCGGAATACGATGAAATCGATACCCGGGCGAAGGATGAGCTCGGGGCCGGCAACTTCGCGGAAACGGAGGATATGTACGAAGCGGCCTACGAGCTTGCCGTCGATCAGGTCCGGAACTTGAGTCTGTGGAGTTCGCGGCTCTCCCTCGGTGACGACTACGGGCTGATGAATGATGAATGGAATAGTGTCCGCGAACGTGCCGGAGATTTCCTCGAAGCCTCCGCGAAGGCAAAGGCGGCGGAGAGGCTTTCCTCCATAGCCCCGGAGATGGACCAGGTGAAAACCTTGAGAGGCGCCGTGGATGACCGGGAATCTATCGGGGAGCTCACGGACTCACGGCAAACTCTCCAATCGGTTCTCGAAGCGATTAGCGACATCTCCGAGGTCTGGAGCGAACGTCTCGAGGGGTACACTGCTCGCCCGGGCGAATATCCCGGTGCCGAGGCGGCCGCGGACACGGCCGAATCACTTCTCGAGGAGGCGCGGGTTTTAGCCGCCTACACCGTGGAAACCGAGCGGGCTACGGTTACGAGGATCGCCGATTTGACCCTTGAACCCCTGTACACCCGGTTCGAGGTACAGCGGGAAACAACCGAGGAAGGGCGCCGACTCCTGGAGGGGTATGAAAAAACTATCGGCGAAGGTGAGGCGGCAAACACCATCCAGGCAAAGGACCCCACCGAGGCGAGGGAGCTGTTTACCTCGGCCTTGACCTCGATAGAAGAAATCCGAGGGGAAGCGGCTGACTTCGTCGGCTACATGGAGGATCAACAGGGTTACATCAGGGAAGGGGAACGGGTGGAAGAGAGAACCGAACGGGGCCGGGAGCTCGTCCGGTTGATCGACGACCTCGATCAAAGCCTCGCATCGCTCATACGAGAATCGGACGAGCAGGTACTTTTGGCCGGGCGGTACGAGAACGAGGCCATCTACCGGATCGACCAGGCCCGGGAGGCCCTCGCGGAAAATCGGTTCGACGACGCCCGGGAGGAGCTCAAGGAGGCGGGAGACAGATTCGACCGGAGTCTCGCCATCCAGGAGGATCCGGAACTGAGGGGCAGGAGGGACAGTCTCATAGCGTCGCTCAACGAGGAGATAAACTCGACCGAAAACAATATCATCATCGCGGAAGTCAGGGATCTCATCGAAGAAGCCAAATCCAGCTACTCCCGGGAGCAGTATCAGGAGGCGGAGCGGCTTCTCCTCAGGGCGCAGTCCCGGTGGAGGATAACCCACGTGGATACTAAGCCGGAAATCGACTACTGGCTGCAGCTGGTCCGAGTGGCCCTGTACGTCAGGTCGGGACGGGAAATAGCGGAGACGGATCCCCTCTACGCCGAGATGAGTCAGCTCCTGAATCTCGCTAGGGAAAACTTCTTGACCGGCAAGCGGCTCGTCGAGAACGACCGGCGGCAGGAGGCGCTTCCCTACTTCGAGGAGGCTGAAAAGAACATCCTGTATGTGCGGATGGCCTTTCCCCTGAACCAGGAGGCGAGTGTCTTGAACTTAAGGATTCTCAGGTACAAGGATTTGGAAAACTTCGAACAACTCTTCCGGAACCGTTTCAACGAGGCCCGCTCGCAGTTATCGACCAACCCGGAGCAGGCATACATCGATTTGAAGGACCTCCAGGTAATCAACCCCGATTATCCGGGGATCGAACAGGCGATATATGACGCGGAAATCCGGCTCGGGATGCGTATGCCCCCTCCCGATCCAGAGGATGTGCGGCAGGCCAACGATCTCTACCGGAGGGCGCTCTCCATCGTCCAGGGCAACGTGAGAGGTCAGTTCCCCATCGCCTTGGAATTCCTGAACCGTGCAATCGAGCTGACCCCCGATAGTCAGCGGATCATCAGCCTCCTCGACAGGGTGGAGACGGAGATCGGTGGAAGGACCACAACGGTGCTCTCCAACGCCGCTCAGCAGCAGTACCGCTTAGCGGAGGAATATTTCATCGACGGCAGGTACTTCGAAGCCTTGAGGGTCGTCGATCAGCTTTTACAGAACGAAGCTAATCGGCAGTATCCGCCGCTTCTCGAATTGAAGAGGAGAATAGAATCAAACATTTGACATCTTTGCTCGGCTCCACACGAATCACTGTCATCATCCTTGCTCTCCTCTTCGGATTATGGCCCGCCGGAGCGGGAGCTCAGGATCTGTTCTGGGAATCCCCGGAGACCCTGGTTCCCTCGAATGCCCGGTTTCCCCAGGCGGAGCACGGCGGAGGCACCACCGCGGTCATCTATCAGAGTTTTACTTCCGTCGGGGAAGAGGAGGGGGAGATTACCCTATCCTTGATCGGACGACGCAACGGAGGTCCTTGGATCCGAAACGAAAATTTCTTTGGTCCGGTACAATTCGCGGGACAGGAGGCGCCGATCTTTTCGCTGGATGTGGACGCAAACGGGGTCATTTATTGCGCGGTTAACGTTTCCGGCCGCGTTTTTTCAGTACTCGCTTCCTACGACGGGGGCCGCAGCTTTACACAACTGGCCGATTTAGAGCTCTTCTCGACCACAGTAGCTCCGAGATTATTCGTAAAGGATGACGGAGGTTTACTCCTCTTCGTAACGAGGGAGACGGTGGTGGATGAGATTGGAGACTCTTTGGAGACATACTACTCGGTCTCCGAAGACGGGAGAAGTTGGAGCGATCTGACTCCCTTGGTCACGGAGCAGGGTAAGAGGCTCAATTTCCTTCCCCACCACACCTCCTACCGGGGCCGTGAGTACGTGGTCTTTCAGGTTTTGGAGACCGGTGAGCGGCCGAGCTAGCAGATTTACCTCAAGACGAGCTCGGATGGGGGGCGTACCTGGGGACCGTCCGTATGGCTTACCCGGGAGGATGAAGTTGTCGAGGGAAGTACGCTGGCCCCTCTCGAATTTGATAATCAGCGTCCTTACATCAAACCTTTAAACGGAGATCTCGGTGTCGTTTGGGAGAGAAGCGTGGGGGGGGGGAACCCTCAGATCTACCTCCTCCGTTTAAACCCCGGCGGCGAAACGGCGGCCGATTACGAACGGATCACCACCGGGTCCCGTTCCTGCCGTTTCCCGCAGATAGTGCTGTTAGGGGAGGAAATCTACGTTATCTGGTTCGACGATAGGGCCGGTGACGAGCATATAATACTCGCCAACCGGGACGGAATCTACTGGGACGAGCGGGACTTGAGCCGAATACCGGGGATATCGACTTTCCCCCGCCCGGTGAAGGAGGAGGATAAGCTTTTCCTGTTCTGGGAAAATATTCGGGGAACTAATTCTAGGCTCATCTTCCTCGCTCCCGACACAACCGTAACCCCGCCCCGCCTCTTTGCGGGTAACTTCACCCCCGGCGGGAGGTTCAGCCAGGACCGGTATACCCTGAGCTGGGGGCTCCCCCAGGACAGCTCGGGAATAGCCGGATTCAGTTACTCCGTCGATCGGATGCCCGGGGGTAAGGCGCCGAGTCGGCTGATGGCCTTGCAGAACGAGCGGAGTACCGAGGTAACGGTGGATGAGGACGGCTACTGGTACTTTCACGTTGCGGCCCAGGACTATGCGGGAAACTGGTCCGAGACATCCACAGTGGGATTCTATCGGGATACCACCCCTCCGCCGCCGGTGGAAATCCGGGAGCCCGCCGTCGATGATGAGGGCTTCCTGGTATCTAATACTTTTACTATGGAGTGGGAGCCACCGGAGGAAACGGAAAACATGGGAGGCTACAGCTATGCCCTTCAATATCTCGGGGGTCCCGGTGTGGAAATCGACACGGCCGCGGTCGAAACTCCGACCCCTCCCGCGAGGGTCATGACCGAAGATCCGGAGGCGTATTTCAGAAACTGGGACAACGGGACCTGGGCCTTTACGGTCCGACCCATCGACAGCGTCGGAAACGCCGGGGAGCCTACCACCGTGATCTTGAGGATGAATAAATACATCCCCGAAACCTACATAACCTCCGTGAGGGCCGAACGGGACGAGCTCGGAGCGGTAACCCTCGAAATCGCAGGCCGGGGCTTCTCGGTGGGCGGGCTGGTAACCACAGTCCTCCTCGACCGGGACGGACGCGCCCCCTATGACTACGAATACTCCCGGGAGCTCAATCTTTTCGATGTCCGGAACGACAGACTGATTGCCGGCCCGACAATCGAGGATGTGGAAGAGGGAACTTACCGAGTCGGAGTTATCCACCCGTTGCGGGGTATAGCTTTCTCCCGGCCGGTCCTCAGGATGGACCCCACCGGAGCGGTCAAGTTCGGCGACTTCAGAGAACTCCCCACGGCCCAGCTCAGACCGCTGGGCAGGACCCTGATGGTTCTTTCGGCAAACAGGATCGTCCTGTACCTGATCTTCGCCCTCTTGATAGGGGTGTTGATCTTCGCGGTCTTCAAGATAGCGGGGATTGTCAAGGAGGGGCACATGCTCCACGAGCAGGTGGAGGCGCTTATCGGGATGAAGGAAATGCCCTTGAAGGAGAAGAAAGAGATGTTGGCCAAGATGAAGAAACGGGGAATGGGGCTTCGCGTCAAGTTTACCCTGTTCATAACTACTTTAGTCATTATCATAGTCATGATGGTGGCCTTAGCTCTCGCGTACATAGCCGTCAATACCCAGCGGGAGAATTTGTCGGAGGGACTTCGAAATCAGACCGATGTTCTCCTGGAGAGTCTCACCTCCGGCGCACGAGCCAATCTTCCCGCAAAGAACACCTTAGAGCTCGGACTCATCCCCGCACAGCGGCTTGCCATGGAAGACAGTCTTTTCGTTACCATTACCGGCAACACCCAGGAAGACCCAAACACCTACGACTACGTGTGGGCTTCCGACGACCCGGATATCCTGGAGAAGATCGACACCGAGACCCTGCAGATAGGGATATCCCGGATAGAGGACGGAATTTCACCCCGGGCTCAGGAGCTCGAAGAGGAAATCAACCGGGAGGCCGGACAGGAGCTTGCGCGGATCACCGAACAGCTCGACGAGCTCAGCCGGACCGCCCGAGAACTTGCCTTAAGCGACGATGCGGAGGCCGCGGAGCAGCTTCCCCGGTACCAGGAGGAGATAAGCACTCTCGAACGGCAGCTGACAACTCGGCTTAAAGAAATAGCCGACCTCGTCGGAAGTGTCCCCCCCTTCGACGTCGAGAGACTCGACGAGGAAGAGCTCAGCTATACCTTCTACAAACCGGTGGTCTATAGGTCCATCGGGGGGACCGATTACTACAAGGGGATGGTCCGTTTAGGTATTTCCACCGAACGGATCATCACCGAAATCAATGCCGCGGTGAGGCAGCTTATTATAATCATCCTGGGCATTGCGGCGGTGGCCATCGTAATCGGGGTGGTAGGAGCGGTCCTCTTCGCCTCGATCATGATTATACCTATCCGCAGGCTCTTAGAGGGGGTCGAAAAGATCCGGGACACCGAGGACAAAGAGAAGCTCAAGGACCACGTCATCAACGTCCGGACAAAGGACGAAATATCCGCTTTAGCCGAAACGGTCAATCAAATGACCATGGGGCTGGTCAAGGCGGCGGTGGCCAACAAAGACCTTACCGTTGGAAAAGAGGTCCAGAAGATGTTTATCCCCCTCGAGGTAGGATCCGACGGGACCAAGAAGACAACGGGGCGGGAGGAAACCGAGAAGGTGAGCTTCTTCGGGTATTACGAGGGGGCTAAGGGTGTCTCCGGGGACTACTTCGACTATAAGAAGCTCGACGATAAGCACTACGCCATGATCAAGTGCGATGTCGCCGGTAAAGGGGTCCCGGCATCGCTCATCATGGTGGAGGTGGCCACCATCTTCCTCAACTACTTCCGCACCTGGAGCTTCGAGAAAGAGGGTATACACCTGGAACAACTGGTGTACGGTATAAACGATCTCCTCGAAGAACGGGGTTTTAAGGGACGCTTTGCCGCTCTCATTGTGATGATCCTCAATGTCGAGAGCGGAGCGCTTTACATGTGCAACGCCGGAGACAACATCGTGCATATCTACGACGGAGAGCAGCGGCGGATGATCGCGAAGGTCCTCCCCGAATCGCCTGCGGCGGGGGTTTTCCCCACCATGCTCGTGGAGATGCAGAATCCTTATCAGCAGGTACCCTATATGCTGAAGCAGGGTGACATCCTCATGCTCTTCACCGACGGTGTCGAGGAAGCGAAAAGACACTTCCGGAACTCCGATTTCGAGATAGTAAAATGCGGCGAAGAAGGCCTCGAAAAGGGAGAGCTCCACTACAACCACAATCCCGGTGAAGATTCCGAAGAGCTGACCCCGGAACGAATCGAGAGCATTATTAACGCAGTCAACAATCGGGGAAAATATCGTCTGATCAAGTACCATAATCCGATTCCCGACGAGGAGCTGACTTTCGACTTCACAACCTGCGAGGGGACCGCGGAAGAATCGGTGCTTGCCCTGGTCGCGGTGGAAAAGGTCTTCCGCCTCGTCCCCGATCCCTCGGCGGGACCGGACGACAAGATCCAGGTGGACCGGAGGGTGAATGAGTTCCTTAAACGGCACTTCGAGCAGTACCAAGTCTACTTTCGTCACGAGGTGGAGCACGACGAGGACAGCGACTACATCATCTTCACCCATATCAAGGAAGACGAACAGTACGACGATCTGACCCTGCTGGCTGTAAAGAGGCACTAGAGGAGTGCGGCTCGGAGTAAAAATGGGAGCACGGAAGTGAAAAAAGCACAGTTCTTCTGCGAGGAATGCGGAACCGAAGTGAGAATGAATGCCTCGAAGTGTCCTTCCTGCGGAAAAAAATTTGCCGCGGTTCGGTGTCCGAAGTGTTCATATATCGGCCTGCCCGCGGAGTTTTCCGAGGGGTGCCCGAGCTGCGGTTTCACCGAGGAATCACCCGCGGCCGAGGGGACTGAGAGGATTCGGACGGAGGACTCGCGGAGAGCCCGGAATCGGACACCCTCCCGGGGCCTTTCCTCGATCTTCTACACGATTATCGGATCCGTCCTCCTTGCGGCGGTAATCATTCTGATCATCCTCTATTCGCGGATCTTTTAACTATTATCCCGATCGTAGGGATCGAAGGGATCGAGGTGGCGGTATCGGGACATGATCTTTACGAAACCTCGGTCTGAAAGGGGATTATCCTTAAAATAAAAGAGATGTGACCGGCACGAGCAGTCACTCGACCCGAATCCGGGGATATTGCCGTCACTCGATGCGCCGATCTCGGAGGCAAGGCGGCACTCCAGATCCCGGCGGGTCCTGATCGGATACGCCCGGACCGATGAGGACGCGGCACGGAGGTAATCGATGTGCCATCTGAGTTTCTTCCGCAGCCTCATGTGCCGGGCGATCCTCTGGCTCAAGTTTTTCGCCGCGGATCCCACGTAGACGTAAAATCCAGGAGTAAAGTCGATATCTCCCAAGCCGCCGATCCGGATGTAGCTCCCGAGAACCTCGAGGACCAAGAGATATACGCCGCGGTTCTCCCGAGCGAGGGCGGTTCGGGAAAAATCTACGGGTATTTCGGGAGAGAGAAGACGGGCGTCTCCGGATTCGTCAGCTTCGACGACCGCCGCGTGAATCCGTACACCCGCGGCCACGGCGGTCCCCAGGGCTTCCGCGAAGACGGGATCTGTATGGATGTTGGCAGTGAAGACGCGGGCGTCCCGGTGAAAAACGACGAAAAAGATATGGGGGACGAATCCCCCCGCGCCGCTCTCGGCGAGTTCGAGGACGTGACGGGTGCCCCGGATCGTGGGGGCGTCGGGAAACATGGCGATGCCGTGCTCACAGAGGGTGCACGCCTTTACCTCTATCAGGTGCCGGCGTCCACCCTCGCTGACTAAGAAATCGAACCGGGAGGAGCCGAGTATGATCTCCCGCCCTACCTCCTCCGCATGGGGAAAGATGCGGGGTATAACAAGATGCTCCGCGGCGTCGTTGGCCTTTGAGGAGTTCAAGGGGATGATTTTCTCCTTGTAACGGCACGCGGCGAGGGAGTAGCGGGTTTTTCTGGGTTCCCGGCGGTTTAAACCGCCCCGGTCCAGGGCAGCTTCGAGAATGACCGGGGTACCCGGCAGCAGGAGCTCCTGCATTCGCCCGGGATTTGGGCAGTGAGCGCGGACGATTCCCGTGTGAGTTTCGGCCTCTATGACGAAACGGTTGGGCCGGGAGAGAAAGGTCCCTTCGAGGTCGTTACGGAAGAGCTTCATACACTAGGGTCCCCCGGATCGGGGGCGGGCGTTTTAAGCGAAGAGTTTATCGATCTCTTTCTTGTACAGCTCGTCAACTACGTCCCGCTTGATTTTCAGGGTCTTCGTCATCTCCCGGCCCTCCTCGAAGGGCTTGGGCAGAAGGGCGAACCGGAAAATCCGTTCGAAATTCTTGAAGCTGTTTTTTGTGTTGACTAACGATTGAATTTCGGTATTGATGAGGTTCTGTATCTGGGGGTTGTTCAGAAGTTCCTCCCAATCGAAGTATTGGATGTCTTGTTCTTCGGCATGGGCCTCGAGCTTCTCCTGATTGGGGATGATGAGGGCGGCGAGATACTTCTTGTCCTGACCAACCACCATGGCCTGGTCGATGTACTCGGACTGCTTGATTTTGTCTTCTATAGGGACCGGCTCGATGTTCTCTCCGCCCATTAAAACAATGGTCTCCTTTGCCCGGCCGATAATCTTGAACTCGCCGGTATGAGTGAAAACCGCTATGTCTCCGGTATTGAGCCACCCGTCTTTAAGGACCTCGGCGGTCGTCTCAGGACGCTTGTAGTAGCCCTCCATGATTTGTTCGCTTCGGACCCACAGCACACCCTTGTGGCCCGGGGGTACCGTTTTTCCCTCGGTATCGATGACCTTATGCTCGATGTCGGCAAGAAGCGGTCCCACCGTTCCCGTAACGGGATGATGCTGTTTGCGCACCGCAAGAATAGGGGCGGTTTCAGTCAGTCCGTAGCCTTCGAGTAACGGCACGCCCACGGCCTGGAAGAAGGAATCAACGTACGGGGGCAGGGCGCCTCCGCCGGAAATACCTGCGGTAAACCTGCCTCCGAGCTTGGCTTTTATCTTCTTGAAGACGAGGAGGTTTCCGAGGAGCTTCAAGGGGAGAAAGATAATAAAGGGAACTATCGCTACGAGGATATCCAGGGGCCGGGTGCGCAGCCGGAACTGAGGAAGCCTGCCTGTTATCATATTGAACAGGGTAGAGTAGATTTCTCCGACGGCGACGAAGAAAAAGAAGAGCTTCTCCTTTACACCTCCTTCCTTCTGGACGTTGCGGAACACCGCCGCCCGAATCCCTTCCCAGATACGGGGGACCGAGGTGAGCCACTGGGGCTTAACCTCTTCCATATCGGCGAGCATCACCTTGCCGATCGGTTTGGAGTAGACGATACAGCCTCCAAGGTGGACGACGACATACTCCACGGCCCTCTCGAAGCTGTGCCATACCGGAAGGACGCTCAGGAAGAGGTCCCCCGGCTGTACTTTCAAGTGGTCATAGATTCGGTCGAGCTGAAAGAGAAAGGCCCGGTGAGACAGCATGACCCCCTTCGGCTCGCCGGTGGTCCCCGAAGTGTAAATGATGGTAGCGAGATCGCCCTCTTCCCCCTTGGCCATCTCCGAGTCGAAGAGCTCCGGGTTTTTCTCGTAATCCTTTTCTCCCTTTTCGTAGAGCTCTTGGAAGGTCATGACGTCGATACCCGCCGCCTTTCCGTGTTTCCGTGCTTCCGGGTCGTCGTCGAAGAGGACGATGGTCTTGAGCAGGGGAAGAGACGATGCGTGAGCTACGATTTTCTCGGCTTGATTCCCGTCTTCGGCGAAGACCGTCGAGCAGTCGGCGTGACCTAGGATAAAGGCGATCTCCTCGGCGGTGGAGTCGGAGCCCCGGGGAACGTCCACGGCCCCGAGGCCTAAAAGGGCCATGTCGGTAATAATCCATTCGTAGCGGTTATCGGAGATGATCCCGACGTGGCTCTTTCTCTCGATTCCCAAATCGACTAAGGCGGTACCGAAAATCTTGACCATATGAAAGAATTGCCGATAGGAAATCGTCTCGAATTCCCCTTTTTCATTGCGATATTTCAAGCCCGGAAGGTCCGGATGCTGGAAGGCGGTGGATTTGAGTCTCTTTGGTACCGTATTTCCCGTAGCAGCCATCTTTACACCTCCGGAAGGGAATGCCCTTGAACCTCGATATTAACCCGACCGATGGGGGCTGTCAATTTTTTTTCTTTTTTTGGTTCCCGGGGCGGATTACTCCGTGGGCGCCTCACCGACTAGACACAGCCATTCCGCCTCGGCGGCTAATTCCTCGCCGACGTAGGACTTGCCGGCCTGTTTGATCATCTTCTTAGAGACACGGATATTTTTTATCTCCATACGAACGGTATCTCCGGGGCGGACCTGCCGGCGGAACTTTACCTTATCAACCGAAGCGAGGAAAAAGAGGGCGTCTCCTAGAGCGCCGGAAGAGCTGACCCCCGCGCCGCCGCATTGGGCCATGGTCTCTACCAATATAACCCCCGGAACAACCGGGTATTGGGGGAAATGACCCTTGAAAAAGAAATCGTCGTCGGTAAACGTACGGGTCCCAACGATCTCTTCATCGGTTACCTTGGCAAGCTCATCTACGAATAGGAAGGGTTCTCTATGGGGAAGTAGTGATTTGATATCATTCATTCTGCTCTCCTCGTCGATGAGATTAATCGTTTACTAAATTGTTTTCAAGGGCATCGAGGACGATGCCCTTGGTCAAGAGCTCGGGAAGAAGCACCGGATTTTCTTTGCCGGGGATGTAGAGAGCGTAAACGGGGACCCCTCCCCGGCCGAGCTTCTCGATCCATGCGGCTATGACCGGGTCATTGTTGGTAAAATCGGCGTGGAGGAGCTTGACCCCGTATTGCTCGAAACCGTTGTCTATGAGTTCCGTAGATAGGACTGCGGCCCGGTTTATCTTGCAGTTGGTACACCAGGCGGCATGGAAATCGATGAACACCGGATGCCCCTCCCTCCGGTACGTTTCGAGCTTTTCCGGCGAGAAGACTTC
>JBKHAJ010000296.1:0-3660 GCA_046542935.1 Spirochaetia bacterium | reverse complement strand
CTTCTTTTGATAATACTTCGGATCCCTATCGCTATATCCCTGACCCTTGCATCGGTTTTCGCTGCTCTCTATCTGGGTATACCGGTGCCCGCGGTGGCCCAGCGGATGGTAAACGGGGTCAACAAGGTGGCGTTACTCGCCGTTCCGTTCTTTATCTTTGCCGGACAATTGATGGCGGCGGGAGGTATCTCCAAGCGATTGGTCGATTTTTCCAGAGTTTTTGTAGGAAGACTCCGGGGCGGGCTGGCAATGGTAAATGTGATGGCCAGTATGTTTTTCGGAGGAATGTCCGGATCATCCGTTGCGGATACAGCTTCCATCGGTGCCATGCTTATTCCCGTTATGAAACAAGACGGGTATAAAGCTGATTACGCGACAAGCGTAACTATTTCCAGTTCAATCCAGGGGATCATCATACCGCCCAGTCATAATATGATTATCTATGCCCTTGCGGCGGGAACGAATATTTCCGTGGGCATGATGTTTCTCGGAGGTGTGATTCCCGGAGTGCTTCTTGGCGTGAGCATGATGATCTTTTGCTACATCTACGCTATACGTCACAATCATCCGAAAGGAGAGAAACTCGGGGTAAAGCGTTCTCTCCGGATTATCCGTGATTCCATTACAGGACTTCTTACCCCGGTAATTATCGTAGGGGGAGTCGTCACCGGCGTATTCACCGCAACCGAGTCCGCGGCTATTGCCTGCGTATGGGCGTTTCTTATTTCCTTCCTTGTGTATCGAGAGATACCCATGAAAGACTTTATCGTCATACTGAAGAGGACCTTCAAGACCCTCATTGTCGTTCTGCCGGTCATCGCCGCAGCTAATGCTTTCGGATTTCTCATCGCCTACCTTCGAATACCGGGGATTGTAAGTACTGCATTATTAGGGATAAGCAGCAACAAATATATAGTCATGATGATTATCAATCTGATGCTGCTTGGACTCGGCTGCATTATGGATATGGCCCCCCTGATTCTCATCTGCGCGCCGATAATGCTCCCCGTAGCCATGGGGCTGGGAATTCATCCCGTCCACTTTGGAATTATCATGATCATGAATCTTTCTATCGGATTACTCACCCCTCCGGTCGGGGTTACCCTCTTTGTCGGAAGTACGGTGGGAGAGGTGCCTCTTGAGAAACTCGCCCGTGCGAACATGCCGTTTTATTTACTCATTATCGTGGTACTGCTTTTGGTCACGTATATACCTCCGCTGGTTATGTGGCTTCCACTTACACTGATGCAATAGCAGGGAGACACGTATGAAGGCGTAAAAACGGGCTTGGCAATCGGTTTGTGTGAACACAACAGCAAATAAAGACCACTATGCAATTTAAGGAAGGTAATACATGGAATACCGAAAATTGATGGAAACAGGAATCGAGATCTCTCCGATCGTATTGGGTACCTGGGCCTTAGGCGGCGGATATACCTGGGGCGATCAGGACAATGAGGAATCGATACGTACGGTACATAGCGCCCTGGACGGGGGAATAACGACATTCGATACCGCCGAGTTCTACGGGGAAGGAAGGTCCGAAGAAATCCTCGGTAAAGCCTTGGACGGAAGACGGTCCGGAACAGTAATATGTTCAAAGGTTTGGACGGCCAATATGGGCCGGGAAGGCGTCGTCAAAGCATGTGAAGGCAGTCTGAAAAGGCTGGGGACCGACTATTTGGATTTCTATATGATCCACTGGCCGAACCGGGAGATCGAACTCACCGAAACCCTGGAAGCAATGCTGAAGCTGAAATCGAGCGGTAAAGTCAGGGCAATCGGGGTGTGCAACTTCGGCGTCCAGGATCTTTCCGATGCCCTGAGGGTTACCGATATTGCCGTGAATCAGCTGCCGTACAGCCTTCTCTTTCGGGCCGTCGAGTACAAGGTGTTACCTAAATGCGTGGAAAGCGGCGTTCCCGTCATGGCCTACAGTTCCCTTGCCCAGGGGCTCCTTACCGGGAAGTTCGCATCGCCTGCCGATGTGGATGATGAACGGGCAAGAATTCGTTTCTATTCGAAGGGACGTCCCGGGACGGTCCACGCCGAAGAGGGATACGAAGACCTTGTTTTTAAAACCCTCGGCACGATAAAATCACTCAGTTCGGATAGAGGAATATCTATGTCTCATGCAGCCGTAAATTGGGTATTGAGCAAGCCGGGTGTGTTATGCGTACTGGTCGGGGCGAGAAAACCGGAACAAATCGAAGATAATATAAGCTGCCTTAACTGCACAATCGACGACGAACTGGTAAAAAAACTTGATAAAGCAACCGGAGCCCTTCAGGAAGCGATGGGACCTAATCCTGATATGTGGAGGACTGAGAGCCGTTTTAGATAAAATTTTGATGTAGGTGCCGGCACTGCAGTGTCCTTTGAGTCGGCGCCGCATAATATGATATAATTCGGAGGTTCTCCAATTAATCGATTTCAGGAGGAGTCTATGTCGTCGGACTTAGACATGTTAACTATGCAGTTGACCGATAAGATAGGCCTCGTAACCGGCGCGGCCGGGGTGATGGGACAGGCGGTGGCTAAGGCTATGCTCGATGCGGGGATGCAGGTGGTCTTAGCGGATATCGTCCGGGACCGGCTGTTGTCTCTGTCCGATACGATGGGGGAGAAGGCGGTTCCCCTTACCCTGGATATTGCCGACGGTGAGGCGGTGGCCGAGGCGATGAAGGGGGTAGAGGCGACGGTGGGGACCGTGGATGTCCTCGTCAACTGCGCGGGAATCCTCTCGAACAACAAATCGGAGACCACCACTCCCGACGAGTGGCGGAAGGTCATCGACGTCAACTTAAACGGGATGTTCTATATGTCTAAGGCGGTTATTCCCGGAATGAAGAAAAAAGGGTGGGGAAGGATCGTAAACATTTCTTCCTTAGCGGCGAAGAGCGGGGGAATTACCGCGGGGACCGCGTACTCCACCTCGAAGGGAGGAGTCTCGTCCCTTACCTTTTCCCTCGCCGCCGAGCTTGCTTCTCATGGAATCACAGTCAACGGCATTTCTCCGGCATATGTAAAAACACCGATGATCACCGAGCAGCTCACCGAGGAGCAGCGGCAAGAGGTGCTCAAGAAAATCCCCGTCGGACGGTTCTGCGAGCCCGAGGAGTTCGCCCACACGGTGATGTTCCTCGTAAGCCCCCTGTCGGGTTTCATAACCGGAGAGATTATCGACTTAAACGGCGGGATCATCTTCGACTGACCTCGGCCCGTGTGGATCAAAATCGTAATATCGACTATTCTTGCAGCCCGGAGATATAGACATATGCAATTCAACCACAGACAATTTCTTGCAATCAGCAACATCGGGCACGGGGTAAACGACCTGTTCTGGTTTATCCTTCCCCTCGTTCTTCCCCCGATGGTTGTGACCCTCGGGCTCAATTACACCCAGGCGGGGGGAATCCTCACCGGCTACCTGGCGATCATCGCGATTTTTTCGTTTATATTCGGAAAGATCGCCGACGGCTATTCGAAATGGAGCATGCTGGGCCCCGGGTTTATAGCGGCCGGTGCGGGTCTTTTGGTCTCGGGATTTGTCTCGTCCCTGCCTCTGTTTTTCGTTGCCCTTGCCTTAGCCGCCCTTGGTGTCAGTACTTTTCATCCCTCTCTGTACGCCCTCATCAACGACCGTACTTTTTCCCGGCG
>JBKHAJ010000295.1:0-3676 GCA_046542935.1 Spirochaetia bacterium | reverse complement strand
CTCGAGGAGCAGCGGGAGCCTCATTTCGAAGTCGATCGGTGAAACCGCAGCCCCCACCCGAAGCCGTCCTCGGTCGTCCACAGCGGCCCGGGGAAATTTTTGATGCTTCTCCATGTCCTTGACGGTAATGAGTCCGGTTAGGAGTCCCGCCTCGTCGACAACCGGAAGTTTCTCGATCTTGTGGCGATCGAACTTTTCCCGGGCGCTCTCCGGAGTGGGGAGCCCGGTTTCGACGATAGGGCTTTCGGTCATGATCTCTCTTACGATGCGGGAATCGTCGCTGCAGAAGCGGAGATCCCGTCCGGTAATAATCCCCCGAAGTCTTCCGGAATCGTCTACTACTGGAAAACCGGAGACATTGTTCTTGAGCATCAGGACCCTGACGTTGGCCACCGGTTCGTTCTCTCCAACGGTAATAGGGCTTTCGATGACCCAGTTCAGGAACCTTTTGACCTGCGCCACCTGCGCGGCCTGCACCACCGGGTCCATGTTGCGATGAATAACCCCCGAACCGCCTTCAAGAGCCAGAGCGATGGCCATACCCGCTTCAGTCACGGTATCCATGGCCGCCGATATAAGAGGGATGTTCAGGTGGATCGTCCGCGTCAAGCGGGTATGTATCCGGGCATCTCCCGGCAGGACTTCGGAATACGACGGCTCTAAAAGCACGTCATCGTAGCTCAAGGTTTCTTCGATTTTCATGAAAGCGCCTCCGTAAGCTTCTCCATTTGTTTGCGGTAGCGGTTCGTGATCTCCTCGGTCTTTTCAACGGCCCTCCCCCGGTAGTTTTCGGGTTTCGAGAAAAAATCGTCGGCATCGGTGCCTAAGGTCCGGGCGAGCCCCTCTTCGAGGGCCTTCCAGATTTCAGGCTCGGCTTTGAGCGCCTCGGACAGGGTTATGCCCTCTTTTTCGCACCGGAGTGTTGCCCGACGAACCGTTTCGTGGGCGTCGGAAAGCCCCGAGGTCGAGAGAAGGACGTAGGCCGCTTCCGCGAGGAGGAATTCTCCCGAACGGTACAGATTTTCCCTGAGTGCCTCCTCGTGCACGTGGAGGGATGCGATGATCCTCCGCATCCTTTCGGCGGCCGCGCAAAACCCGGCGAAGTATTCGGCGATAAAACGGGAGGAAGCCGAATTAGTCAAATCCCTCTGGTGCTCCGATATCTGATCCATGTAGAAGGTCATGACCCGGGGTGAATAGACCTTCCACAGGCTTTTTACGTGCTCGCTGTTCCAGGGATTCCTCTTCTGGGGCATGGTGGAAGAGCCTACCTGATCGGAGCTGAAGAACTCCTGGACCTCACCGATTTCACTGCGTTGGAGATTACGCAGATCATCGGCAAGATTCGCTATGATGCCGAAAGCGGTGTTCAGCTCGGTCAAGAGCCGCAGGAGATACTCGGGCTCCACCATTTGAGTGGAATGTTCCGAGGGTTCGAGGCCGAGGTAGCCGAGATACCTTCTTTCGAGCTCTTCCGGGTCCCGCACGAGGAGGCCGGCGGCATTGTATGCGCCCACAGCTCCCGCGAGCTTTCCCCTGAGGTTGTGTGCGTGGATATTGATTGCTCCAATCGATTTTCCGAGTCTCGAAACGTATTCGCTCAAGGCGAAACCCAGGGTAATAGGTACCGCATGCTGACCGTGGGTCCTCCCTGTTTGAGGCGTCGATCGGTGCCTGTAAGAGGTTTCGATCAAGAGATTTTCCAGCTCGATGAGGAGGGGAAGAACCACCTCGAGGGTCACATCTCTATAGCGGGCCGCCGAGGCGGTATCGAGGATATCCACCGAAGTTGCGCCGAGGTGTACGTACGGAGCCGCCTCAGGGGGAACAAAACTCTTCATAACGTTGACGAGGGCCCGTACGTTGTGTTGCGTACGCTCCTCCTCCCGGTAGACCATGGCCGGGGTGATCTTTTTCGCCGCATCCTCCACGGCGTGTTTCAGATCTTCCGATCCTTCGAAAAATTCGTCGATATGAGCCTTGAGTAGGGCCGTTTCGGCCTCTATACCGTATCGGACCGAGGCATCCTCGCTTATATAATCCTTGAGCCGGGTAAAGAGCTCTTCATTGGCGAGGTAATACCGGTGGTCTAAAGGCGAGATATTGCGAAAAATGCTCTGCTCTTCCATACCGAATAGTGCCAGAAAGGGTTCGTTTTGTCAAAGCCCACTGTTCTTCCACCGTACTTCCTGACACGGGGTGAGAAATATGCTACCCTCGTTTCCACATGAGGACCGATTTTACATTACAATTCCAAAAAGCGATGGAGGCGGGACGCGACAGGGACTATCCCCGGGCCGTGGAGCTCCTCGAAGGGATCATCGCGGAAACCGGCGAGCTTCCCGAGGCGGTCCTCTATCTCGGGCGGGGGTATCATGCCATGGGGCGATGGGAAGAAGCCCTGCAGGCGTTTCGCAATTTTATCCGATTGCAGCCGGATACGAGCGCCGGGTATTTCTTCGCGGGCAGAGTTCTCCTTACTCTCGACCTCCCCAGTCAGGCGTACAAGTATTTGAAGCGTGCCCATGAGATCAATCCCGAGGAATCCACCATACTCGGACTCCTCGGACTCTCTTGTCTCAAGATACGCCGTCCCGATTTAGCTTCGAAGGTCTTAGGGCGAGCCGTAGAACTTGATCCTGGAAATCGAAAGCTCTATACCGGCTATCTGAACGCCCTCGCGGTCCAGGCGGTTCGGGAATTCTACGCCGGCAATCTCGACCTTGCCGAGCAGATGTTCACCTTTCTGATCGAAAAGGGCGATCACGGAGTCATGCCGCATCTCTACGTAGGGGCGATAGAGCGGGAATTCGGAAGATACGATGAAGCCCTTGGTTCGTACGAGCGGGCGGTAGAACTTTCGCCGGAGGACCCTCTCATAAGGCTCTCCCGGGCGGAACTCCTCTTTCTTACAGGAAAAAGGGAGGCCGCAGTCCGCGAGCTCGAACTGCTCAAGGGTAGGCTTCCCGGATTAAAAGACTTTTCCTTCGACGACTATACATACAACCGATATCTCGCCATACATTATTTCCAGGAGGGGAATACCCGAGACGCCCTGTACTACGCCAAACGGGCCCTTGCGGCAAACTACTCCGATCCCGATCTCCACCTCCTAGTCGGAGAATGTTTACGGCAGACGGGACAACTTTCGAAGGCTTCCAACCACTTTCACCGGGTCCTAGACGCGGATCGAAACAATACGGGCGCGCTCTACGGACTCTCCCTCGTTCTGTGGCAGCGGGATGACTATACGGAAATGCTTAGATACTTGAAGCGTCTCCTCAATAATGATCCCGCGGACGCAACCGCCCTCTACTACTCCACTCTATGCCGATGCCGTCTCGAGGATGATCCCGGGACGCTCATACCGGACATTCAAGAACGAATACATGAGATGGGACCGGATCCCCATCTTTTCGTGTGCTTGGGCAATCAGTATAGGAAGGGCGGCGTCGAAGAGCTATCGGAAAAGTGGTACCGGAAAGCTATCCAAATTGACCGGGAGCACCGTGATGCTTACTTAGGGCTCCTCGAGCTTCTCCATACGCGGGAAGATTCCGAAAACCTTCTCGAGATCTACCGTAAGTACTTCGAGGTTTTTCCCGACGATTCGGACAGGAGGAGGGAATTTATCCAACTCCTCGTGGATACCGAAGAATATGCGCAAGCGGCGGAC
>JBKHAJ010000294.1:0-3680 GCA_046542935.1 Spirochaetia bacterium | reverse complement strand
GTAACCTACGGCAATCCTTTGTTCATGACCCTCGGACTGGATCTCGACTTTCCCGTCGTAAACAGGGAGAACTTTAAGCTGACCCTCTTCTCCGATTTAGGGGCACTGACCCCCTACTACCGTGAGAGTTACGGCGGCTATATTACTCCCGGATTCGCTTTTAACACCATTTTTACCGGGACCGCCCCCGGTTTCGGAGGGATCAGCAACTACGGCATAGCCGCGGGTGTCATCAGCAAAATCTCCATAGTCGATTGGAGGGTGGAATACAGGATGTTCCGGGGCATATTCGAGCCGGGGTACTTCTCGAGCACCTACGAGAGAATACGAGGCGCCTACGTTCGGGAGGTCGCCGATTTCCTTTCCAACCCCGCCGCGTCGGCGTACCTGACCACGACCCTGGGCATCTACGGAGAGCTTGGAGTCACTATCGGAAAGGCGGCGTACATCGAGGGTGGGTACTTTTGGCCCTGGGAGATCGATTCGGGAAGCCTCGCTTTCGGGGAAAACGACTTTTTCCACTTCAGGTTTGTCTTGAACGAGGGAATAATCCCGGTGGTGGGAATCCACGGGTCCCTCACATTCGATCGCAGCAAGTTCATTCCTACCCTGCTTCAGAGCGGCGGGGGCGCCGGATTGAGTCTTTTCGATGCCTATACAACCATCACCGCCGAGCTGATCTATCCCGTGGCACCGGTCCTCGACATCGCCTTTACCTACTCCACCGGCACCTCCTATGCCGCGGACGGTACGGTAGTCGCGGACTCGAACAACCCGGAGCTTCCGGCGGTACGCCCTTCAATAACCATCGAAACTCGTCTAAACTTCTAGGATATGTCCGCTGATAGTCCATCGACCGGGAGGATACATATCCTCCCGGAATCGGTTTTTCAAAAGATAGCCGCGGGTGAGGTTATCGACCGGCCCGGAGCGATTGTTCGGGAACTCATCGACAACGCCCTCGATGCGGGGGCGAGCGAAATAGACTGCGCTCTGCGCTCCGGAGGACTCGACGATGTCCGAATCACCGACAATGGTGCCGGAATGACTCGAAATGAGCTCGAGCTCTGCTTTCTGCCCCATGCGACCTCGAAAATCATAAACGCCGAAGATATCTACAGGATCTCGACCCTCGGTTTCCGAGGAGAGGCCCTCGGGAGCATAGCCGCATGCACCCGCATGGAGGTGACCAGCCGTCCCTCCGCCGACCACGTCGGAGAACCGTCCACGGCCCATCTCCTGCGGATTCGATTCGGAGAACCCGAAGAGGCGGTCCCCGTCCGGGGCAAACCGGGAACCACAGTCTCCGCCTCCAATCTCTTCCACACCATGCCGGGAAGAAAGAAATTCTTGAAAAGCGGCCGGAGTGAAAGCGCCTATTGCCGGTCGGCCTTTCTCGACAAGGCCCTCCCCTTCCCCTCGGTCCGATTCCGCCTCTTTTCGGACGAATCCCTCCAGCTCCTCCTGCCTCCCGGTACTTTTCTCGAAAGGGTAGCCGCGGCGTATCCTCAGTTCGTGAAGCCGGCGGAGCTTTTCGAAATCTCCTTCGAAAGCGAAGAGTTTTCTTTCCGCTTAGTCGCCGGAGACCCATCCGTCTTCCGCAAAGACCGCCGCTACATCCATATCTTTCTCAATCGGCGCAGGATCGACGAGTATGCCCTCGTGCAGGCGGTGGAATACGGTTTTTCGGAGTTCCTTCCCGGGGGACGCTTCCCCTACGGATTCCTCTTTATCGAAGACGAACCGAGTCTCGTCGACTTCAACATCCATCCCGCCAAGAGAGAAGTCAAGATCCGCAACCTTTCCCGGATACACAGCGCGGTGGTAGACGAGGTCCGCGCCTCCCTGCGCGGCGGCGCGGCTAAGTACTTCCCGGGGCATTCGCCGCAGCCGAAGGAGGTCCGGGAGCGGTCCGTGCCCGAGACTCTCGGACTGTATCCGTCTCCACCCCCCCAAGCCGACCGCATCGAGGGTGCGGAGGGTGAAGAGGCGTTCATCGCCGGGAGCGGCAGCTCCCGTAAAATCTCCTTCCGGTATCTCGGACAGGTTTTCGGGGTATTCCTCCTCGCTGATTTCAATAACCGCCTCTTCATTATCGATCAGCACGCCGCCCATGAGCGGATACTCTTCGAAAAATATTCCCGCGCGGACCGGAAGACACAGAGGCTCCTCTTTCCCGCATACTTCGAGACCTCCGAAGAGGTTGCGGAGGTTCTTTTGACCAGGGCGGGAGAACTCGAAGACATCGGAATATCGGTAAAACCCGATAAGGACGGCGGGGATCATCACGGCTTTTCACACGGTACGAAACGATGGAAGCTCGTGGAAGTTCCTACCTATCTCGAGGACAAGGAATCGGTGGTTATCGAATATCTGAGCCGAGAAATCGGCGGCAGTGAGGATTTAAAACGGGATCTCCTCGCCGCCGCCGCGTGTAAAGCCGCGATAAAGGACGGGGAAGTACTCGATTCGGTTACCGCGACGGAACTTATCGATCAGACATTGCGCCTCGAGTTCCCCCGATGCCCCCATGGCAGAGTGATCTGGTACGTCCTGTCGAGGGAAGATTTATTCACTTTGGTGGGCAGAACCGTCTGATGACGGGTGTACCTCAGCCTAAGGCACTCCTTAACTCAAGAGCTCCTGGACCTCCGCCTTCCGTTCATAATCCGGATTCTTCTCCAAGAGGAGCGATAAGATGTCCCGGGCATCCTCCTGGTTGCCTTCCTGGATGAGCAAAAGTCCCAGCTGATAATAGGCGTCCCAATAACTCGGCTCGATCCTCATGAGCTTGTTGAGCTCCTCCTTCGCCTGAGTAAATTCCTTCTCTTTGATGAGGGCCATGGCCATATTGTACCGGATCTTCGCGTCGTTCGAGGCCTGATCGAGGGCCAAACGGTAATGCCTGACGGCATCCTTGTGCAACCCCTTCGCACCGTAGACGGTCCCGAGATTGCTGTTTACTTCCAGGGATCCCTTGTCGAGTTTGTAGGCGTCTAAGAGGAGATCTAAGGCCCGGTCGTACTGTTCCTGCTCGATATACACCGTCGCCAGATTTATCTTCGGTTTGAGATACCCCGTATCCGCCTTGATAGCCCTTTCATAGGCCTGAATCGCCATATCGGTATTCCCCATCCTCTGCGCGGCGTCGCCTAGAGTAAACAGATAGACCGGATTCGACGGCTTGAGCTTGACAGCCTCGGCGGCGTACTCGAAGGCGTCGGAATGCTTTCCGAGGCGGATCTTAACCTGAGCGAGGTTGTAGTGGAGCTCGGGAAGATCGGGACGCTTTTCCAGCGCCCTGGTGTAGTGGTACTCCGCGTCCTCGTAGTCCTCCATCCGGAATAGAACGGTGGCCAGCTGGATCCTGAATACCGGCTGTCCCGGTTCGAGTTCGACCGCCCTCTCGTAACCGCTCTCGGCCTCGCTCAGGTTTCCCGACTCCCGCTGGATGTTTCCAATTTCGTAGTGGGCCAGGGTAAACTCGGGATCGAGGGTAACGGTTCTCCGAAATGCGGGCAGGGCGGTATCATTCCTATCGAGCTTTTGTGCGGATTTTCCCCGCCAGTAATGGGCCTGAGTAAAATCGGGCTTCTTGTCGACGCATCGGCTGAAAGAACCCAATGCCTCGTTATAGCGGTCCGCACGGTATTGGGCTAATCCCAGATCGTAGAGGAGGA
>JBKHAJ010000028.1:0-19677 GCA_046542935.1 Spirochaetia bacterium | reverse complement strand
CGTGGATCCGCTCGTAGACCAGGGCGATAGCTTGGATGCGGCTCTGAATATCCTCGAGATCGGTTCGTGTTTCAGGAACTTCGAGCTGGTCCATCTGGAGGTTGATCATGCTGATTATCACCTGCAGATTGTTCTTGACCCGGTGGTGGATCTCCTGGAGGAGGACTTCCCGTTCCCGGAGGCTCCGCTCGAGCTGCTCTTCGTAGGCCTTTCGTTCGGTAATATCCCGGTTTATCGAAAGGTGGAGCCCCGGAAGGATGTTCGCCACGGCATGGAACTCGACTACGACGACCCGCCCGTCTTTACTCTCGATCTCGGCTTCTCCGGTGAGGGTTCCCTTTTCCATGAGCTCGTTCCACGCGGTGTCGAAGTTTTTTTTCAACTCTCCGACGAAGAGTTCCGTTACCGGTTTTCCCAGGAGCTCCTCCTTCGTGTACCCGGTAATCCTTTGGTTTTCCGGATTGACGTCGACGTATTCCCCCCGGTCGTTCAAGAGGGCTATGGAGTCCCTGGCCGAATCGATGACCGCCTGAAGATGTTTTGTCTTTTTAGACAGGGAATCGTTCTCGATCTTCCGCTCGAGCATCCTGCCGATCCGCTCGGCGATAATATTTAAGAGCCTGTTTTCGTTCTTGAGAAAGTCGGGCTTCCCTTCGGGGACCTTGTTCGGATCGACGAACACCTCGATTATCCCGTAATCTTCATCGTAGACGGTAATCTTTTTTTGCCTGGAGTCTCCGGTTTTCACGAAATTCGTGCAGGTAAACTCCTCTTCCTGGAAGCTTATCCTGACCGATGTCGCCTCGGGGAAGTGAAAGGCACCGGGGAGTATGGTCACCGCTTCTTCGATAAAACCCTCGACATCGTATCCGTGTTTGATATTGAGCTCGGAGAGGCTGCTCAAGAACTCGAGCTCTTTGACCCGCTCGGCGAGTTTTTCCTCGAGCTTTTTCTCTTCGGAGATATCGTAGGCAACGCCTATGACCCCGATTATATCCTCGTTCTCGTCGGTGAGGGGCTCCACATAGGCCTTGAAGGTCCGTTCCTGGTACAGGATTTTGTAACTCGACCGTTCTCCTTTCAGGGCTTGTTCATGGCTTTCCACTACATGGTGGTCTTCGGCGGACTGAAAGATGTCGTATACCCGCCGGTTGAGGAGGGGGACCTTATCGGGGCGCAGCTTGTAGGCCTCCACGCCGAGGAGGGAATCGATGGTCAGGTACCGGTCGGTGGTCCAGAGTATTGTCGGGACCTGCTCGGTCATGAGCCGCAGACGGTTAATGTTCCGCCGCCTGTGCTCCTCCTTCTTTTTGTCGGCGGTCACATCTTTTATGATCGAGATGACCCCCTCTAACCACGTTCCGTCGGGCTCGATGGGGGTGGTTGTAATCTCCGCCTGGAATTCGGAGCCGTCTTTCTTTTTGAGGGGGTATTCGGTGCGGTAGGTCTTTCCCCGGTCGAGGACCGGTTCGCTTTCCCGGGCGTACCGGTCGTAGTGCCCCTGGTCCACGTGGATGAACCGGGTATTTTTTCCGATTATATCCTCCGGGGTATATCCGAATATTTCCTTCACCGCGGGATTACAGTGGATGAAGGTCCTCGTCTCCGCGTCGACGACCAGGACGGCGTAATCGATACTGTCGAAGAGAGCCTGAAGAATGTCGTTTTTTATCTCCTGGTCCTTGAGGACCGGTTCCCATTCTTCGATGAATTCATCCAGACCGGAGTTCCGCCCGTGCAGGCGCTTAAATTTTTCTATGAATGTATCGTATCTTTTCTGTACCACTAAAGCCCTGTTCGATTGATTCTCTCATTTTAAATTATAAGCTCGCTGCAGCACGAAAACAAGCTTTCCCGCCTGAAGACGGTACAGATACGCGGAAATCAGCCTGTTTCGCAGGGGGGGTGAAGTTCGGAACAGCCCGCCGCCCGGGTCGACCGTCCGCTGCTCGAACTGAAAAAAATCGCCCTTTTCCTGTGACCGGCTCCATCCCTGCGCGAACCGGGCCGAGACCTTTCCCCCTCGCCGGCTCTGCCTTTGAGCCGTGTGATGAAATCGGAGTACGGCGAGGGCTCTATCTTGGTGTTGCAGAGGTTTTCAAACTGCGTCATAGGGACCTCCGGAAAGATTCTATCAGGAATTATACCGGGGGGCATCTATAATTTTTTCACTTTTTTTCGGTGCGACGGTATCCGGGACGCGGTTAGGGACAGCCCGTTCAGCTGATAAGGCGGCGTGCATCAGGATTCTCGACGAGATGCGGGAGGAGGAAGAAAACGGTGTACATGTTCCCCCCTCCTTTACGGCGGTCCCCTCTCGCCCCCGACTGTAAGGCGAGACTAGACTTTCCTCACCGGGCGCGCAATGGATATAATCGGCTCATACGGAGGAACCATGACGGAAAAACCGCGCATCGTCGTCTTAGACGGCTACACCTTGAATCCCGGAGACCTCAGCTGGGACGGCTTAGCCGGGCTCGGGGAGCTTACCGTTTACGACAGGACCGGGGAGGACGAATCGGTGATAATCGAGCGTGCCCGGGAGGCGGAGATAGTTCTCACCAACAAGACCCCCCTCTCGCGGCGGGCCGTCGAGGCCCTGCTCGAGCTCCGGTATGTGGGGATTCTCGCCACCGGGTACAACGTAATCGACTTAGGCGCCGCGACTCGGCGGAACATTCCCGTCGCCAACGTCCCCTCCTACGGGACCGATTCGGTGGCGCAGATGGTCTTCGCCCACATCCTCCGTTTCTGCCACCATGCCGCCGAACACTCCGATACGGTAAAGGCGGGGGAGTGGGCGGAAAGCGTCGATTTCTGCTACTGGAAGTATCCCTTGGTCGAGCTCGCCGGGAAGAGACTCGGGATTATCGGCTTCGGGAGGATCGGGAGAAAAGTGGCGGACATAGCCCATGCCTTCGGGATGAAGATCCTGGCCTATGATGTGAGCGGCGGAGAGGAGCCGGACTGGGCCGGGGGTCCTCAGGGGGCGGGGGACTTCGCCTGGACGGGGTTGGAGGAGCTCTTTTCCCGTTCCGATTTCGTGAGCCTCAACTGCCCCCTCACCGAGGAGAACCGGGGGCTTATGAATGCCGAGAAGCTCGCGCGGATGAAGAAAGGCGCCTTCCTCGTCAACGCCTCGAGGGGAGGACTGGTGGTCGACGCGGACCTGGCGGCGGCCCTCGAATCGGGACACCTCGCCGGGGCGGGACTCGACGTCCTCGCTACCGAGCCGCCGGCACCGGACAATCCCCTCTACACCGCCCCGAACGTAACCATCACCCCCCACATCGCCTGGGCCACCCGGGAGGCCCGCTCCCGCCTCATGGAAATCGCCGTGGAGAACCTCCGGGCGTTTCTGAAGGGAAAGCCTAAAAATGTGGTGAATCTATAGGGCCGGGCCGCCCGTCGGGCTGGGTTTTATAGGCCGGCGGAGCTATGGTGCAGTCCGGGACCGTTCAGCCGGCCGGGGCGCGAGGTACCTGTCGAGCATGACGGCGAACTCCCGGATCAGCCGGTCCCCGGGGATTCGTGTTCCGTAGATGGTTATCTGCTGGACGAGGGTCTCGATCAGAATGTGGAGGAGCGCGGCAGCCGCCTCGGTGTCCCCGGTCGGCAGGTCCTCTCCAATCCCCGCTAAGAGCCCCCGGAACTGACCTATCGCCTCATCCTGCCAGTCTCTGACGATACTCCGGACCTCCTCGTCCTGAGGAAAGACCGCGTAGAGGTCCCGGTGGAGCTCCGGGGCGTAGTGGGCGTCCAGGATCTGTTCGAAGAGACTCCGGAAGTATTCCACCCGGTCTCCGGGCGGGTGGAGATCGATACTGATCCCTTGGACACGCTCGAAGATGTTCCGGGAGTACCGCTGGATCACCTCGACGTAGAGCTGTTTCTTGTCCTTGAAGTAGGCGTAGACGCTCCCCACTGCGACCGCCGCGGCGGCAGCGATCTCCTTGGTATTGGTCCCGTGGTACCCCTTGCCGCGAAAGAGATCCTCCGCTGCTTCGAGGATCTGCTCCCGGGTCTCTCTGCTTCGTTGCTGCTGAGGTATTCTGATATCCTCCGAATCGTCTTTCATGGACGGCTCCTCGGTGCAGGTTATCCCGGAATTTCCCCATCGGTCAATAAAGATGAACTATTTTTCATATTTTAAGGTTCTACAGCTTGACAACATGAACAAAGGTTCATATATTGAAGGCGTAAACATGAACAAAAGTTCAGAAAATAGACACAAGGAGAAAGACATGCAAAACTATTTCAAGGGGTATCTTTTGATGAATCCGGGGCTCCGGGGACTGATCGAGTGGGGAATTCTCTTTGCCTCGGGGATCGTCGGGGTGCTCGTCACCTTCCCGCGGCTTCCGGGTTTCCCGGTGACCGCCTTTGCAGGAGGAGCACTTTTCCTAGGAGGCCTCGTCTTCCACATGATTGCCGAGCGGGTCCACGCGGAGGCCCACAAGAACACCAAGGTGATCTCCCGGATCGTCGATACGGGGATGTACGGGAAGATCCGTCACCCCCTGTACGCGAGTCTCATCATCTGCAATGTAGGAATAGGGATAGGCTTCGGGGTCTACTGGACCCTGGGGCTGGCTCTCCTGTTCTCGGTTTTCTCAATGCTGACCGCCGTCGAAGAGGAGAGGTTCCTGTCCCGGGGCCTGCCCGAATACGCCGAGTATATGGAGCGGGTCAAGTGGCGGATGATCCCGGGGGTATTCTAGGGATCGGTGCCGAAGGCAAAGAGGTAAGATGTCATTTCTAACACCGCGGGCCGTGTTTTTAGAGCCTCTACGTAACCTTCACATATCTAAAATTGACTAAGTCATATGACTAGGTTCGAATATTGGTATGAAGACTGTTATCATGATTTCTCTTAAAGGTTCTTTACCGAACTGGGTCACTGTAACCTCGAAGAACCTCCTTGCCCGGACCGCGGAAGTTACCCACGAGATTGCCGCCCGTGCCTATGAACTGCGCGGAGATTTCCACAAAGACCCCGCGGACAGGCTGTTGGTGGCGACCGCTCGCGAAGGCGAGCTGTCTCTCCTCACCGCCGATCAAAGAATCCTCGACTATCCTTACGTGAGAACGATGGACGCGCGGCGGTAGGATTCGATCGATGGAAATGTTTATTGACGTAAGATGCGCGCTTAGGTATATTGGAGGAAAGAGGAAATAATTCCTCCTGGAGGATATGTGCCCCTTAATATTAAAAACCCCGAAGCCCATAAAATCGCTAAGGAGCTTTCCGATCTCACCGGAAAATCTATTACCGAGGTCGTTACCGATGCGCTCAAAAACGCATTGGACCGGGAAAGGGGACTTTTAGAGGATTCTCATATGAGGTTAGTGCATGATCTCGATGAAATCGCCGAGTTCTGCTCGTCCCTCCCTGTGCTCGATGCCCGGTCCCCCGCCGAGATCATTGGGTTCGATGAGAATGGTGGGCTTTCCTAATGGTTATCGATACCTCGGTTCTGCTGGCAATTCTCTGCGATGAACCGGAACGGCACCATTACACCGAACTGATCGCGTCATATCCCGTACGGCTGCTCTCCGCGGGGAGCTACCTCGAAGCGGGAATTGTCCTTCAGGCGAGATACGGAAACCGGGGTGTCATGAGCCTCAAGCTCTTCTGTACGACCGCGGGAATCGAAGTCGTTTCCTTTGATGCCGAAACGGCCGAGATCGCCCTCGAGGCTTATAGTTCATACGGAAAGGGGAGCCATTCGGCGGGCCTTAACTTCGGGGACTGCATTTCATATGCCTCGGCGAAGCGGAGGGGAGAGCCGCTTTTGTTCAAGGGGGACGACTTTACCCGTACGGATATACTCTCGGTGACCCACGGCTAAAAAAAAGCCCCCGGCTTGCGGCCGGGGGTCGTGAGGAGAGAGGGCATGACCGCCCGTCAGCCCTTGATCTTCGCGCGCATCCTCCTCCCGAGGAGCGAGAAGAAGACGACAATACCCGCGGTCATCGCAACGGGTACAAGGATCCACACGAGCTGTCCCCCTGCCGCGATCTGGTAGAAGAGGGTCGCCGTGATCCATCCGAGAACCGTAAGGTACCCCACCGAGAGCCAGCCGAAGCCCTGGCCGACCTCCCGTACGATCGCGCCGAAGGCGGCGATACAGGGGAAGTAGATTAGCACAAAAAGGAGATATGAGTAGGCACCGGCGGGACGGCCCCCGAAGCGGGACCTTAGGGTAGAGAATATTCCCCGGTCGGCTTCCACCTCCGCGGCAACGTTTTCTTCATCGCCCGAAACGATTCCCGCGCCTAAGGGGTCGGCGAGGCCGCCGAAGATGCCGGCGAATCCTTCGGGAATCGAGGCGAAGGCCTCCCGGACCGGAGGACCTAAGCGGAACTGTTCGTCTTCCCCGGGTGATTCTTCCGCGGCAGTGTCTATCTGACTGTACAGGCTGCTCAAGGTCCCGACCACCGCCTCCTTGGCGAAGAGACCGGTAAAGATCCCTACCGTCGCAGGCCAGTTGTCTTCTTCGATACCCATGGGCGTGAACACCGGAGTAATGGCCCGGCCGATCTTCGAAAGGACCGACTTATCGGTGTCCTCGTTGCCGAAGCTTCCGTCCGTCCCCAACGAGTTGAGGAAGGCGAGGAACATGATGGCGATAACGATCACCTTTCCCGCCCGGAACAGAAATACCCGCAGCCTGAGCCATGTATGGTTCATGATATGACGTATGCGGGGTGCGTGGTATGGAGGAAGCTCCATGACGAAGGGGGATATCTCGCCGCGGAACAGGGTCCGTTTCAACAGGAGCCCCGAAAGGACGGCCAGGATGATTCCGGCGAAATAGACGCTGAAGACTATAACCCCTCCGGATCGGGGAAAGAAGGCGGCGGCAAAGAGTGCGTACACCGGGAGCCGCGCCCCGCAGGACATAAGCGGGGTTATAAATACGGTCAGGTACCGGTCCCGCTTCGATTCCAAGGTCCTGCTCGACATGACCGCGGGGACGGTGCATCCGAATCCCACGATCATCGGGACGAAGGCTTTGCCGGGAAGCCCTAAGAACCGCATGAACCGGTCCATCACAAAGGCGGCCCGTGCCATGTAGCCCGAATCCTCGAGAAGCGAAAGCATCAGGAACATCATGAAGATGATGGGAATGAAGGTCGACACCGTCTGGATACCCCCTCCCACGCCTCCGGCTAAAACCGTAACCAGCCACTCCGGCGATCCGATTCCCGTCAAGAGGGCCCCGAACCCTTCGACGAAGACGGCTCCGAAGAGGATGTCGAAGAAGTCGATAAAGGCTCCGCCTACGTTGATGACGACCCAAAACATCAGGTACATTACGCCTAAGAAAATCGGGATACCGAGAAACCTGTTCATAGTAATTCGGTCGATTCTCTCGGTGGCGCTCATCTTCGGGGGCTTCCGCGCAACCGATTTCTTGACCAGCCCGTGGATGAAGCCGTAGCGGTACTGGGCGACGACCACATCGGAAGGCTCGCTTAATATCTTTTCGATCGAATCGAGCCGCTTTTTTATACTCTCATCGGAGAGGGTCCCGGTCCGAACGACTTTTTCGGTAATCCAGTCGTCCTGTTCGAGGAGCTTCACGCACACCCACCGCGAATCGGAGCCGAGTTCCTCGGCAACGTGAGTGACCGACGGAAGCCATTCCTCGATCGCTTCCTCGAGCTTGTTGGGGTATTCGATTTCGGTAGTGGAACGATGCTTCTTCGCGGCGTATTCGGCGATCGCCTCTTCAACCCGGCGAATATCCTTTCGGTCCACGGCGGTAATGCCGATGACCGGCACGCCGAGCTCTCTCGAGAGCTCGGCGATGTCGATTTCGATCCGGTTGAGCTCGGCTAGGTCCATCATGTTGAGCACCACAAGGACCGGGACGCGCATCTCGATGAGGTTCACCGTCAAAAAGAGGTTCCGTTCGAGGTTCGTGGCGTCGACGATGTTGACCACCAGATCGGCCTCACCGCTTAAGACGTAGTCCCGGGCGATCCGTTCGTCCTCCGATGCGGCGGATAGGGAATAGATCCCCGGCAGATCGACGACGTCGAAGGTGCTCGGCCCGGAGTGCATGGTTCCGACCTTCTTCTCGATGGTCACCCCCGGCCAATTACCGATCCTTTGGTTGCTTCCGGTAAGCCCGTTGAACAGGGTGGTTTTTCCCGAGTTAGGATTTCCCACAACACCGACGGTACCGGTCCGGATGAGCTGATTTTTCGTTTTGGTCTTGTTCATTCTTCTATCCCTCGTATCTTGAGTGCGTCCGCTTCCTTCTTGCGGAGGCTTAATTTAAATCCCCGCACCTCGATTTCCACCGGATCTCCTAGAGGGGCAATCTTGAGGAGGGTAAAAACCGTCCCCTTGGTAAGCCCCATGCTCATAAGCCGGTCCCGATAGGGCTTCGAGCCCGGATCGAACCCGACGACCTCCGCCCTATTTCCCGGCTTCATCGACCGTATCTGTAGATCCATAATGTCCTCCTATAAATATTAGTACTTCCTAAGTATTGCTTCAAAAAAATACCCCTCCCTTCGGTGCCGGCCCCGCTTATCCCGCATGTGTTTCTCCGAATCCCTTGAAATACTCATCGATGCACTCGTCGCACCCGAGCTCGGCGGGATTTTTAAGGTAAAACTCCTTGAAACCTTCGAGCCAAGCCGGATCTTTCTTGTCGGTAACGTAGATGTACTCGATGAACTGGGTAAACCGCTCGAAGACATCCTCCGACAGGGTGTGCTCCATCCTGCAGGCGTTGTCGTCGGCGGTCTTCCGGTCGAGGCCTAAGACCCTCTCGAGAAAAAGCCGCAGGACTCGGTGTTTCTCCCGCAGGCTCCGGGCCGCGTCGTTCCCCTTGGGAGTCAAACTGATGATCCCGTAAGGCTCGTAATTGACGTAGCCGCCGGCTTTGAGGGCCCGGAGTGCCGAGACAACCGAGGAATTCTTGACCCCGAGCCGCTTAGCGATGTCTTTGACCCGTACCCCGTTCTTTTCGACGATGATCATGTAGATTGCTTCGATGTAGTTTTCCAGTGTTTCGGTTAATACGTCCATATACGGAACCTCGTATAAAATTAGATTAGACTAATAATATGTTGAGACTCTCACCTTTGTCAAGGGAAAACTGCTTATAAACAACGCTTTGATCAGCCCTGAAGGCGGCGCTTCCGTCCCCCGAGAAGCCAGGAATAGCCGACGGACGCTGAAATGAACTCGGTCCCTTCGGCGAGGGCGGTGAAGGCGGAGGCTTTGATCAGATTAAGGGACACATCGACAAAGAAGGACGAGGTCTCTTCGGCTTCACCTGCACCGCTGAGGTTTATCGGGATATCGACACCGAGTCCGAGGAGAACACCTAAGGCGGTTGCGTAGTTCTGCCGGCCGGACACCCAGACGAGGCCGGTGGTGATGTCGTGGGTAAAGTAGGGGCGTACCGCCGGGAATAGGTTCAGGAACACCCGGATACCGAAACCGATGCGAAGGGTATGGGCGAAATCACCTTGGTAGGGAAAGAGATTGTACCAGTTAGCCACGGCGAGCTCCACGTTCATAAAGCGGTCTTTTGTTCCCACCGGATAGGCGAAGGCTACTCCCGCTCCCGCCGTTCCCGCCCGGGAAGCGGGGGTCTGGCCTAAGAACTCATTGTGGAGAACGAGTCCCCCCGTTGCGGCGAACCGGATCTTCTTGTCCGCGGAGAAAGCCGGGACGATCGCTATCACAGCGCAGAGAAGTACGAAAAGCGAACAGATCTTTAATCTCATGGACCCTCTCCTCACGGCGAGTATACGCGAACCCGCCGGAAAGGGCTACAGTAGGATTACTTCCTGTGGATAATTTTGGTTCAAAGCGTGGCCCCAGCCTTAGACAATACAGCAAATAAGCTGTATAATGATGGAGTGACAAGGAAGGAACTTGTTAAGATGTTAGAGAAAAACGGCTGGGAGCTCGATCGGATTAAGGGATCTCATCACATAATGGTTCGTGAGGGCTCCGCGCCACTTTCGGTACCTGTACACGGAAAGGAAGATCTGAAAAAGGGAATCCTGAATAAACTCATGAAGCAAGGTGGACTAAAATGATCGAATATCCTGCAATGATTCAATGGAATGAAGAGGATGGAATATATCATGTCGAGTTTCGTGATCTCCCCGGGTGCATAACTTTTGGTGAGACCCGGGAGGAAGCGGAGGAGATGGCTTCTGAGGCCTTAACAGGGGTGCTTGCCGCAATGGATTCTCGAAAAATGAAAATCCCTAGACCTTCGAAAAAGAAAGACGATGAGGTTATGGTTCGCCCTGATAAGGGTGTGGGATTTGTCGTACGCCTCAAAATGCTTAGGGAAGAAAAGGGGCTTACACAGGAGCAGGTAGCGAAGCTCCTGAATATTACCTATCAAACCTATCAGAAAATCGAAAACCCGGATAAATCGAACCCAACCCTGAAGACGATCTTGAAGCTGGAAAAGGTCTTCGACGATGAGATTGTAAGGGTCTGAGAGTGCCCCCGATCGTGGGGATGAATTTCCTCTAATTCCAGATGATGAATAGGCTTATTCTGTTCTCTCTCAGATTCCGAGAAAAAATCGGGCAATTCGTTTTAAAGCAACCGCCGACTCGTCAATCGTCCCCACGATCGGGGGCACTCTCAAACACGGACACAGGAGTAATCTGTTCAGCCTAACGTAAGCTGGATCACCCGCCGGAAAGGGCTACAGTGGGATTACTTCCTCGATTCGCTGCTGCTTAAGATCTTGGTCAGGTCTTCCGGGGAGATGATGATAAGGCTTATCCCCTCTTTTTTTCCTCGATGAACTCGAGGATCCGCTCTACCCCGATCGAGGGAACTCAGCAAGTCATTCCGCAAATAACCCAAATGGGTTATTTACCGTTGCCTTGCCAAGCTTTAAATTTGCTTAAAAGAATATGACACAAGGAGTAGAACCATGGCTGAACAATATCATGAACCCTTAGAGGAGCTGAGCAGCAAGGACCGGGACATTGTCCGGGCGCTTATCAGCTTGAAAGAGGAGATCGAAGCCATCATGTGGTACCAACAGCGGGTAGCCGCGGGTTCCGACGAGATGCTTAAAAGTGTACTTGCCCACAACCGGGACGAAGAGATCGAGCATGCCGTAATGGCCCTCGAATGGCTCAGGCGTAATATGGGCGAATGGGACGAGGCGATGAAGACGTATCTCTTTACCGAAGCCCCCATTACCGAGCTTGAGGAAGGAGAGGAAGGAGGGTCGGAGCAGAAATCCGGCGGTGACCTTGGAATCGGCAAATTAGACTGAGAAGCAAAACGAGAGGAGAAAAACTGATATGGACATTTTAAAACGATCATTAGCACCCATTACGGAAGAGGCGTGGGAAGAAATCGATGAGTTTGCAAAGGACGTGATTACGTCACAGCTGTCGGCACGGAAGGTCGTCGACGTCGAAGGGCCCCGGGGTTGGGAGACCTCGTCGGTCTCGGTAGGAAGGCTCGAGGTTCCGTCGGGACAGAAGGACGGAGACGTCCAATACGGAATCCGGATGGTCAAACCCTTAGTCGAGATCCGGGTCCCCTTCGAGCTCGATATGTGGGAGCTCGACAACATCTCCCGGGGTGCGAAGGACGCTGAACT
Organism: Spirochaetia bacterium; assembly: GCA_046542935.1. Classification (GTDB taxonomy): domain Bacteria; phylum Spirochaetota; class Spirochaetia; order SPDA01; family CAZSGZ01; genus JBKHAJ01. The sequence continues at coordinate 8,053 of JBKHAJ010000028.1, read as the reverse complement.
GGCTCCCCTGGAAGAAGCGGCAAAGAAAGCGGCCAGGTTCGAAGAGGACGCCGTATACAAGGGGTTCACCTTGGGGAGCATTACCGGAATGGCCGAAGAGGCGAGTTTCAAGATCCAGAGCGGCGGAAAGGACGTGAGTTATCTCGGATTGTTCGCCCAGGCGATCGATAAGATGAACGACGTAGGCATCTCCGGTCCTTATTCGCTGGTGGTTCCCTCGGAGAAGTGGTACAGCATCGTGGATTCTTCAAAGGGATATCCCATCGAGCGCCAGATTACCGAACTCTTAGGCGGTCCGGTGGTACTCAATCAGAATCTGGATAAGGCTTATGTCGTCTCCCGGAGGGGCGGGGACTTTATACTTACCTTAGGAATCGACTTTTCTCTCGGGTATGATTCCCATACCTCAAAGAGTGTGCTGTTCTTTATTACCGAAACCTTTAACTTCCGGGTTCTCGAGCCGCGCGCTTTTGTGCAAGTCGAGCTGTAAAATATAAGAAAGTAGAAAACGGTCAATAAAAGAAGCTATTTCACTAATGCCGCCTCCGCGGGGGTGATTATATTAATTGTATGGACGGAAATCCTTACCAAGATGTAAACACTCTCATCACTCCCCGGGGGCGCAGCTTCGAAATGTTTTTCTGTGATGACGGCTTCATCGAGCTCTACGATGCCGAAAACCCCAAAGAGGGGATGTACTTCGCCGAGCTGGATGATCTTCTCGAATTTATCGATATTATCAAAAGTGCTCTAAGCAATATTTCAAATGACAAGAAATATATGGTCAGGGCCGGAGCGGTCCGAAACCGGGCTTAATCAGGTATCCGCGGCAGGGTAACCGTAACCGTCGTCCCCTCGCCGGTCCGGCTCCGTATCTCCAGAGACCCGCTGTGCAGCCCTATTATCTCCTGAGTCACGCTAAGGCCTAGCCCCACCCCTCGGTGTTTAGTGGTGTAGAAGGGTTCGAATACGTGTTCGATCTCAGCTTCAGGAATTCCTGTCCCGGTGTCGGCTACAGAGAAACCTGCGCTTTTATCGTCCGCAAATCCGGTGACGGTAATCGTGCCCGAGCCCTCCGTCAGCGCCTCGAAACCGTTTTGAATGATATTGGAAACCGCGCCTCGAATCTGCAGGGGATCGGCTTGAATAAAGACCCCGCGAAGCGTGTCCAGGTCCTGATTGACCTGAACCGCGTGCTCGGTAAAGGTCGTTTCGACCTCTTCGAGACATTCGGTAATGACCTCGAGCAGGTCGATCTCCGAAAAGCGCGGCTCTTTGAGATCCGCCGATTCCAGTAGGTTGTTGATTATCCTTTCCCCTTCGAAGATCTTTTCCTCGCAGCGGTTTATATGCAGGTCTATGGCGGGATTGGTCCGTTTGTTCCGGATGTTGTACAACGACAGCTTGAGGGACGCCAGAGGGCGTCTCAATTCGTGGGCCACCGACGAGGCGAGCCTGCCCAGCTCACCGAGCCGTCTGGACCTGTCCAGCTCCCTCCGGGCCGCCATGAGCTGATCGGTCCGTTCCCGGACTATCGCCTCGAGCTTGTCCTTGTCCCGCCGGATGATTTCTTCCGCCCGTTTCCGCGCCGTTATATCCTGACCCACCCCCAGAAATCCGGTGATTTTTCCCTCCGGATTCCTGACCGCCCGGTTCTTCCAATGGACCCACGCCCGGGATCCGTCGGCCCTCGTGTTCTCGTGCTCGATATCCATGATCCCATCCGGATCCTCCGTGATTCGGGCAAACAGTTGTCTCAAGTTTCTTCCGTTGCTCTCCACTTCCGGAACGATGGTTCCAATAATCGGACGACCGATGATCTCGTCTTCCCGGAACCCGAAAAAATCCAGGCCGTAGGGGTTGATAAAGGTGAGCCTTCCCGAAAGGTCCATCATTGCGATGATGCTGCTCGCGGTATTGACGATGTCGCTGTACGCCTTCCTGCTCTCTAAGAGCTTCCTTTCATTCTCCTTTGTCGCGGTGATATCGAAAAGCGTAACCAGTATTGATGAAGCGATGCCGTCCACTTCTTGCCGCAGAAGGGAGCAGTCCGCCCGAACCCAGAGAGGGTCCGTGTCCTTCCGGGGAATCCGGGCTTTGAAACTGGTGTTCCCCGTTTGGGAGGATAGATTTTCGAGTACGTAGGATAAGTGCCGGCGGAAGGAAGTTTCTAAATGCCCCTCGAAGGGGGTCCCCCGTACATCTGCAAGGGGCTTCCCGAGCAGGGCGATTCCGGCCGAGTTGACTTCCAGGATTTTCCCCGCCTCGTCGAGGACGAGATACCCGACGGGGGCCGCCTGGAAGAGGGCCTGATACCGGTCTTTTGCCTCCGAGAGATGCTCCCGGGTCCTGATCAGCTCTTTATTCTGCGCTCCGAGCTCCACCTGATAGACCTTGAGCTCGTGGATCAGCTCCCGCAGCTCGCCTACCTCGAGATCAGGACCGCCCTCTCCCTCGAGAATTTCTTCCGCCTTTTTTCTTAAGCTTTCGGAAAAACCCTCCCGGGATTCGTTTTCTTCCATTCCGTTTTAAGTGTATGAATTTTTTCCTTTTCGGCAAAGGATTTGGGGATATATATTGAAGTATGGCCTATTCCCTCCTCATTATAGATGACGACAAGACGTTCTGCGAAGAACTATCGGAGATCCTTTCCGAGTATCATTCCCGATACGTCCTTAATCCCGGGGAGGCGATCGCGTATCTTGAACGTCCTAACGACATCGACTTGATCCTCCTCGATGTCCGTCTTCCGGAGATGAAGGGGACCGAATTCTTGAAAATACTGAAGACCCGGTACCCGGATGTCTCGATAATCATCATGACATCCTATTTCTCGAAAGAATCTATCTTAGACGCCCTCAGGAATCGGGCCGACGATTTTCTCGAAAAACCCTTCGACATCGAGGAGCTTAAAAAGATGGTCGATCGGCTCCTGAGGGAAAAGCGGGAAAACTTAACCTTCTCCGACGATATGGAGTACATCCGCTATTACATAAACAAGAAACTCGACAAGAATGTGAAGCTTGCCGATATCGCCGCAACCTTAGGATATTCGGCGAAATACATGAGCAGGCTCTTCAAACGGCAATCGGGGATAGGCTTCAGCGACTACAAAACCGATATCAAGATCGGACGGGCAAAGGAGCTCTTGAAAAATACCGATTATAGGATAAAGCGGATCGCCTATGAGCTCGGGTACGAAAACTCTGAATCCTTTGTCCGAATTTTCAAGAAGAGGACCGGTATGACTCCCTCGAGCTTTAGGAGTGTTTCTTCCGGATAGCCGCTGCCTCCGGTATCGACTATCACTGCCTTCTCTCTTCTGCCGGCAGAGTAATAGTCAGGAGATTGATTCCCTTCTCGAACGGGCCTATTGAGAGTTTCCCGCCATGTCTGTGTACGATTTCCCGGGTCAAGATCAACCCCGCGTCATGCCGGGACATGTCCGTATTCGGAATCGGAGCGTATGCGGCCCGGGCCGGGGGGAGAAAGAGCTGCTCCACCAGCTGATCCACCAAGGGGGAACCTTCGTTCCATATCCTTATGCAAACTTTGTCGCCGAGCCTCTCGGCTTCGAATCCCGCGGTCCGTCCCGTTTCCGTGAACATAATTACATTATGGTATAGGTTGGTGAGGACCCGCTCGAGCCTCGACTCGTCGCCTTGAACAATCCCTACCTGAGGCCGGATATTTACGTAGAGTCCGACGCCCCGCCGGGAGACCGATTGAGCGCACCCGGAGCACACATAATGAAGGAAGGTGTACATATCGACGGGCTCCCGTTCGATCGTGAGGGATCCCGTTTCGAGTAGAACCAAATCGTTCAAAATCTCGAGAGTCTCACACACGTGCTCCGCACCGGAGGTAATGCCGGATAAACACCTGCTCGCTTGTCCCGAAATACCGTTCAGCTCCCGTTGAAGAATTTTAATAAGTCCGAGGGTCGACCGGAGAGCGGCATCCGCCTGGGCCCCGAGGGCGATAAGGGAGGCTCCGAAAGGCTGTCCCGTTTCGACAGGGACCGAGTCCCCTTCAGTTTTATTGGGAAGTACATGCATAGGAGAAAGGATACAACCGCTCTCGATTCCGGTAATTAGTCCCTGTCCACACGGTATTGACCGATTTCCACTGCTGTAAAATCTCGACTAGACCGAATGGATTATTTACCCTGCGTCCTCAGACTTATAAATTGTATATAGAAAAACAAATCAAGGAGGAATATTATGAGAGATTTAATGCGAAGAAGAACATCAATGACGCCCTTCGAGAATATGAGAACCGCATTTCGGTCTATGGTTCCTGATTTTCCCGAATGGTTCGGATTGACCCCGGCCGTGGATGTGAAGAAGGAAGAGGATAAATACTTAGTCCAGGCTGACATGCCGGGTCTCACCGCCGAAGACATCGACATAAACGTAAAGGATAACTCCCTTGTCATCTCTTCGAAAAAGGAAGAGAAAAAGGAGGAGTCGGACGAGGGATATCTCCTCAAGGAAAGGCGAAGCTCTTCTTTCAGGAGGGCCTTCGAGCTTCCCGGCGATGCCGATAAGGACAAGATCGAGGCGAAGTTCGATAACGGTCTCCTCACTCTTCACATCCCGCGCACCGGCGAGGAGAAGGCGGGCTCGAAAAAGATCGAGGTGAAGACGGGAAAGTGATTCAGTATCAACGGGAACGTCGGCCGGCGGGCGGTAACCTGCGCGGCCTACGTCCCTTGCCGTCGAGAGCCCTCTCGGATACTATGCGGCTATGAATCCTCTTCCCATCGACATAATCTCCGGTTTCTTAGGATCCGGGAAGACCACCTTCATCCGCCGGCTCCTCGAAGGCCCCTATAAAGGCAAGGGGATTGCCGTTATAGAGAACGACTTCGGCGAAGTCGGAATCGACGGGAAGCTCCTCGAAGCGGCGGGCTCGAGGGTTACCGAAATCGTCTCAGGGTGTATCTGCTGCACCCTGGCCCTGGATTTTCAACAGGCCATAGAAACCCTCGCCTCCGATCCGGACATCGAACGGATCGTCATCGAGCCCTCCGGGGTGGCGAAACTTACCGACGTTCTCCGTGCCGTCGCACGCGTCTCGCCAGATACGGTCCGCCTCGGCCGAGGGATAACCGTAGTGGATGTAAACACTTACCGGTCATATTCAGAAGGTTTCGGAGCCTTCTACCTGGATCAGGTGATGAATGCCGATGTTCTTCTGGTAAGCAAGCTCGAAGCCGCGGCAGGGGCTGAATCGGCGGATGAAATCACCCGGCTCCTTCAGGAGCGCAATCCCCGGGCCGAGATCGTCGCGGTCTCCTGGGACAGTGACAGGTTCGCAGACTTTCTCGCGGGTTTCAGCAACGGGAAACCGGGTGCCGGGGAGCGGGGAGTGAAAACCCCGATAATGCAGGAGGTTTCGGGCGCCGAGAATGCTTTCCCTAACGCGGGTGAATTCAGGAGTGCGGTCATTGCCGTACCCCCGGGAATAACCCTCGATCAGATCAAGCGATTGATAGATCGGCTCGAAGCTGAAAACGAGAGCGGCAGTCACATGCGGTTGGCCCGGATCAAGGGACTGATCGAGACCGCCGATGACGGCGCGGTAAAAGTAGATTGGTCCGGCGGCGGTGTTACCCTAGAGCCTGTAGAAAAGATCGCTCCCGATAACAGACTTGTAGTGATCGGGGTCGGCCTTCCCCCGCAGGCCGAACTGAAGGAAATTCTTAACGATCTCCTTTGTTGAATTGCTTGACTGAATTTTGAGAAAATCGTACCAATAACCCCATTGTGGAATTCATAATTGCCGCTCCCGCTTTACTCAAAATCCTCGCTTCCCTGGCTGTTATCCTGATATTGAGCAGGATTACGAAAAATCTCCTGATCGCTATCTTTGTGGGCACCGTCGTTCTCGCCTTCTGGGCGGGGCATTCTCCGACGGGGGCCGCGGCCGTCGCCTGGAATCGCCTTTCGGGCAGGGACAATCTTTTTTTGATGCTTATCATCGTCCTCATCATCTGGCTGAGCGCGCAGATGGCCCAAACCGGTATCATGAGCTCCCTGGTCTTTTCGTTTCAGTCCCGGGTGTCTAATCGGGCCTCCATGGCCCTCCTGCCGGCCCTGGTGGGGCTCCTTCCCATGCCGGGGGGCGCTCTCTTCTCGGCGCCCCTGGTCGACGACTGCGACGAGGAGAGGAGGGTGGATCCGCTTATGAAAGGGAGGATCAACTACTGGTTCCGTCATATTTGGGAGTACTGGTGGCCCCTCTATGCCGGAGTCCTCTTGGCAGTGGAGCTCTCGGGTCTCGAAATCTGGCACTTTATCGCCGCGGGGATTCCGGTTACCCTCTTTTCGGTCCTCGGTGGATGGCTCTTTCTCCTGCGGAAGGTCCCTAAGAAGGGACGATCCGGAAAAACGCGGTTCGATCTTTCTTCTCTGGTTCCGGTGTTTCTGGTTATCTCCGTCTACATCGTTCTAAGTCTTTTAGTTCCCGGAACAACCCGTATCAGCAAGTACTTCCCTATAGCCCTAGGAATTATCACCGCTGTCATTTATCTTCAGATTCGGAACCCCCTACCGTTGAGCAGCTGGAGGAAGATTCTCCTCAATCCGAAGACCATAAGTCTTGCCCTCCTGGTCGCGGTAATCCGGATCTACGGGGCCTTTCTCGAGGCCCCTCTGCCCGACGGGGGATTGATCGTGGAACAGATGCGGGAGGAGCTCGCGAGGACGGGGGTCCCCCTCCTTCCGCTGATCATGGTTATCCCCTTTATCGCGGGACTCACTACCGGCATCGCCTTAGGTATGGTAGGGGCGAGTTTTCCCATCATAATCCGTTTGGCCGGGGCCGATCCTTCCACCGCGGTTCTCCTTTCGACCGCGGTCCTCGGCTACGCCGCCGGGCACGTGGGGCAGCTCGTTTCACCGGTGCACGTTTGTTTCATCGTGACCAATGAGTATTTCTCCACCAGCCTCGTAAAGAGCCTCAAGGGGCTTGCGGGACCGTGTCTCTTCGTCCTTTTAGGCGGTCTTCTGATGTCCCGGGTGGTGCTCCTGTTTTAATCGTCAAACGATACTCAAGTAATCTTCGCAGTCCGACTTGATATTCTCGGCGCAGATTTCGGGAGTCGACTGGCAGATAAACAGCCCCAAATGCTCGAAGCCGCCTATCTCCTGGGTGTAGGGCATGAACTCGAAAAAGACTCCGCATCCCGGGCCGGTGTGGGCCACGATGTTATAGGCGATCGATTTGCCCGACCACCCCAGGACCCGCCGCATAATGAGAATCCCCATCTTCCACCCCGCTGCAACCGAGGCGGTTTCCTCGTCGGAGAGCTCGTGAAGGTGCCGTTTGGAGGTGTCCTTGAGGACGAGCATCATCGCGTAGGGTCTCCGCATGCAGTAGGGAATGAGGAGCACCGCCTTTCCCAAATCCTTCAAGAAGAGAGACGAGGGATTGTCCCTCAAGAGGTAATCGGCGAAGGTGTAGCCCCTCTCCTCGGCAATCTTTTTAAGCTGTTCCGCCTTGGGGTGGATAACGCTGGAGTAGCCCATCTGCTGGTGCCCCTGGGCGATGGAACCTCCGACGAGGCGTCCGCAGTTCTTGAAGAGGGTGTAGTAACCGGCGCCGTCTCTCAGAAGAGTCTTCCCCAGGGCGGCCGCCCGCTCCATCACCACGCTTAAGTCCTCGAGGGGCATGTTCCGCCAGTCCCGGTCCTGGTAGGAGGAGGTCCACTGGAGAAAGTGCATCCCCGATACGGGTTTCTTCGCTCCGAAGGGGAACAGGGCCGGAAAGAGGTTCAAATTGATAAAGGTAAAACCTTCGCTCAGAGGGGCCGTATCGATGACGCTGGTGGTCTTTCCCTTGGTCACGAAGTTGGCCTCGGCGTTCAGGTCTTCCTTATCCCCTCCCGCCTCGGGGGGAACTACGTTGTCATGGGGCCGGGCCGCCCGGCTCGAGTTGTAGAGGATTTTGATCCCGTCCCGGGGATCGATCTGGACCGCCTGCTCCGGCTTGTGGTCAAAGACCCCCGGCTCGGCGGCGACCAGCGACTCGAGCTCATGCCGGTCTA
>JBKHAJ010000293.1:0-3696 GCA_046542935.1 Spirochaetia bacterium | reverse complement strand
GACTCCGCTTAAGAACTCGGTTATCGCGGTGGACATGGTCCAGGCGGGGATCGGGGACATCGTCCTGGTCAATAAGGAGGGGAATGCCACCCGGCAGGTCTTGGGGCGGGACGCGGGCCCGATCCTCGAGCTCGTCTTGGGGATAATCGACACCGTTGATCTAAAGACGGATTAGGAAAGACGGAACAGGAAGGATAGAGTTATGGAATCGATTTGGAAGTTACGGGAAGAGATCGTATACTGGAGCCGGAAGGTCCAGGAGTACGGATACGTCTCCGCCACCGACGGGAACCTGTCGATGCGTATCGACGAGAACAGGGTAATCATAACCCCCTCCGGGGTACCTAAAGGGGAAATGACCCTGGACGCACCGATAATAATGGATATGGAGGGGAACAAGCTCGAGGGGGACGGAAAACCCTCATCGGAGGGAAAGCTCCACCTCGAGGTGTATCGCCTCCGCCCCGACGTAGATGCGGTCATCCATGCCCATCCTCCCAAGTGCATAGCCTTTACCGTGGCGGGTATTCCCATCGACACCTGCCTCCTTCCGGAGGTGGTAGTTACTTTAGGAGCAATTCCCACCAGTGTGTACGCAACCCCCACCACCGACGAGGTCCCCGCATCGATCCGTCCCCATATTATGAAGAGCGACGCGGTCATGCTCGCCAGGCACGGATCGCTGACCGTCGGAAAGTGCCTGGAAAGCGCCTTCAAGATCCTGGAAAAGATGGAACACTGCGCGACCATCGCCATGTACGCAAAGATCTTAGGCGGTCCGGTTCCCTTTACCGAGGAAGAACTTAAAAAGCTCTACGACCTGCGCCCGAGCTGGGGTGTCCGGACCGAGCCGCTGTCTTGCACCGACGCGGGGAGCTGCTCGATCCAGCCGCAGGAGAAGCTTTCAGGCGCGGGGCTTAAGACCGGGACCTGTACCATCTACGGGGGAGAGCTTAACGGAGGGTCGTATGTGAGCTCCGGGGGAAACGGATCTTCCGGCGGCCGTACGGCGGACGTGGACATAGAGCGGCTCGTCGACGTCATCGTGGACCGGGTCAAGGCGCGCCTCGCCTCGAGTTGAGACGCCGACGGGTAGGGGCCGGTGCGGCCCCGGTGCGCTTTCTAAGGCTCTACCGTTTTTCCCGACCAGTCGATGATTCCGCCGAAGTTGTGCACGTTGGTGTAGCCGAGTCCCTCGAGAATTATCTCGGCTTGTCCCGAACGGTTTCCCGAACGGCAGTAGAGGATGATGAGGGCTTCTCTATCCTCGGTGGGGGGATTCTCCCCTATTTCGGAGAGGGGTATATTGATCGCCGTGGGGATGTACCCTTCGGCATATTCCGCAGGAGTTCGAACATCCACGAGGATGTAGTCGGGATCCCCGCTTTCGATGAGATCGGCTAAGACTTCCTCGTCCGAGTAGTCGGGGGCGGCGATTTTCTCGGCCTTTTCACCCGCCCCCTGGGCGAAGGCGGCCGAAACGGCGAAAAATACTATGAGTAAAGCCGATATACCGGTATTTGTTATTCTTTTCATCAGGAACTCCTCGTACGAAAATATACTTAAACCATGGCTTATTAACAAATACTATTCATCGTGATATCGTACGTCTCGATGGAATACTTAAATTAAGGAGATTGGTATGGGAAACAACTACGATGTGATCATCCTCGGGGCGGGCCCGGGCGGGTACGTTGCCGCGATCCGGGCGGTCCAGCTCGGACTTTCGGCGTGTGTCGTCGAAAAGGACAAACCCGGAGGGGTGTGCCTCAATATCGGATGCATCCCGTCGAAGAACCTGCTGCACCAGGCGGAGGTTTTCCGTTCGATAGAGGAGCTCGAAGATATCGGCGTAAAGGTCGACACCTCCGGTCTCGATTACGAGAAGGTGTGGAAGAACTCCCGGCAGGCGTCGAGCCGGCTGGTCAAGGGTGTGCAGTTCCTTCTCAAGAAGAACAAGGTCGAATATATCGAGGGGGAAGGAAGGATTTCCACGGCCCCGCAGAACGGTCCGAAGGAAGTTATCGTAAAGACCGCCGACGGGGAGCGGACGGTGTCCGGCAAGAACATCATCATCGCCACCGGGTCGAGCCCCCGGGAGCTTCCCGGTTTCGAGTTCGACGAGGAGACGGTGTTGAGTTCCACCGGGGCCCTGATGCTCAAGGAGGTCCCGAAGAAACTCGTCATTCTAGGCGCCGGGGCCATCGGGGTGGAGTTCGCCCACATCATGAATGCCTTCGGCTCGGAGGTCACCTTGGTGGAAATGCTCGATCAGGTCCTTCCCGCGAGCGATCCGGATATCTCCGAGGAGCTCGCTAAATCCTTTAAGAAGAGGGGCATCACCATCCACACCAAAACCAAGGCTTCGTCCATGAAGCGCAAAGACGGAGGGGTCGAAGTGTCGCTGGAAGCCGAGGGAGGCGGGACGAGTACCGTGGAGGCGGACAAGCTCCTCGTCGTGGTGGGGCGGGCACCTAATTCGGCGGGTATCGGTCTCGAAGAGCTCGGGATCGAGCCGGAGAAGGGCTTTATTCCCACAGGGGATTATTACGAAACCTCCGCAGCCGGGGTCTATGCCATCGGCGACGTCATCAACACACCTCTCTTGGCCCATCTCGCATCGAAGGAGGGAGAGATAGTCGTGGAGCACATTGCCGGTCATGATGTGGAGCCGCGGGTGCCGGCAGACGAGGTCCCCATGGCGGTGTATACCGAGCCCCAGGCGGCCAACTTCGGACTGACCGAGGCCGAGGCGAAGGAGAAGGGACTGGATGTCTCCACCGCTTCCTTCCCCTTCCGGGGAGTGGGCAAGGCGGTGGCCGTGGGAAGCATGGAGGGATTCGTAAAGCTCGTTTACGACACCGAGATCCACGAGATATTAGGAGCTCATATCGTCGGACCGGAGGCGACCGAGCTGATTCACGAGATCCTCCTCGCCAAGAAGATGGAGCTCCTCCCGGAAAACGTAGCCGACATGGTCCACGCCCATCCGACCCTTTCCGAGTCGGTCATGGAGACCATGAAGGCGGCCACCACCGGGGCCATTCATATGTAGCCGAGTCGAGACAGGCCTGGGCAATATCGTCGAGTATCACCTGCAGCCATTGCGAACAGGTCTGTTACACATCCTCTAAAAGCCGCTCGGCGTTCTTGTGCAAAAGGAGTGCGAGCCGGTCACGGGGCAGCTCCATTTGGAGGACCCGCTCGACGAGGGCGGCTTGATCGTCCCAGGGGGAGTCGCTTCCGAACAGGAGGTACTCCGCCGGGTGTTCGAGGAGAAACCCGCGGGCCCTTTCGAATCCCATGAACTCGACCGAAGCGGAGATGTCCATGTAGACCGGCTTTCCTAAAATGTGCCGCTCCGCTTCGTCCCAGTCTTTCCAGGCGCCGAAGTGGGAGGTGATCAGGGTAAGATTCGGGTGCCGGTCGATGATGCGGCTGACCCGGGCGGGATCGGCAATCCGGTCATGGGGAAAGGCGATGTCGAATCCGGTGTGGAGGAGGAGGATGAGCCCCGCCTCCGCTATAGCCGAAAGAAGAGGGTCGACCTTCTCATCGCCGATGCTGAAATGCTGGTAGTAGGGGTGGAGCTTGATCCCCCGGAACCCCGATTCGGCGATCTCCCGGACGTGTTCAACCGCATCGGGGTCCTCGGGATGGACCGACGGAAAGGGAACGAGACGGCCCGGGTGGGCG
>JBKHAJ010000292.1:0-3698 GCA_046542935.1 Spirochaetia bacterium | reverse complement strand
GCGTTTCTCCAGCAAATTTTGACACGCCCCGCCGAGTACGATGTGATAGCGACGATGAACCTGAACGGAGACTACATTTCCGACGCCTTGGCCGCGCAGGTGGGGGGAATCGGAATAGCCCCCGGGGCCAACATCAATTTCGAAACCGGACATGCCGTTTTCGAGGCGACCCATGGGACCGCGCCGAAGTACGCCGGCAAAAACATGGTCAATCCGAGCTCGCTGATTCTGTCGGGAAAACTCATGTTCGACTATCTCGGCTGGAAGGAAGCGGCCGACCTCATCGAAGGGGGTATGGAGGGAGCCATCAGGGACAAGACCGTGACCTACGATTTTGCCCGGCTCATGGAAAACGCAACCAAGGTATCCACGAGCGAGTTTGGGGAAAGCATCGTGGAACACATGTAATAATAAAGGTGCAAGGCAGGATTCTCCTTTGGACGGCGTTCTGTGCGTGGGCGTGTCTCTCGGTGATTCTCCCCGGATGCGCGGGAACGCCGTCTCCGGGCTCTTCCGCTGTGAACGGGCCGAAAACCGAAATCCAGCAGAAAGAACCTCCCGTTGTAACCGAGGCCCGGAGACTCATCCGCTTCGGGACCCCCGAATCGATTCGGGAGGGGGTGGAGGCACTCTCCGGTTCCCCGGCGATCAACTCGCAAGCCGGAGAACGTCTCGCCTTTGCAGGATGGGCCATACATACCCTGGTCTATCCCCTCATCGATTTTCCCCTCGAGGTAAGAGAACCGGAGGAAGGGGACCAGCTCCTGGCGCTCTACAGGGACGCTGAACGGGGGGAGTTTTCACCCTACCTCGAGAGCTGGGACGTTTTTCTCGAAATCATCATTACCTCCCTCGCCGTTCTTGCCGGCGATGATCCGGACATCCTGACCTTAGGAGGACTTGCCGCTCGATCCGCCTTGGTTCAGGATGTCGAAAGCGTTCTTCCCTCCTACGTTCTCGGGGTGGTTGCCGAAAAAGAGGGACGCTTCGATGACGCCATCTCCAGGTACACCGATGCTCTCGTTACGGGGGAGAGCTGCTATCCGGCCCGGGTCGGGCTGGCGCGAATCCTTACCGGGCTCGAACGGTACGAGGCGGCTCTCGAGCAGCTGGACGTGCTCACGGAAGAGTTTCCCCGGAATCAGGGGTTTGCGTTTTCCCGGGCCGAGATATTGACCACCCTGGGGCGAAACGATGAGGTGCGGAAGGCCGTCGAGGTAATCGAGGAACGTTTCGGCGGCGACGTGGACCGGAGCCGGATCCTCCTCCTGGAGGCCCGAAGGCTCCTGGGAATGAACAAGCCCCGTGAAGCCTTGAGCGTTCTCGAGCCCGTCGCGGAGAGCAAAACCGCCTTGCCCGATGTCCTGGCCGCGGCGGGCCGGGCGGCCGCGGGAGCGGGTGAGCTCGAGACCGCGGTGAGGTATCTCCGGAGGGCGGTGGACGCGGGAGACGGGAGCTCGAAAACCCGGGAGCTCCTCTTCCGTACGGCCGTTAATGCCGGGATGTATGACAGGGCCCTGCCCCTGGCGGACGAAGTTCTCGAGAGCACTTCGTCCCGGGCCGCACGTTTCGCGGCCGCCCGGCTGTTCCTGGAAACCGGAGCGGTAACCGAGTCCCTGGAGTTTTCCGGCCCCCTCTACGAAGAGAATCCGGACAATCCCGAATACCTGCTTACCTACATTCGCGGACTCATGCTGGCAAACCGGGGAGGCGAGGCCCTGCCTATCATCGAGAGGGGCCTCGAATTTATCCGGGACCGACAAATTCGAAGTACCCTGCACTATCTGGCTGGACGCCTCTATGAATCCCGAGACCGGAGGATCGAGGCGTTTCAGGCGGCACTGTTCGAAAATATGAGTAACTCCAGCGCCCTTATCGCCCTCTCCGATGAGTTCGCGGCTATCGGTGAGTACCTCAAAGCTTACCGGTACATGACCCAGGCCCAGGCCCTCCTCCCGGATAATCAATCGGTAAGCCTCCGGGTCGAAGAATTGGAGGCGTTGATTGAGTAGTTTAATTGGATTTTCCGGCCCGCGTACCTGTCATAGTGGGTATTCCCCTGTGCTCATGCTCGTATTTCTGCTCTGCCTGCTCCCCGGGTTTCCCCTCGCGGGACAGGAGTTCCGCTTCGCCGAGCCCGCCCGATTCCTGGGTATGACCTTGGAGTCGGCCCTGGAAGAGCTCGGAGAACCTGAAACGTTCTATCCCTTCAGGGGTGAAACTTCGAGCCAGGATACGGTGGTATTCTATTACCCCGAGCATGTCTACCTCTACTGGTTCGAGGACCGGGTGTGGCAGATCCGTTTCGATCATCGCTTCGAGGGCCCGGTAATGGGCATCAGTTTCGGCGAAGACCGGCTGGAGGTCAAGAAGCTCCTCGGATCTCCGGACTATCAGGACGAAGTAAGTCTCGTTTACGAGCTGGAACCCAATCCCTTTCCGGTCCGCGCACGGGTCTTTTTCATCGAAGACGAGCTCCACGATATATACATCTACCGGGGCGATTTCTGATGATCTGTCTGTCCCTGACCGAAAAAAGACTCGTTGATAATCTCCGGATTGCCGAGGCTCAAGCGGACCATGCGGACTGCTGTGAGCTGAGGGCGGATTTCCTCGAGCCCGAGGAGATGTCCGTTCTCGACCGCTTCCCCCGCCTTCTGGATAAGCCGTGTATCCTGACCCTGCGCAGGAGGTGTGACGGGGGAAATTTCGACGGAACGGATGCCGAGAGGGCGGCCGTTTTCAAGCGGTGCGTCCGTTCGGGCTTCCGCTGGTTTGATCTCGAGCTCGATTTCCGAGCCGAGCTCCCCATCCGGCTCCGGGCGGAGAAGGGCCCCCGAATTATCAGATCTCATCACAATACCACGGGAATGGACTCCGACCTTGCGGCTATTGCCCGATGTTTAAGCGAAAACGAAAACGAGATACCCAAGGTCGCCGTCACTCCAAGGAGTACCGCGGAGCTCTTCGCTCTTTTCGATCTGGCCGCGGAGCTCGGCTCGAGACTCAAAACCCGGGAGAGAATCCTCCTCGGCATGGGGGAATGGGGGTTCCCCACACGGGTGCTTCCGCTGCGGTTCGGCTCCTCCGTAAGCTACTGTACCGCGGGACCGGTCCGGGCGGCTCCCGGGCATGTGCCGCCTAAGGAGCTCGACCTTCTCTACCGGGTACGGGCTCAGAGCGGAGATACCCGGGTATTCGGTATTATCGGAAATCCGGTCATGCACTCCCGCTCACCCTTCATCCATAACGCCGGATTCGCGGAGCTTGGGCTCGATGCCGTGTACGTTCCTTTTTCGACGGACGATCCCGCCCTCTTTCTCGACCGGGCGCAGGAACTCGGAGTAGAAGGGCTGAGTGTTACGGTCCCTCACAAGCGGGCGGTTATTTCACGCCTCGACGGGTCAGGTCCCGGGGTGGAGAAGGTAGGCGCTTGTAATACCGTCGTCCGCGGGGACGGCGGATGGGCGGGATATAACTACGATGTTGCCGGGTTTCTCGAGCCCCTCGAGCGGGTATGGGAGAATACCGGGAGGAAACATCGTAAGGCGGTGGTCCTCGGAGCAGGGGGGGCGGCCCGTGCCGCGGCGTACGCCCTCGTAACCGAAGGCCTCGAGGTAATTGTCCTCAACCGGACCTTCGAGAAGGCCCGCGCCCTCGCCCGGGATATCGGATGCCGTGCGGCGAGACTGGACGAT
>JBKHAJ010000291.1:0-3708 GCA_046542935.1 Spirochaetia bacterium | reverse complement strand
GGTAGTCGAAGCGGAAATCGAGATCGAATCCTTTCAGCGATATACCGACAGCCTCGAGGACGTTTACTTGAGGATCGTCCGTTCGGCGGAAGGGGGCGAAGGTGCTGAAGAGGGGGAGACATGAGGGAGGTCCGGCTCATCGCGGTGCGGGAGATTCAGGACCTTTTCAAGGACCGGCGCAGTCTCGTATCGATCCTCCTTTTCGCCGGGGTATGGGGTTTTGTCGCTCTTCCGAGGCTCTTCGGAACCGCCGGCTTTACCGGAGGAATTCGGGAGAACCTTCTTTTCTACCTGATGACCCTTCTCTCCGCCTACTCGTCCTTTATCTTGAGCACCACCGCTTTCGTCGGAGAAAAAAAGGACGGCCGGATTCGTACTCTCCTCTGCAGCCCGGTAAGCCTAAGACAATACGCCGCGGGGAAGTGTGTGGGCGTCGCCGTGCAGGCGTACGGTATCGGTATCGTCGTCTCCGGTCTCATTGCGCTGGTGACGGGGCTTCTCTCGCCCGGGAGTTCCTTTACCCTTTCACTCCCCTTTCTCCTCTACGCCTTTCCGGTACTGCCCTTACTCGTCCTGGGATTCACCGGACTGATCGGTATATATCAGCTCTCCACCGGGCTTAAACCCACGAGGATTTTCAACATCATTGTGGTACTCCTTCTCTTCGGCGGGTTAGGCGCCGCCAATGCCGTCTTAGGTCCCGAGGAGTTAGTCGGCTGGACGGGCCTGGGCCTCATCGCCGCGGTATCCCTCGGCCTCATTTCATTGAGCCTGTTCCTATCCCGTTTGATTCGAAAGGAGAAGATCGTTACATCGGTGGATTGAGGATGACCTCGAGATGATTCTCCCGCTTGTCCGCGTCAGGTGCGTATGTAATCGATCCATCGAGTATGTTCAAAAGGAGTCCGGACAGCCCCTCTTCAAAGGTAAGATTCTTGAGCTTTTCAAGACCGGGAGAAGTATACGATATTACAAGTGCGGAGTCTTCCCGGGATATCAATATGCCGAGGGATTTTTCCTCATCAAAAAATTTTACTCGACTCAAGATTATCCTTAAGGATTCTATAAAGAAGAGTGCCACCTGAAGGCTTGTGCTAATATCCAGGAAGTATTCATCTAAAGCGAAAGATGCTTCCATCGACGGGACTACGGGATTATTTCGAATAAAATCGGTATAAACTTCACGGAGATATTCTTCCAAGGGTACGGCGTTCAGTTTTTCCGTCTCGTAGAGTACTCTGTGGACTGAAGACATAGCGTAGATAAAATCCTTGAGGCCGCGAATGACCTCGAGGGTCTTCTCTTCATCTATCTGAGGAAGTTTCATGTTGATCAGACTCAGAAGAAGCTGGAGATTGTTCCCCACCCGGTGATGGATTTCGGCTAAGAGGATCTCCCTTTCTTCGATACTTTCTTTGAGATTGGTGATATCCGATCCTACGAAGACGAAACAGTTCAATCTCGAGAACGACTTCCGCACCCTGGTGCGTGAGAAAGAGTACCACCGCGTCTTCCCGCCCTGATTGGTAAACCGGATGTTTCGTCGCACAAAATCCCGTTCAGCGAACAAGAAATGCTCAGCAGTATCGGAAGAAACATTTTTTATGACTTCCTTCAAGTCAATACTCCTGTCGTCTCCTTCGAGTTGTGGGAATCGACTCTCCGCTGCGGCGTTAATCCGGAGGACCTTGAAATTGGAATCGGTAATAATGACAATCTCATCCATCGTATACAGGATTCGGTCGGCCACTTGATGAGGGAGAAGATCGAGAAGGTTCCCCTTCCGTATCCCTATGTAGAGAATGACGCCGAACAGGAGATATTGAGTACCCGTCATCTCGGGCATTGTGGGGAACAGGGTAAGTTTAATTGTGTGGAGGAGGACTGCGAAGACAAAGATGGACACCATCGAGGCGATCAGCCATCTACCCTGCCTGCGGATGTCGGATTCTTTCGGCTGAGTGAGTGTGAATACGACGACAAAGATGAACGACGCCGCTTGGGCCGCCGTAACCCATATCACGATAATCGAGTACCGAAATTCAGTAGTTATGGGACTCACAAAGGAAAATCCCTGGAAATATTCGAGAGGTTTTTCTATATGGATGTATCTGTAGAACAAAACCGCCATTGTCGCGGCAATGGTGTAGTGTAGTATCAGAAACAATTTCGATCTGCCGAGAGAGACCCGTGTAAAGATAAGGATGAAATGAAGAAAAGCAGCCTGAATAATCGGCCATGGGGCGACGAAGTTACCGAGAAAGAGCGCCCGCTC
This sequence comes from Spirochaetia bacterium, assembly GCA_046542935.1. Lineage (GTDB taxonomy): Bacteria > Spirochaetota > Spirochaetia > SPDA01 > CAZSGZ01 > JBKHAJ01. Next base: position 1,433 of record JBKHAJ010000291.1, on the reverse strand, counting down.
GAGAGTAGGGGAAAAAAATATTAAAAGCTCACCAAGTCCTATGAGGGCGCCGCCGTAACAGAATACGGCTAAGACTCGATTGATTCTTCTCGTACCGTTGAAAACGGTAAGATTGAATCCGAGGAACAACTGAATGAGAAAACTCAGGAGTGACAACAAAGCGAAGATCACCCTATAAGTATAGTCCTATCTCCCTAAAATCCAACTCGCCTCAATAAAAAAAGAAGGCTGCCCGGGAACCCCGGACAGCCTTTTAATTAAGGAGGTGTTATGAAAAAGACTACGTTTGGGTGGTTTGGGTGCGGTAAGCCGTTCGACTTACCTGCCGTGTCAATTTCGAGGAAATAATACTTAAGAATTTTGATTTGATCAACAGGAAATTTTATGGGATTTGCATCAAATTTTTAGAGTTTTAAGAGAAAATTCGGAAAAAAAAGCATTTTCACAATCAGTTAATATTTTGTATACTAATATACAGTATTCACACGATACGGAGGTGTCAATGAAAGTCCGTGGGTTGCTCTTGCTGCCGTTCCTGTTCTTTGCGGTCGGCGGTGTTTTTGGCCAGGAGATCGAGATAATCGAAACGAGGGACCTGGAGCTCGCAACAGACGGGATCGATACCCTGGAGATTCACTGTGACAGCACGGACGTTGGGATCGCCGCGGTCGAAGGACTGGGGAAGGTGTCCGTTTCCGCTTATATTAACATACGGGGAAGGGACCAAGCCCGGGTCGAAGAGATCGCCGCCGAGGGCATTCTCCTCGACCTGTCCCGTCGGGGCAACAGAGGAGTCCTGACATGCCGGGTGGAAAGTACTTTCTTTCTGATGCGACTCATCAGGGGCGAAGAAAAGAGGGTGCAGCTCGATATCCGGATACCCGCACAAATGAACCTGGATATCAATATCGAGGATGGGAAGCTTTCGGTATCCCGCCTTTCGGGAAACTGCACCGTCACATCGGGACAGGGGGACTGCATTCTCGAAGGGATCACCGGAAAAGTCGGCGTGGTCGATGACGGGGGCAACCTCCGGCTCTCGAACGTTAACGGCGAGATACTGATCGAGGACGGTCCCGGGGACGTGGAAATCGGCACCTCCGGGGGAAGCCTGAACCTCGTGGATACCTCGGGAGATGTGGATATTCGTGACTTCTCCGGGCCGGTCCACATAGAGGACTCCGGAGGATCTCTCACTGTGACGGATCTCGAGGGGGATCTTAAGATCCGCGCACGGGGACGGGGAGACGTGAAGCTCTCCGGGGTCACCGGAACGATAATCCAGAATTACTAGGAGAAGATATGTCTATAGAAAAGAAACTCTATCTATCAGATACTCATCGTATGATCGGCGGGGTCTGCGGAGGGATCGGGGAATACTTCGATATCGATCCGACGGTGATTCGGGTCGCCTGGGTCGTCTTCGCTCTCAT
>JBKHAJ010000290.1:0-3709 GCA_046542935.1 Spirochaetia bacterium | reverse complement strand
ACGGCGCCTTGAAGGGGCCCTGATTCGCGCCATTTCTTATTCTTCGCTGACCGGCTCCGGAAACACCCGGAAGCGATGGGTCCTGACCGCGATTTCGGTGGTCGCCCTCTTCGTTATCTGGCAGCTCGCCGCCGCCGCGGTGGGGGCTCAGATCATCGTCCCTGCTCCCATGGCGGCGTTGAAGGCGCTGGGTCGTTTCCTGACTTTTCCTTCGTTCTGGGCGGCGGTAGGAGCTACCCTTTCGAGGGGATTCGCGGGTTTCCTCCTCTCCACCGCGGCGGGCATCGTGATCGGAACCGCGGCGGGGCTGAACTCTACATTCCGTACCCTCTTTCGTCCGGTTCTCTCGGTCATCCGCACCACCCCGGTGATGTCGATCATCATCATCGCCCTTATCTGGTTTACCACCGACACCGTTCCCGTGTTTGCGAGCTTCCTTATAGCCTTTCCGGTCATCTGCGGGAATGTTATTCAGGGTATCGACTCGATCGACACCGACTTAGTCCAAATGGCCGAAGTCTTCCGGGTCCCCCGGATAAGAATTCTCTTTTCCCTCGTCGTTCCTTCGGTCTTTACATACTTCTTGGCGGGGGCTTCCACCGCCCTCGGGCTCACCTGGAAGGTGGTGGTCGCCGCCGAGGTCCTGGCCCAGCCGATTCGGGCGGTCGGAACGGGGCTGTATACGGCTAAGGTCCAGCTCGAAACCCCGGAGGTCTTCGCGTGGACGGTTGTTGCGATCCTTTTGAGCGGCATGAGCGAGGGGGTATTCCATTTTCTGATGCGCCGGATATCCTGGAGTCGTCACGGGGAGGCGGGAACGTGAACGGCCCTCATCGGACCGCCTCCGTCATCCACCTAGTCGATGTCGACAAATCCTTCGGCCGTCTCCGTGTCCTCGACTCCTTGAGCATGGATATCTTCGAAGACAAGGTGACGGTCATCTTAGGACCATCCGGGTGCGGAAAGACGACACTTCTGAATATTATTTCCGGGACCGATCGTGATTACACCGGGGATATCCGGGGGCTCGACGATAAGGTCATAAGCTACCTCTTCCAGGAGCCCCGCCTCCTGCCGTGGAAGACGGTCCGGGGGAACCTGGAGTTCGTCCTCAAGGGCGCCGTACCCGAGGAGGGGAAGCACGCCTTGATCGATAGGCACCTGGAAATGGTAGAGCTCTCCGATTTCGGAGGGTATTATCCCGATCAGCTCTCCGGGGGGATGAAGCAGCGGGTCGCCGTAGCCAGGGCCTTCGCCTATCCCTCCGAGATCCTCCTCATGGACGAGCCCTTCCAGGCCCTCGACCTGGCCTTGAAGCTGAACCTCTTAGACGCCTTCCTCAAGCTGTGGGAGAACTCGCGGCGGACCGCCCTATTCGTGACCCACGACATTCAGGAGGCCATCTTATTAGGGGAGAGGATCTACGTTCTATCCGACCGCCCGGCCAAGCCCTTAGCGTGCATCTCCCTCGACGTGCCGCACCGTGAAAGGAGCCTCGACGACCCCCGGCTGCTGCGCATCGAGCAGGACCTGTATCGTCTCCTGACCGGGGCATAGGATATCACTCCATAGATTATCCCGCTTAAAAAAAAAAGACCATCCACCGGGGTGGATGGTCGTGCGTGCCGCCGAACAGAATCGAACTGTTGACACGAGGATTTTCAGTCCTCTGCTCTACCGACTGAGCTACAGCGGCATCGAGTTTTTTATATACCGCGTATTATTAAAAATGTCAAGGCGGCGTGCTCATGGAATTCTCACAAAATGGGGTACCAAGTTGACCGGCAGGCCGGGGATTGTTAGAATTAACACAGGGAGGGGTGAACATGAAGAACGTCCGCCGAGGTATATCCGCATACCAGAAAGGGGCCGGAAAGGCAGTCCCGAAGAACCCTGAAAAAGAGAAGCCCCCGAGGAATTCCGCCGCCCATACCGGCAAGCGGCCGGCTTCCCGCGCCAAGGCGTTCGACTTGAGCAAGCTCGAGGGATTCGTCAAGTCTTCGTCCCACCATCACGGTCCCGGAGCGAACCGGGCTGCCAAGTTCCTTATGCTCCTCGGCAAAGAGGACGCATCGAACATCCTCAAGCATCTTTCACCGGTGGAGGTGGAGAGGCTTCTCCAGGAGATCGTCAATACCGGAGCCATAGATCGGGAAGAGGCCAAAGCGATCCTCGCCGATTTCGGTCTTCGCGTCGACAAGGGCCGCAGTTATTACGGCGGGGCGGAGAAGGCGAGGGAAATGCTGATCGCCGCCTACGGTGAGGAGCAGGGGGAAAAGTACTTCCGTAAGTTCGTGCCCCACGCGGCGGCCAAGCCCTTTTCGTTCCTCAACGATTACGAATTTCAGCAGATCCTGATGATCCTTAAAAGGGAGCCCCCCTCGGTGCTCGGTGTGGTGCTCTCGTACCTCGAACCGGGGAAGGCGGCTAAGATCATCGAGTCCCTCTCCCCATCGATACGGAAGCAAGTTATCATGCACCTCGCCGCGGAGAAAAAGCTCGATTTCGAGGTCCTAGAGAGGATGGAAGAGGTTATCAAGGAGAAAATACGGACCCAGGGCAAGGTCGTTTCCGAGGAGATCGACGGGAAGAGCGCCTTGGCGGGAATTCTCAAGCACATGGGGATGGGGGCGGAGCGGACGATCCTCGAGGATCTCGAAAAGAGCGATCCCGAGCTCTATGCCGATATCAAGGACCGTCTCTTCGGCGAGGAGACCCTCCTGCACCTGGACGACCGGGGGCTTCAGGAAGTGCTCAGGGATTACGGGGATTCGGAGATTGCTCTTATCCTCAAGGGCAAGTCCGAGGAGATCAGACACAAGCTCCTCGCCAACGTATCCGAGAGGAGGAGGGCCCTCATCGAGGACGAAGCGCTCCATCTTGGTACCGTCAAACGGTCCGATGTAGAAAAGGCCACCAAGGAGTTCCTGAAGTATCTCCAGGAGCAGGTCCTCGAGGGGAAGCTCATCCTGTTGACCGAACCGGACGTGTACGTCTAGCCCATTACCGGCCGAGAAGCTTGCTTATGATGTAGTACTCCAGGTCTTCGTAGCTCCTCGATTTGCGGTACTCTTCTATCTTTTTCATGTCCACGCTCTTTACGACATCGAGGAGGTGGAGAAAGATCTCCTTGCTGTGGGCGAGATGCCGAGTGGCTTCTCCGTCCTTCTGGGTGCGCAGGGCCTTGATGTCGAGTCCTACGAACTCTCCGTCCGCGCCGAAGTCGTTCTGCCACAGCACGAGGACCTGATCAAAGGCCCGCTTCAGATTTATGGCTCCGAAGATCCGGTCCTCGTCGAACTTGAGGCCGTTTTGATCGTTTAAGTGCACGCTCCAGAGCTTGTTTTGGCTCAAGGCGAAGCCCATCTCGATTGCCGGATCGAGGCCCGCTAAGATCGCGTGGGCGCTCTCGATGAGGATGCCCACCCGCGACGGATCGGCGGTTGCCGCGGCGAGGGCCATGAAGTGTCCGGTGGTAGGACAGTAGGCGTGGTCCATCGGCTCGTTGGGCTTCATCTCGCCTAAGATCCGGATTTCCTTGTCGTATTCGAGGAGAGAATTGACCGCATCGATGAACCTCTTCGTGCTCTCCACATGGTCCTTCGATTCGTTGACGTAGATCCCCTCCCGGGCGGGCCACAGAACGATATTCCGGGTGTCGAGGACACGGGCGATGTCGACAGCCTTCTTCGACCTTTCGATCGCGTAT
>JBKHAJ010000027.1:0-19803 GCA_046542935.1 Spirochaetia bacterium | reverse complement strand
CGGTCATAACGGATGACGAGACCCACGAAAAGCGAAGCATCCAATGCCGGGCGGCCGATGCCGCGATCCTCGATCCCGAGACGACCGTTCCCCTGACGCAGGCGCTTACCCTCTTCTCGGGGATGGACTCCTTTTCCCACGGACTCGAGGCTATCCTTTCCACCGGAGCTAACTCGGTCACCGACGCTCTCGCCTTCCGCGGGTGCGCCTTGGTGGCCGATAATCTGGAAACCTGCCTCGAAGATGGGACCGACCTCGAGGCTCGTGCAGCCCTTTTAGAGGGATCATTCCTGAACGGGGCCGCCATGCTCAATGCGGGGCTGGGCATTCTCCACTGTATTTCCAACATTCTTCCCGGATTCTATCCCGATCTCTCCCATGGATATGTCTGCGGGGCTTTGATTCCGGGGACTCTCAAGTATAATAGAAGCGAAGTGCCTCGTGCCAAGCTTGACGCCATCGAACCCCTAGTAGGAAAGGTCTGGGAGATTTTCCGGCGCCGGACCGCGGGGCTCGGAATCGATCCCCCGGTCCTCGAGGCGAGCCGCATCGAAGAGCTCGTACGCTACGCGGCGGACAACGTGAACGGAGCGACTAATCCCCGACCGGTCACCGAGGCAGGGGTACGGGAATTCTTGGGGATGAACTTCACTATCCGATAAGGAGACCGTATGAACCCTGCCCTTTTACTCGATGTCGACATGACCATCGGAACTGTTTACCGACGGCACATTGAACCCGAAATCTGCAGGCGTTATATTGGTGGGTCCGGCATCGGGGCGTGGATCCTCAACACCGAACTGCCGAAGGAGATCGATCCCCTCGGGCCCTTCAATCTTCTTCTTTTCCTGACCGGGCCTTTCGCGGGGACCCGTGTCCCCTGTTCGGGAAGAACCAGCGTTATCTCCAAAAGTCCCCTGACCGGAATCTGGGGCGAATCGGATGTCGGGGGGAGGTTCGGCGAGTATTTAAAGAGCCTCGGTGTCGACGGGCTGATCATCCGGGGACGGGCCGAAACCCCCTCGGTCCTTCGACTTGCCGAAAAGGATGGCCCCGGGGAGACCGGCATCCCGGAGGCACGGATCCTGGACGGTTCCGATTTGTGGGGCCTCGACACCTACGCGACCCACGAGAGGCTCGCCGCGTCGGAGGAGGGAAAGGTTTCCACCATGTCCATCGGACGGGCCGGGGAGCGGCTGGTGCTTTTATCAGGGATTGTCTCGGATGGGCCGGACGCGAGGATAGCAGCCAGGGGTGGCCTCGGCGCGGTGATGGGGAGCAAGAACCTGAAAGCGGTAGTCGCGGTCCGGGGGTCCGTACCGGCGGAGGTCCACGACCCCGACGGGCTCGCCTCTGAGGTCAAATCGGCTGTAAAAGAAATAGCCGAGGTGAGCGGTGATATGCGCTCCTACGGGACGGCGAGCGGTGTGGAGCTCTGCCACGAGCTGGAAGATTTCCCCCTCAACAATTGGCGTGACCGGCGATGGGACCGGGTAGAAAACTTGAGCGGCACGAATCTTGCCGAAACGAACCTTACCGGACGGTACCACTGCGCCCGGTGCCCCATCGGTTGCGGGCGGGTGGTCCGTGTCGAATCGGGAGAGTACCAGACCGACACCGAGGCCGGCGGTCCCGAGTACGAGACCATGGGGTCCTTAGGGGGGAATCTCTTGGTAAGCGATATCGAGGCGGTGGTCAAGGCCAACGACCTGTGCAACCGTTACGGTATCGACACCATCTCGGTGGGGCAGGTTTTGGGCCTCCTCTTCGAGGCGTATGAGAGGGGATACATCGATGCGGGCCTCTTTGAAAGGAAAGCGGATACTCCGCGGCCGGAGTGGGGAAGCGGCCGGGCCCTTGTCTATTATACCCGCCTCATTGGGGAAGGTGAGGGGATCGGCTGCATTCTCGGCTTGGGAATCCGCCTCGCCCTGATGGAGCTCGATATAGACGATCCGGAGCTCGACATCCATGTGAAGGGCATGGAGCTCCCCTCCCACGATCCGCGGGCCTTTGTTTCGGTCGCCTTGGGCTACGCCACGAGCCCCCGGGGGGCGTGTCATCTCCAGGCTTTCTCCCACGGGATGGAGGCCTGGGCGGCGATCCCCGACCTGGGATTCGCTGAGACCCTCGACCGATACTCCCTCGAGGGCAAGGCGATGCTCACCAAGCGTATGCAGGACCTTATGTGCGTCTTCGACTCGTTAAAGACATGCAAATTCATCCTTTCACCTGGTATGTCCCCGTCGCGCCTGCTCGGGTGGCTGAACGCCGTAACCGGGTGGGGCATGACCCTGGACGAGCTCCTCGCCGCGGGAGAGCGGATCTTCGAGCTCAAGAGGTGCTTCAATGTCGGGGAGGGGATTACTTCAGACGACGATACCCTTCCCGCGCGGGTAGCCGCCGGTCCCGGCGGCGAGAACCTCGAAAAACTTCTCGAGGAGTACTATGCCCTCCGCGGCTGGAGCGATGAAGGGATTCCCCCGGGGTGTCGGGATAGATGAGCCGCGGAACGGCCCGTTTGAAAAAAATAACCCTTGCGTGAACCGGAAAGCTGGCTTATCCTTTATATAAAGACAAATATATTGTTTAATCAAGGAGGATACTATGAAAAAGTACGGTTTAATCGTCCTGCTCTTAGCGGCGGCGATGGTCTTTTCACTCGTCGGTTGCGGTGACAAAGACACTGGAGATGCCGAGGAGGGGGAAGAGGCCGCCGAGGTCGAACAGGAAGAGGAGGGGCATTTCCCCGATGTGTCCATCGTTTTTTTTCCGGGGGGAAGTGAAGGCGGGCCCTTTGCCTCGGTCGTCTACAACGGAGCGAGGGCGGCTGAAGAGGACTTAGGATGCGACGTCGAGTACGTCTGGTCCGGTTGGCTTCCCGATAGAATGGTCGCTCAGTTCAAGGACGCGGTGGCCCGGCGGCCCGACGGAATCGCGGTTATGGGACACCCCGGTGTCTCGGCCCTGGGACCCCTCGTCGACGAGGCCCGGGAGAAGGGAATCGTCGTGACCGCTCAGAACACCAGTCTTTCCGAGATAGAAGAGAAGTACAAGGCCGAAGGGTTCGGTTACGTGGGACAGGAGCTTTATCCCTCCGGGTATAACCTCGGCAAGGGTGCGGCCGAGCGGGCCGGTCTCGAGGCCGGGGACCGCGCTATGGTATGGGGCCTCCTTGGGCAGGAAACGAGGGGTCTCAGGACCAAGGGCGTCATCGATGCCCTCGAGGAGATGGACATCACCGTCGATTACCTCGAAATCTCCGACGCCGTCAACTCCGACGCTTCCCAGGGGACCCCGGTCATCACCAGCTACATCGCGAGTAATCCCGATGTAAAGCTCATTGTCTCCGACCACGGAGCCCTGACAGCGACCATGGGGACCTATCTCAGGGCCGCCAACAAGGAGCCCGACGACATCTTCGCGGCCGGTTTCGACCTGAGCGCCGCCACGGTGGACGCCATCCAGGAGGGGTGGGTCGACGTGATCCTCGATCAGCAGCCGTGGCTGCAGGGGTATCTCCCGGTCCTGCAGCTGTGCTTGAGCGTTAAGTACGGCTTCTCGGGACTCCACATCGATACCGGAGCCGCCCTCATCGACGAGAGCAACATAGATATGGTCGCTCCGCTAGCTGAACAGCAGATCAGGTAAAAGACAGTTATCGGCGCCGGGGTCTTTTGGCCCTCGGCGCCCTTTTTCTACTCAGCAAGGTGGTGAATATAAATGAACAACGAAGAACTTCTTTCCATGAAGGGGATCTACAAAAATTTCGGCCACGTTAAGGTACTTAGGGGAATCGATTTTGAGGTCGGGAAGAACGAGATCGTAGGGCTCGTCGGTGACAACGGCGCGGGAAAATCGACCCTTATAAAATGTATCACCGGAGTCAATACACCCACAAAAGGTGAGATATATTATAAGGGCAAAAAAATCACCATCCACTCGGTCAAACAGTCGAGGGCGATGGGAATCGAAACGGTGTATCAGGAGCGGGCCTTAGCCGATCAGCAGACCCTGTGGCGGAACATGTTCGTGGGAAGGGAAATCAAGAATCCCTTAGGCTTCATGAACGTTCACAAACAGAAGGAGGAGGCGGAAAAGATCCTTCGGGAGCACATGGGTTTTACCTCCAAAGCGATAACCGTCGATTCCGACGTTATGTTTCTCTCCGGCGGGGAGAAGCAGGGGATCGCCATAGGGAGGGCGCTGCATTTCAAGGCCGATCTGATCATCCTCGACGAGCCGACGATGGGACTCTCTTTGTCGGAGACCAACAAGGTCCTCGACTTCGTCAACGGCATCAAGGAGAGAGGAAGCTCGGCGATCTTCATCAGCCATAATATTTACTACGTCTATCCCGTGGCCGACCGGTTCGTCATCCTCGACCGGGGTGAGATTGCCGGGGAATTCTTAAAAGAGAACATTACTCAGGACGAGCTGGTCGACAAGATGGTCAATCTGGCCCGGACCGGAAAGCTCGAATAGGGCACGTAACAGGAAGAGGTCACCAGTATGATAAACTTAAGAAGCGGACGATTTGACCAGTACAAGTACGAAATCGCAATCGTCTTCGTTGCAATCCTGATCTTTGTCATCTTTATTGTCGGAAACCCTAAGGTATTTACCAGGTTCGATATCTACTATTCGTTCATGTCCACCATCCCCTTCGTGGGAATTCTTGCTCTATCGTTGACCTTCGTTGTGGTCTTAGGGGAGATGGACTTGAGCTTTCCCTCGGTGCTCGCCTTTGCATCGTGGGTGTTCGGCACGGTGTTCACCGCAACGGGGAGCATATTTGTCGGCGGTCTCGCCGCGCTGGCCACGGGAATCGTCGCGGGCTATTTGAACTCCCTCATCATTGTCAGAATTGGGGTTCCCTCACTGGTGGGGACCATCGGCGCGATGTTCTTCTGGAGGGGGTTGGTCAATGTCGCCGCTCAGGGGAAAGGGATTTCCTTTGTCGACGCGAGGGGGACGCTTTTCTACAATGCTTTAGTCGGCAGGGTAGGGAATGCGATCCCCGGACAAATGATCTGGATGATCGGCCTCGCCGTACTTTTCTGGTTCATCCTGAACAGGCACGTGTACGGCTCGCATCTCCTGTTCGTGGGGGATAATCCCGCGAGCTCCAAGATGATGGGGATCAATGTTAATCGGGTCAAAACCATCGCCTTCGTACAGGTCGGCTTTTTCGCGGCTTTTGTCGGCATAGTGTCCACCCTGGAGGTCACCTACTTTTGGCCGAGCCAGGGGCAGGGATATATGCTTCCCGCCTTGGCCGCGGTCTTCGTGGGGGGCACCTCGGTCTTCGGCGGAAAGGGGACCATCCTGGGTTCGTTTCTCGGGGCCATCATCATCGGTAGTCTCGAGGCGGGAATCATCTCCTTAGGTCTTAGCGGATTCTGGGTCCAGCTTATCTTCGGAGTGTTCATTTTGGCCTCGGTGTCGATCTACACCGTCCTCCTCAGAAACAAGGGATAGCGGAAGTATCGGGCGCCCCGGCCTGGGCCGGGGCTGTACGGCACCGGGCAGCCTACTTCGCCGCCCGGGGCTTCAGGTAGGCGCTGTAGTAGCTCATACCCACGAAGACTACACCGCCTATGATGTTTCCGATGGTAACCGGAATCAGGTTCCGGACAATAAAGCTTCCCACATTCAAGGCCGCCGGATCGAATCCCGACGGGGCGGCGACGCCCGCGTAGTTTTTGAGCATCATCCCCATGGGGACGAAGTACATGTTGGCGATGCTGTGCTCGAACCCCATGGCCACGAATCCCATAATCGGAAAGAAGACGGCGAAAATTTTCCCCACCGTCTGCCGGGCGGACAACGCCATCCACACCGCGAGGCACACGATCCAGTTACACCCTATCGCCCGGATCAACGCTTCGCCGAAGGGGAGGCTCACCTTACCCGAGGCGATGCTCACCGCGGCTTCGCCGACGGCGTTTCCGCCGGTTTTCCACAACCCGGAATAGAAGAAGAGGAATACGATGATCATCGATCCCACGAAGTTCGCCACGTATACGATGCCCCACCGGGCGAGCATTTTCCCGAGGGTGATGTCCCCGGTCATGACCGAGGAGATCATCAGGTTGTTTCCTGTAAAGAGCTCCGCTCCCGCGATAATTACCATCATGAGCCCTAGGCTGAAGACCGCGCCGCTCATGAACTTAGTAAAACCGACCCCTAAGAACGACGCCATGTCGTGGGTCACGGTGGTGGACAGCACCCCGCCGAACCCGATGTAGGCCCCGGCCAAGATGCCGAGGATAAACACCGAAAGCCAGGGGGAGGTGACCTTGCCCACGCCGACCTTCTTCGAGACGGTATCGGCGATGGTGGCCGGCGCCTTGTCGTCCATCTCAGGCTTAGGAAAGGCGACGTCCCCCATCAGGCTTTGAAACCGGGATAGGGACTTCTTCTCGTTTATTATCTTTTTCTTTTCCGCCTTGAGGACCGCTTCCTTCAGCTCCTCCGGGGTAAAGGGTTTGGGCAGGAAGTCCAATGCCCCCCTCTTCATCGCCTCGGTGGCCCGGTCTACGCTCGGATAGCCGCTTATCATGAGGACCGTCGATTCGGGGCTGTGCTTCTCTATCTGCGAGATCACCTCCATCCCGTCGATTCCGGGCATGTTCCAGTCGCAGAGGATCACGTCGTAGGTATTTTCCCGGATGAGGTCTAAGGCCATCTCGGGACTCTTCGTTCCCGTAATCTCGTAATCTTCGTCGGCAAAGCTCTTGCTGATCGAGTCGATGACTACCTGTTCATCGTCGATAACGAGCATCTTTTCCGCCATAGCTGCACTCCTTTAACATAGTATTTTACATCGTATAAACTGCGGGGGTTTTTTACTCCCAGATCTCGCTTCCTAAGCGGCTCTCGAGCCACGCCCGCTGCCGTTCCTCGAGAACTCCTAAGTAGCTCTCGAGCCACCCGATGTCTCCGGTCAGGATCGCGAGCTTTTCCTGGGCGGTCAAATCGTACTCCTCCAGGCTCAAAACCGACTGGGTCAGGAGGGATTCGGCAAAGGTGTTGTCGTTCGCCGCTCTGTCGAGGATTTCCCGGACCGTATCGGTGTGTATTACCCCCGCATCCGCCCCCGGTTCGGGGGGTTCGCTCTTGGAAAGGGCCTCGTTCACCTTTGCAATGAGAACGTCGGGATCGAAGGGCTTTTCGATGTAATCGGCGGCCCCGATCTTCATCGCCTGGACGGCGTTCTCCACGGTGGAATATCCGGTTATGAGGATTACCGGGACTTCCGGGGCCTTCTTCTTCATCTCCCGAAGAATGTGCATCCCGCTGAACTCCGGCATCCGGATATCGGTCAAGAGAATGCTGCACTTCCTTTCGGAGGCGGCTTCGAGTCCCTCGGTACTCTTTTGGTAGGTCTCCACATCGAACCCCTCGGGTTCGAGAATCCGTTTGATACTGTCTAAGACAATTTTTTCGTCGTCGATCACCATCACCCTTTTCATCCTAACCTCCTTCCGTTGCTTCCCGGACGCCCGCGACGAGCTCGTCCGGCGTAAACGGCTTGGGGATGAACCCCTGGGCGCCGCTGGCCAGACTCGATTCGATGGTTTCCTCGGTGGGATACCCGCTCATCACGAGGATCGGGGTCTCCACCCCTCCCCTCCGGGATTTATTGATTAGACTGATGCCGTCTTCCTCGGGCATCTTTATGTCCACGATGATGAGATCGAAGCTCGCTTTACTCAGATAATCCAGTCCCTCTGCGGCGTTGCGGGCGAGCTTAACCGTATGGCCCTCGTTTAAGAGGATCCGGCGGCAGCTCCTGAGTACGACCTCGTCATCGTCGACCACGAGAATATCCATTTTTTACATCTCCTTGTCCTCGAGGGGGAGCCAGATGATGAAGGTACTCCCTTCGCCGACCTTGCTCTTCACCCGGATCGTCCCCCCGTGCTTCTCGATAATACCATAGGATACCGCGAGACCCAAACCGGTTCCCTTCCCCACCTCCTTGGTGGTAAAGAAGGGATCGAAGAGCTTGTTCAGATGCTCCGGGGGTATTCCCGATCCGGTATCGGCGATGCTTATCTCGATCCCCTTCTTAGGATACGGTTTGATCTCCCCGGGCAGCCCCGTGGAGGTGGTCACCACGATGTGGCCCCCCTTCGGAGTACTGTCTATTGCATTGATCAGAATGTTGATCAATACGCTCTCCATCTGGTTCTTGTCCACCGTCCGCTTAGGCAGGTTCTCCTGGGGATGGAAGCAGAGCATCACCCCTTTTACCAGGGCCTGATTGCCGACGAGGGTTATAGTATGTTTGATGAGTTCATTGATATCGACCAGCTGCGGCCGCATCTCGGTCTGCCTCGAAAAGTCGAGGAGTCCTTTGACGATCTCCCTGACCCGTTCGGTAGAGATCGCAATGGTTGTAAGATCCTCCCGCATCTCCTCGTCCAAGTCTTTCCTCTTCAACAGGAGGTGGGTGAATGTGAGGACCCCGGTCAGGGGATTGTTAATCTCGTGAGCCACCCCCGCGGCGAGCCGGCCGATACTCGCCTGTTTTTCCGACTGGAGGAGCTTGGTCTCGCTGGCCCGGTGGATTTGCTCGTCCCGCCGCCGGAGCGACCGGGTCATCTCGAGGAAGGTACGCTGGAGCACCCCGAGCTCGTCTTTCGAGATAGGTTCTATTTCGGGATTGAGATTGCCCCGGGAGACCTCCCGGCTCGCCTCTATAAGATCGTACACCGGCCGATAGATGGCGTGGGCGATAAGCGAGCCGATGGCGGCGGCGATAAGCATGCTCCCGACGCTTATAATAAGGAGCATTCTTACCGTCCGGGCGGTTATGCCGTCGAACCAAGCCCGGTCGACCGATGAAACCAGCCGCGCGGAGGGATTCCCGAAGATGTCGGTCAGAGGCTTGAAGGCGGTGACGGTTTCGTCGCCGATCCTCACGGAGAAAGCGGCGCCGTCGAGGCCGGTTTCCGCTTGCGGTCCGGGGGAGTAGGGAATTATCCGGATGTCCCCGGTTATGTCGGGAAGACTCGGTTCTTTAGGAAAGAGTGCCTCTTCGATGGTCTTCGAGAACCATCCTCCCGTTTCGATGAGCTCACCGGCGAAGGCATAGACGGTCCCCCCGTCGGGCGATAATTTGGGAACCACCACTGTCACCGCGTAAACCTCGGAGGCGCCGTTTTGAGCGGTCTCTGTCCCCGTACGTTCAGTTTCCCCGGAGAAAAGTATCCCTGCGGTATCGCCCTCGAGCCGGGAGGTGTTCCGCGCCGCCGTTTCGAGTGCCTTGAGGATCCCCTCCCTTATCGGGGAGGACTCGAGCCTCCGTCCCCACAGGGTAATCGGCGCGCCTCCCGATCCCGCCGGGGAGATCGGGGATACGAAGTATCCGGCGAAATCGGTCCTGCCGGTTGCAGCCATGATCTTGAGCCCCTTGAAGAGCTCTTCGAGTCGGCACGCGCGGGATGTACCCGATACTTCGGTGTCGGCTGCGGTTTCGCAGCAGTAACGGATCATCTCTTTCAAGCGGTCGTACTCGTGGATGTAGAGGGATTCAGCCGCTAAGAGATTAGCGGCGGCCTTCTGCTCCGCCTCGCGGAGGACCGCAGTTTTGACCGACCTCCATCCCGTCGCCAGAGAAAGGGCCCCCGCGAGGAGCGAGATCCCGAGAAAGCTTACGATAAGTTTTATCCGAGTGCTTTTAAACAAGTCCGCTCCCTTACCGCCCTTTATATACGGACCTTATACGGAACGTTTTTCCTTTTCAACCTTTTCTTCGCAGTCCTCGCATTCCGGGGCTTCGGGATAGTCGTTGCGCTCCTTCATCGCTATCAGATAGAAGAGGTTTTCGATCTCCGGACCGATGTTGATGTTGTGGATGACGCATCGGCCGGGACAGTCTTCGTCGACGCATTTCTTAGGGCATTTGAGCTCCACCGGAGCGAAGTTGAGGATTCCCTGGATTCCGGCGTTTATCATCATTTCGAGGACATCGGCGGCGGCGTTATCCGGGACGGCGATGATGCCGACCCGTATGTCGTGTTCCGCCACGAACTCCGGGAGGGTCCGCAGGTCGTAGATGGGGATGTTGCTCTCTCTGCCTATCTTCTGGGGATCCACGTCGAATCCCGCCACTATGTGGATCCCTTCGTTCAGGAATTCCCGGTATTCCAACAGGGCGGTGCCGATCTTGCCGCACCCCACGATGACTACTTCTTTGGTTTGGTCGGTCCCGAGCTGTTCGTTGAGCTTATCTAAGAGCTCGTCGATGTTGTATCCCCCCCGCTTGTTTCCCGGGAGCTGGAGGATGGAAAAGTCTTTCCGGACTAAGGCCGGAGTGACGTCGATGGCGTCCCCGAGGTTATTGGAAAAAACCCGCTCGAGCCCGAGGGCTTTGAATTTGTGGAGCAACCGTTTATACTTAGAGAGTCGCAGAATGAGTTCCTTGTTCATATTGTTGTCCCGCCTTTTATGTTACACAGTTCACATCAAGTACATGAATTATAACATTTATATCCTAATTGTCAAGAAATAATTCAAAATGTTCACTTATTTGATCAATATGCTTGGCTTTATGTGTTGATTTTTTTATTTTTATAGTGTAGGTTTCGGATATAACAAAAACTGATGTATTTGGAGGAAAGATGATTACACAGAACGAGATAGACATCCAATTCTCGGACGAGCTTCGCACCTTCATCCGGGAATGGAAGGACAAGCCGGGTAACCTCATCATGGTCCTGCATAAGGTTCAGGAGGAGTTCGGATACATTCCCCGGGAGGCGGCCATGGAAGTGGCGAGGCTCTTGGAGATCCCCTTGGCCAAGATCTACGGGGTGGTGACATTCTATCACTTCTTCAAGCTGCAGAAGCCGGGAAGATATAACATCCAGGTGTGCATGGGGACCGCCTGCTATCTCAAGGGCGGTGAGGACATCATCGGCGAGCTCGAAAACATCCTAGGCATCGGCGTCAACTGCGTCACCGAAGACGGCGAGTTTTCCATCGAAGCGGTTCGCTGCGTCGGATGCTGCGGCCTTGCGCCGGTTATGGTAATTGGCGGCGAGGTATATGGAAAGATAACCAAGGACATGCTGCCCGGGATAATCGCTAAGTACAAGGGCGAATAGGCGGCTCGGCGGGACCTTACGGTGCATTTCACCTGCTGTGATTTCATCACCGACTGTGTTCAGAACTCCGTCGAGGCGGGGGCTCGGAACATCCGCCTCGAAGTCGAGGAGACACGGAAGAGCTTTTCGGTCCGTCTGGCCGACGACGGACGGGGTATGACGGCTAAGAAGTTAGAGATGACGCGGGACCCTTTCTTTACAACGGGGGAAAAACACCGCCGCCGGGTAGGATTGGGAATCCCCTTTCTCGTCCAGGCGACGGAGCTCTCGGGAGGGAGATTCCATCTGGCATCAGAACCCGGTCGAGGAACCGATTTGAGTTTCGCCTTCGACCTGCGGCACGTCGACTCACCCCCGGTGGGAGACGTTCCTGCGGCCTTTCTGCAGGCGCTGTGCTTCGAAGGGGACTACGAGATGGAGATCCTCCGGACCCTTCGGACCGAAACCAAGACCGTGGAATACCGCTTGAGCCGCGGTGAGCTCGAGGAAGCCCTAGGCGATTTAAACGACGGAGCATCGCTCAAACTTTTACGGGATTATCTTCAGTCGCAGGAAGAGGACTGATAATTCAAGGAGTTAAATATGGCTAAAATGACATTAGAGGAACTGAGAAAACTTCGTGCATCGAAGAAGAAGGAGATTAACCGACGGGACGTCTCCGATAAGAAGACCCAGATAATCGTTGGAATGGGGACCTGCGGAATCGCCGCCGGAGCTAAAGATACCCTCAACACTTTTCTTGATGAGCTCGACGACGAAGATATGCAGAACATCGTAATCAAGCAGTCGGGATGCATGGGGCTCTGCTATGCCGAGCCAACGGTAGAGATAATCTCTCCGGAGATGCCGACGGTCATCTACGGTAAGGTCGATTCGGAAATCGCCAAGAAGATCATCCGCAAGCACATTCACGGCAAGGTCCTGATCAACGATCACATCTACGACCGGCCCGCCATAGACATCGTGGAAGCGGAAGAAAAAGGGGAGGCATAAATAATGGCATTCAAGTATTACGCTCTTGTCTGCGGGGGAACCGGATGCGAGTCTTCCAAGGCGGACGACATATATAAGAACTTAGTCAGAGAAAGCGAGCTCCAGGGCGTTCAGGGCGACGTCCAGGTCGTAAAAACCGGGTGTTTCGGGTTCTGTGAGCAGGGCCCCATCGTGAAGGTCCTGCCGGACGAGTCTTTTTACGTTCAGGTCGTTCCCGAGGATGCCAAGGAGATTATATCCGAGCACATCGTCAAAGGGCGGGAGGTAGACCGGCTCGTCTACAAAGCCGGCGACACCGACGCGAGACCTAAGTTCGAGGACATCGAGTTCTATCAGAAACAGTTCCGCGTTGTACTTCGCAACTGCGGCCTCATCGATCCCGACAACATCGACGAATATATCGCCCGGGACGGATACATGGCATTAGAGAAGGTCCTCTTCGAGTTGTCTCCCGACGACGTGATCGAAGAGCTCAAGAAGTCGCAGCTCAAAGGGCGCGGCGGTGCCGGATTCCCCACCTGGCTCAAATGGAACTTTACCAAGAAGGCGGAAGGAGACCAAAAGTACGTGGTCTGCAACGCCGACGAGGGAGACCCCGGGGCCTACATGGACCGGTCTACCTTAGAGGGCGATCCCCACTCGCTCCTCGAGGCAATGGCCATCGCCGGCTACACCATCGGGGCGAACGAGGGATACATCTACATCCGCGCCGAGTACCCCATCGCCATCAACAAACTCAAGAAAGCGATGATCGACGCCCGGGAATACGGCCTGTTGGGGAAGGATATCTTGGGAAGCGGCTTCGATTTCGACATCGAGATCCGTTTGGGTGCCGGCGCTTTCGTCTGCGGTGAGGAAACGGCACTCCTAGCCTCCATCGAAGGCGAGCGGGGCATGCCCATTCCGCGTCCTCCCTTCCCCTCGGTGAAAGGGTTGTGGCGGAAGCCGACCCTCATCAACAATGTGGAAACCTGGGCTAACATACCGGTCATCATCAACAACGGAGGCGACTGGTTTGCCAAAATAGGTACGGAAACTTCCAAGGGGACCAAGGTCTTCGCTTTGACCGGAAAGATCAACAACTCCGGTCTCGTGGAGGTCCCCATGGGTACGACCTTACGGGAAATCGTCTACGATATCGGCGGCGGCATCCCCGGCGGTAAAGAGTTCAAGGCGGTGCAGACCGGCGGACCCTCCGGGGGGGTCATTACCGCCGAGTATTTGGACACTCCCATCGACTACGAGAACCTCAAAGAGCTCGGCTCGATCATGGGCTCCGGGGGAATGATCGTCATGGACGAGGACGACTGTATGGTCGACGTATCCAAGTTCTATTTGGGCTTCTGCGTCGACGAGTCCTGCGGCAAGTGCGCCCCCTGCCGGGTCGGCGGACGGACCCTGTACAACATATTGGACCGCCTTACCAAGGGGGTGGGCGAGATGGACGACATCGACAAGATGAAGCGTATCGGACGGGCCATGCAGAAGGCGAGTCTCTGCGGCCTCGGCCAGACCGCGCCGAACCCCATCCTTTCGACGCTGAAATACTTCGAGGACGAGTACCTTGCCCACATCAAGGACGACCGCTGTCCCGCGGGCAAGTGTAAGGAGCTTATCACCTACTACATCCTTCCGGACAAGTGCATCGGCTGCGGTGTGTGTGCCAGGAGGTGTCCGGTGAACGCGATTACCGGCGAAAGGCGTAAGCCGCATCTCATCGATCACGATCTGTGCATCAAGTGCGGCGAGTGTCATCAGGCATGTAAGTTCGACGCCGTCATGGTCCGGTAACGGAAGCGATATCAAGGAGGAAATCCTGTGAAAACGGAAACTGCAACCAAAATGGTTAATTTAAAGATAAACGGCATAGACATGAAGGTCGAGGAGGGGACAACCCTGCTTAAGGCCGCCGAACAGCTGAACGTCAAGGTCCCGGCCCTGTGTTATCATCCCGATCTGACCGCATGGGCTGCCTGCGGCATCTGCGTCGTCAAGCTCGAAGGATCGGATAAGATGGTCCGCGCCTGCGCTACACCGGTCGAAGAGGGGATGAGTGTTCTCACCCACGATCCGGAGATCATCGATGTCAGGAGGACCGTCTTAGAGCTGATCCTCTCCACCCATCCCAACGACTGTCTCCAGTGCTCCAGGAACAATAACTGCGAGCTCCAGACCATAGCCGCCGAGTTCGGTATTCGGGAAGTGGAGTTCGAGAAACGCTTGAGAGATCTCAAACCCGACGAATCGACCCCCTCGATAGTCCTCAACCCCGAGAAGTGCATTAACTGCGGCCGCTGCGCCAATGTCTGTCAGTACCTTCAGGACGTGTGGGCCCTCGAGTTCTTAGGCCGGGGGGAGGAAACCCGTATCGCCCCCGCCGGGGACGTGGTTCTCAACGAGAGCCCCTGCATCAAGTGCGGACAGTGTTCCGCCCACTGTCCGGTGGGCGCCATCTACGAAAAGGACGACACCGGCAAGGTATGGAACGCCATCATGGACCCGACGAAGCATTGCGTGGTCCAGATTGCTCCCGCCGTCCGGGTCGCCATCGGCGAGGCCTTCGATTTCGAGCCTGGAGCATTGCTTACCGGCAAGACCTACGCGGCTCTTCGCCGCCTCGGCTTCGATTCGATATTCGACACCAACTTCGCCGCGGATCTGACCATCATGGAAGAGGGCTCCGAGTTCGTCGAGCGGTTCGTTCACGGACACGGGGAGCTTCCCCTGATTACCAGCTGCTGTCCGGCGTGGGTCGACTTCATGGAGAAGTACCACGACGATATGATTCCCCATTTCTCCACGGCCAAATCGCCCCAAGAGATGATGGGCGTCATGAGCAAGACCTACTTCGCCGAAAAGCTCGGGGTCGAGCCCTGCGATGTCTACATGGTTTCGGTCATGCCCTGTACCGCCAAGAAGTACGAGATTACCCGGTCCACCGACATGTACGCCTCCGGCTGCCAGGACATCGACGTAAGCATCACCACTCGGGAGCTCAGCCGGATGATCAAGTCCGCCGGTATCGACTTCGACAATCTCGAGGACGAGGAAGCCGACAGCCCCCTCGGTATCTACACCGGCGCGGGTACCATTTTCGGCGCCACCGGAGGGGTCATGGAAGCGGCTCTTCGGACCGCCTACCACCTTATCACTAACGGTGAGCTCGAGGATGTGGACCTCAAGGAGGTCCGGGGCATGGACGGCATCAAGGAAGCGAAAATCGACATAGAGGGCACCGAGGTCCGGGTCGCGGTCGCCCATTCGATGACCAACATCAACAAGGTTTTAGAGAAGGTGCGGAAGGCCAAGGAGAACAACGAGGAACTCCCGTATCACTTCATCGAGGTCATGGCCTGCCGGGGCGGATGTATCGCCGGCGGCGGACAGCCGCGAATCACCAACGACGAGATCCGCAGGAAGCGGGCCGAGGCTATCTACCAGGACGATACGAAAAGCGAGTTCCGGTGCTCCCATCAGAACCCGGCCATCATCAAGCTCTACGAGGAGTACCTCGGTAAGCCGCTGAGCGAGAAGGCACACAAGCTGCTCCATACCAGCTACACTCCGAGGCCGATTTACCTGAAGTAAGCCCCTGGCTATACACCTAATAAAAAGCCGCCCGGGATTGTCCCGGGGGGCTTTTTTTACCCGGAAGCCGAAAAGTGGCGCTAATATACCTATTTAGATGACAAAGTCCGAAATATCCATTATATTAAAGGCATGGACACAGAACGAAAACCGGTTATTTTAATCGTCGATGATGTGGCGGAAAACCGCCGGATTTTAGCGACAATTCTCACTAAGAATACCGACTATACCGTTATGCTCGCCGGCGGCGGCGAGGCTGTCCTCGATGCGATCGAGGACAATATCCCCGATCTCATACTCCTTGACATCATGATGCCCAATATGGACGGGTACGAGGTGGCTTCGATCCTGAAACAGCGGACGAGTACCCGGGAGATCCCGATTGTGTTTATCACCGCGGTCACCGAAATCGATAGCGTGGTGCGGGCCTTCGAGTCGGGGGGAGTCGATTACATTACGAAGCCCTTCAACAAGGAGGAGCTCCTCTCCCGGGTCAACACCCACATGAAAATCAAGCTCATGCAGGATGAGCTCAAACAGAAGAATGAACTCCTCGCCGACCGGGAGCTCCATCTGACGAATCTGGTGGAAGAAAAGACGAGGAAACTCGAGAACACCACGGGAGCTCTCATAACCGCCCTCGAGAGCGCCAACTTCTACAACGACTCCGATACGGGAAACCATATCAAGCGGGTAAGCGAATACTCGGCCCTCTTTGCCAGGGGAGTAGGCGCAGATTCCGATTTTGTAAAAAGGATCCGTCTGTATGCTTCTCTTCATGATGTGGGGAAGGTGGGGCTTTCCGACGCTCTCCTCAAGAAACCCGGGAAGTACACCCCGGACGAGTTCGAAATGATGAAGGAGCACGTCCGGATAGGAGAGCGGATGCTCGACAATCCTGAAATCGATCCTATGGCCCGAAACATCGCTCTATATCACCATGAAAAATGGGACGGCTCCGGATATCTGAAGGGGCTCACGGGAGAGGAAATCCCCTTAGAGGCGCGGATCGTCGCAATTGCCGATGTCTACGATGCTCTATCCCAGCGGAGGGTCTACAAGGACGCCTTCGCGGAGGAAAAGGTGGACGCCATCATCCGGGAGGGGCGTGGTTCCCACTTCGATCCGGAATTAGTGGATGTCTACTTCGATGGAAAGCCTCAAATTATCGCGATCCGGGACCGCTATTCGGACCATACTCAGGCGGAGGCGGAGGTCGCGGCGACCAGCTGATCGGCCGGTGCTACTCCACGAGGCTCCGTGCGAACCGGGCGCCGAGCTCCTTCGCCCTTTTCCACTCCTCGTCGGTGGGGGCGCCCATGAACTCCAGTGTTTCGGTCAATTCCCATTTCAAGGGCTCGACGATACTTTTCACGTCTTTGAGTGCCCCACCGCTCCAGCCGTAGCTGCCGAAATAAGCCGCTTTCTTGTCGGTAATCCGCTTGATTGCCGCTTCGTTCAGCATATGCTTCATCGCAGGAAAGAGACTTACCTCGTAGGTGGGCGCGCCGATGATGACTCCCGACTGGGTCCACAGGGCCGGTAGGACATAGCTCGAGTGGGTCCGAGCGACGTCGAAGATCTTCAAAGGGACCCCTTCCTCGGCTACTCCCTGGGCCACCGCGTTCATCATCCGTTCGGTGTTGCCGTACATGCTGCCGAACAGAAGGGTTACTCCAGGCTCTCCCCCGGTGGCGGAATACTCGGACCACCTTTTGTACAGCTCGATAATCTCGCCGGGGTTCTCCCTCCAGATGAGTCCGTGAGAGGGAGCGATGATACCGATATCTACACCTTTGAGCTTATCGATGGCGTTTAAGACCGGCTTGGAAAATTTACTGACGATGTTCGCGAAGTACCGGAGGGATTCCTGCTTGTAGAACTCGATGTCCCTGCACTGATCGTTGAAAATCGCCCCCGGTAGAGCGCCGTATCCTCCGAAGGCGTCGCAGGAGAATAGGGTTTTGTCCGTGTCGCTGTAGGTGGCCATCGTTTCGGGCCAATGGACGAAAGGGATGTGGAAAAAGGTGACCGTACGTCTTCCGAGGTTAAGGGTCTCCCCGTCGGCGACCTCTTTGATCCGGCCGGTTATCCCGTAATAACTCTCGAGCATCGGCTTGGCCTTCGGGGTACAGAGGATGGTAAGGTCCGGATTAATCCGCGTAAGTGTCTTGATCGCCCCGGTATGGTCCGGTTCCATGTGATTGACTACCAAATAGTCCAGATCCTTCGGCTCCACGATCTTGGCAATCAGGTCGAAGAGGGCGTCGGTCTTGAACTCCTTAGCCAGGTCTACGATCATCTTCTTCTCGTCGTCGATGAGGTAGGAGTTGTAGGTGACCCCTTCGTCCCGAATCGGCCACAATCCTTCGAAGAGATCGGTGGTCCTGTCGTTTACGCTGATGCAGTAGACATCTTTTTTTATCTCGGTTACTACCATTGTCGCTTCTCTCTCACTCCTTCGTGTGCTTCAATGCTTCTAAGACCCGCTCGTAGTCGGGATGATCGTGATTTTCCGTGACTATTTCAACGTATCTGATGGTGTCGGTTTTGTCGATGATGAACACCGCCCTGTTGAGGAGGCGCAGTTCCTCGATGAGAACTCCATAGGCTTCCCCGAACGAAGCCTCCCGATGGTCTGAGAGGAGTTCCACCCGCTCCGCCTCCTCGGCACCGCACCATCTCTTCTGCGCGAAGGGGAGGTCCATGCTGATGCTGAGTATCGCCACATCGTCGTCCAAGCCCGCGGCGAACTCGTTGAACTTCTTCGTCTGTACCGTGCACACACCGGTATCTATTGAGGGAATCACGCTTATCAGCTTTATCTTTCCGGTATAGTCCCCCAAGTGTTTCGGCATGAGATCGATATCGAGGACCGTAAAATCGGGGGCCTTGTTCCCTTCTTCGAGCTTGGGGCCCAAGAGGGTGATGGGGTTTCCCCCCATGAAAGTCTCCTGTCGTTCGGTCATTGCCGTCCTCCTTGGTGCAATTGTAGCGAGTGCCCCCGATCGTGGGGACTGCTTGTTCTCTTAATTCAGTGTCATTATCGGGTGCTCCAGATTACGCTTGAGGCCGGTGAGAAAGGCCGCCCCCACCGCGCCGTCGACGACCCGGTGGTCGCAGCTCAGGGTGCACCGCATGACGCTCATTATCTCCACCTTTTCATCCCCGCCGGATTCCCTTACCCGCGGCTCCCGGGTGATGGTCCCCACCGCGAGGATAGCGGAACCGGGAGGATTGATAATGGCGGTAAACTCCTCGATATCGTAACCCCCGAGGTTGCTTATGGTAAAAACCGCTGTGGTGTATTCGTCGGGGGTGAGCTTGTTCTTCCGGGCGCGGTCGATCAAATCACGGAGTTCCGCGTCGATCGCGGTTATTCCCTTGTTTCCGCAGTCTCTGACGACCGGTGTAATGAGGCCGTCTTCCTGGGCCACGGCTATTCCGATGTCGATCCGGTTGTATACGAGAAGAGCATCTTCCTGCCAGCTCGTTCTAAGCTGAGGGTATCCCTTCAAGGTCTCGGCGGACAATTTGATGAGAAAGGCGTTCAAGGAAATCTTTCCCTCCCGTGAGGAATTGGCGATGCTCCGCTCAGCGAGAAGAGTGTCCATCTCCACAGCGGTCCGCAGATAGTAATGAGGGGCCTGAAACTTCGACTCCGAAAGCCGCCGGGCGATGATCCGCCGCTTTTGTGTGATAGGCCGCGATTCGGAGGGCAGCCCCCCGCCGGCCGGCCCGTGAGTTCCACCGGCCGCTCCCGCCCTGCGGGCGGCCTTTTCCACGTCCCGCTTGACGACCCGCCCGTCCGGGCCCGTGCCGTGTACGGAACCGATATCAATCCCGGACTGATCCGCGAGGGCTCTTGCCAAAGGGGACGATTTGATGTGCTCTCCCCCCGCGGCGGCGGCCTTGGAAACGGTCCCGCCCGGAGCGCTCTGCGCGGTTCCCGCTGGGCCGGTGGCCGACGGCTCGGAGGGGGGTACGGGGGCCGGGGCCGAGGGGGCGGCGGCCTCTTCGAGGATCTCGGTAATGTCTTCGCCCTTCTCGCCTATTATCCCGATCGGCTCGCCGACCGCGTGCACGACCTCGGCCATGAGTT
>JBKHAJ010000289.1:0-3739 GCA_046542935.1 Spirochaetia bacterium | reverse complement strand
GGAAAATTTTCGGGAAGGACAGGTACAATATAGTTGCCGTAACCCATTCGGCGGGATTCAAGAATGCGGGAGAGCAGGAGCTTGCCGACGAGTACGCAAAGAAAATGAGAAACCTGGGGGTAAAGATATTTACCGGTCCCATGCTCTTTCATTCGTGGAACGATTATTATCAGAAAACGAATAACTCCATATCCACTACAACCATAATCGCGGATGCTCTGCGGATATTCGGACAGGGTACGAAGGTAGCGGTGGAGATTACCGCCATGGCCGCGGACGCTGGGTTGATCACTCTGGAACCGGTACTTTCTATTGCCGGAACGGGAAAAGGTGCTGATACGATAATTTTAGTCAAACCAGCATATTCCCGGTCTTTGATGGAGATGCGTGTTCTCGAGGTGGTGGCAAAGCCGAAGAAATAAGCAGCGGTGCGGATGGAATTGGAGATAAATCCGTGAACACCGACGCACATCCGGATCTTGTTCTCTTTGGGAAGCTCGATAAAATACTAGCCGATTCGTCCTCCCTCATATATATGAAGAAAGCCGGATTTCTCGACCGGTTTCTTACCTCCCTCGAGGTGTATACGGTTCCGGAGGTGATCGCCGAGACCGGTTTCGAGGATCTTGCTGTAAAGATAATACATCACCGGTATCATGAGGAACGGCGGGACCGGGCCCTCGATACCGACTCGATCCTCCTCCGCTGCGCCGTGGACGAGGAACTCCCGGTGGTTTCGGAGGACCGGAAGATTCTCCTATCGGCGGAGGAGCAGGGCCTCCCGTATTTCAATGCCCTGATGATGCTGAACTTTCTCTTCTTCAAGAGAAAGATTACTCTAGGAGAGCACACCCGGTTTTTTCGACGCCTCCTCGAAACTGCCCGGTACACTCGGAGAATACTGACGTACAGCCGGGAACTCTTTCTGGAGATTCGAAAGGGGCTGTAGAGGCCTCGATACGTGTAGCCGAACGATCCGAACGATCCTTGACGGAACGGAGCTGTTCGTATATATTGCTTTAAAAGGAGTGTTTATGAACAAAAGGACAAGGATCTCGGTAATTACCCCTGGTAGGGGGTGAGACTGAGAGCCGTCCTCGGCCTCGATACGGGCCTGCGCCTGGGCTTCTCATAGACACTCATTCCATACCGGGGGACTTCGGCCGGAGGGCGGTATGCCTTCCGTGAACAAAGCTGATTACCGGATGGAAACCATTGAATACTCCACATACACAAAACAAACTCATCACATACGGATGGAACGACGCATTCGACCGCGATTTCGAGCCCTACGACCGGGAGGGATACCTCCCCGCGAGGATAATCCGCGGAGGGCGGGGAATATTCGGTGCCCTGAGCTGTGAAGGCGAGCTCCGGGTAAGACCCTCGGGATCTTTCCGTCATCTCGTGGATCTGGGGCTCCAGGAAAGCCCCGTCGTCGGGGACTGGTGCGCCGTTTCAGGTACCGCGAATTCTCAAGGCCTCATCGAGGGGGTGCTTCCGCGGAAGTCCGTCCTCTACCGGAGTGCCGTCGACTCGACGAGGGATTCCGCGGGCTCTAGGGAAGCTGCGGTGGCGAACATCGATACCGTGGCCGTTGTCATGGACGTCGCCCGGGACTTCAATCTCCGTAGAATCGAACGGTTCCTTGCAAACATCGAATCCGGAGGAGCGGAGGCGGCCCTCATCCTGACCAAGATCGACCTTGTCGAGGATCCGGAAGCCTTCCGGCGCAGAACGGCCGCCCGCTTCACGTCTCTCCCGATTCTTCTGGTGGATTCGATATCCGGCCGGGGGCGGGGCGAACTCGACCCGCTGTTCGAACCGGGACAAACCACCGCGCTGGTCGGGATGAGCGGGGCGGGTAAATCGACCCTCCTCAATATGCTCATGGGAAAAGCGGAGGCGAAGACCGCGGAGGTACGGGAGCAGGACGGAAGGGGGAGACATACCACGACCGGCAGACGTCTCTATCGTCTTTCCGGGGGAGGACTCCTGATCGACACTCCGGGAATCCGAGCGGTAGGTATTTCCGCCGGGAGCGAAGCGGTTCAAAGTTCCTTCGACGACATCTACGCCCTCTCGGCGGAATGCCGCTTCTCGGACTGTACCCACCGCCACGAACCCGGGTGCGCGGTACGCAGGGCCTTAGCCGACGGCCGTATCGAGCAGGACCGGTACCTCAACTTTCTTAGGCTCCTCTCCGAAGCGGTTACCGCGGAGGAGGAACTCCGCAGGAGGAAGGCCAAGGAAGATTCTATCGGCAAGATCCAGTATCAGATGCGCAGGGCTCGGCAGCGGAGGGATAGTCATGGGCGCTGAACGCTTTTTGGGGACCGGGGTGGAAGCCGGATTCAGCTGCGCCCACTGCGGTGCTCCGGTCCCCGCCGAAGCCTCCGGAACCCGGCACCGCAACCACTGTCCCCTGTGTCTGTGGAGCATGCACGTGGATATCCGTCCCGGCGACAGGGCGAGTCTCTGCCGTGGGAAGATGGAGCCCATCTCCCTCTGGGTGAAGGGGACCGGCGAGACCATGATCCTGCACCGCTGCACGATATGCGGGAGTATCAAGCCCAACCGCTGTGCCGGGGACGACAGCGAGGCGGCCCTGCGGGAAATTGCGGAACGGCTGCGCCGGTGTGTGTAGGGGCCGCGCCATTCCGCCCGCCGGGGGCGGGACTAAGAATCCCAGACTATGCCCAATACTCGGGGGAACCCGGAGAGGAAGTCGATGAGAATGCGGCGATAATCATACCCCTTTTGATGCCGCCGCATGAACTCGTCGTAGTTATTCCGAATAAAGGTACGCAATCTCTCGGGATTCTGTATCCGGACGTCCGATTCTCTAAAGAGTGCGTCGATGAACAATTTTGCATTCTCTTCGCCGAATTCCGGATAAACCGCGGAAAGAAAAAAAAGACCCGCGGCTACGCAGTTAAGGCTATGCTGTTTCGTATAGAGGACCGATTCGATTATCGCGATCTCCTTCTCGAAAAACTCTTGGAGGACAGGACCGTATCTCGTATGTTCTCCGCTGTATTTTGCGATGACCGATTTCATTCGCATATAGGTGAGCGCCATTTCGCTTACATGGAGGCTCGGCACGCAGTGAACATGGGGGTCCGAAAAATAGAGAATCCAATAGCGGGGATTGAGAGGCACCCGGGGGCGTCTTGTCGTGGACTGGATCTTCTTGTAGATTTCGGCGGACCTCGCATGAAGGTTCGATAAATCCCTGATAAAGGACCTTATGTCCTCCTTCGCGGGGGGACCGAACTCATCGAGCATCCAGCTCAGAGCGGATATCCAGTGGGATGTAAACGAAAGATATTCGTAAATTTTCGATTCGACGAAGGGGATTTCCCGGTCGAGCTCACCGTCGACCCGGACTATGTGGCGATTCTTTCCTGAAAAGAGCGTCTGGAATTGGGGGACGAAGAAATCGTATATAATGAGCTTGATCAGCCTCATAACCGAGTGGAACAAATGGTTGTCGGTAAGCACCTTCCGGATGATTTTAGCTTTAGTCATTAGTTAAATGTAACATTAAAATGATATTTTTGTATTACCCGGAGGTGGACGTATGAAACCTCTTTTTTTCCTGTTTGCAGATCATCTGGAGAATGTCCCTTGAAGTCTTTACCCCCGTCGGCAATCCTCCGGGAGCCATTATCCACATGCCGGCAAAATACAGATTGCCGATATCCGGCAGCCGGTAAGGGATTGTGCGCAGCTCCCG
>JBKHAJ010000288.1:0-3756 GCA_046542935.1 Spirochaetia bacterium | reverse complement strand
CGCCGCAACCCCGCCGGCCTTCAAGCCGCGCCGGATCAGAAAAAACAACCCCGGTAAAAGCACGAAACGGACAAGGGAAACGCCTCCGACCATCAGGAGCATCTTCCGCTTCATTCCCTTCTCTATCTCGAGGCCTCCGATTGCGGCTCCTAAAGAAATCAGGACTAGGGGAAGCACGGCGAACCCTATTTTTTCCAGGGCCGTGTAGATATGGACGAAGGGAAGGCTCATATTTGTCAAGACCGACTGTCCCCCGGCGAGGACGAAGACGAAACCGGCTATTACCCCGTACATAGGCGGTGAGACGATGTCCCGAAATGACGGCTTAGCGGTGTGTCCACTGATAAGGTAGTTTCCCATCGCCCACAAGAGGGGGGTCATGGGAATCAGATAGGCACCCACGAACATAAGGGGAGTTTCCACGCCGAAAGTCCGGGAAATAAATGGGAGAGTGACCGGGAGAAACTCGATAATCGAAATAGGCATGTACCCGGAGTTGCCGAAGGCGGAAAAGGCCATTCCCGCCCGCCGGTCCTGCCGATCGAAGGGGAGGAGGCGGAAGAGGGGCCAGCTGAACGCCAGTCCCGCCGCGACAATGATTACCGCCGCGACGGGAAAGATCCAGGCACGGCGCAGGCTCTCCACATCCGCCCCCGAGACGGCGATAAAAATGTAGACCGGCAGGAGGATATTTCTGATAAATCTGTTTAAGGTTATAAAAAATGATTCCTTCCATCCGGAATAACGTCTCAGGCCGAAGCCGACGGCCATGATGATGAGAAGCTGAAGAACGGTGTAGAACACCGGAAGGAAAAACCGGCTCATGGTGGGCAATATTATTGCAGAATTGTTATATTGACAACCGAGAGTATCCCCTTTATACATGGGTCACAGGAGGAGAATGCCATGAAGAGATGTATCCTTGTTCCGGTTATCCTTGCATGTATCGCCGGTGCCGCTTTCGCCGACAATCCGGCCGTCGAGCGGGCGGAATTTCTTTTGGAAATGGATCGGCACAAACAGGCAGTGGAGGTCCTCGAGGATGCCCTCGAAGATGCCTTTTCCACTCCGGACAAGGCGGAGCTCTACACCGCCCTCTCCCGGTTTACCCTGCAGTACGCCGACAGCAGAAAGATGGCCGGAGCGGACGACGCTACCCTCCTGTCTCTCTATGCCGAAGGTGAGGAGTACGGGAATCAGGCAATCGACCTCGATTCGGACAATTACGAGGCCTACTTCTGGCGCGCCTCCAATGCGGGCAGGTGGGGGCAGATCAAGGGGGTTTTCGACGCCCTCGACAAGGCCAAACAGATGCGGGAAGACCTGAGGAAGGCGGTTGAACTCAATCCCGATCACAGCCTCTCATGGTACGCCTTGGGACAGCTCTACGAGCAGGTCCCGGGAATCGCCTTCGGCAACGACGACTATGCCGTTTCCTTGGGCAGGAAATCGGTGGACGCCATGCTTGCCGAGATCCGCGGAGGCATTATCGACGAAATCATCTACGACTACTATACCCAGCTTGCCCGTCACCTCTACGAACGGAACTGGAACGAGCGGAGACGGAACCGGGAATACAATAAAAAGCGGGATGCCTTTCGTTCCGCTTCGGGAATCCTCGACAAGCACTACCACTACGAGGGGACCGTCGACCTCGAGGATATGTCCGACCGGGACGAGGCCCGGGAGATCCTCGAATGGACCATCCGGGACCTCGAAGGGGAACGGAACCGGAGCAAAAAGATGAACGAGGACCTTGCCGCCGCCCGGGCGGCCATGGAGGAGCTCTTCTAACTCTCTACTCCGTACTTTCCGCGCGGTCTCTCTTATTATCCCGATGAAGGAGACTCGCCTTGACAATCGCTTCTTCGGGAAGCTTTCGCCGGAGCTCGAGCACCGTTTTCTCCACCCTCTTCTTCCGGTCGTACCGGTCCTCGAAGAGCTCAGGCTGTTCCGGCTCGGCGGAACCCTCCACCGAGGAGACCCCTATCCCGATGAGCCTCACGAGCCTGGAGCGGTCCCACCGCTTGTCGAGGAGCTCTTTAACGAGGGAGTAGATCTCCTCGGCGGAGCTTACCGCGTGGCGCAGGGTGGTCTGTGCGGTGGTGGTGGAGAAATCGTCGAAACGCACCTTGAGGAAGACCGTCTTCGCCCGGGCCTCTTCTTTCATCATCCGGAACATAACCTGGTGCGAAAGCTCGAGGAGGACCCGTTCGACCGCGTCGGAGTCCCGGGTATCCTCGGGAAAGGTTATCTCGTTGCTTATGGACCTGCTTTTGGGCTCCTCGATGAAGACTCCGGGGTTTCGGCCCCTCGCCGCGGCGTAGAGGTAGGCACCGGCTGCCTTTCCGAGCATGCTCTCTAAAATCCCTCGGGAGAACTCTCTGAGCCTGGGCACGGTGGTGATATTGAGCTCCTCGAGTCTCTCTAAGGTCTTCCCCCCCACTCCCCACAGATCTTCGAGCTTAAGCTTGTCTAAAAACTCTTCCTCTCTTCCTTCTTTCACCCGGTACAACCCGTCGGGCTTTCCGTAATCGGAAGCCATCTTCGCGACGTAGTGGTTTGAAGCGATGCCGATAGAGAGGGAACACCCGGTCTCGCCTCGAACTCTCTCTTTGATCGCCCGCGCCGCCTCCTCGGGATCGCCGAAGAGGCGCCGGGTGCCGGTCATGTCGAGAAACGCCTCGTCCACCGAGATCTGCCGGACAACCGGGGTAAAGTCTCCGAAAAGCTCCATGATCCTCGCGGAAACTTCCCCGTACCGCACCATCCGCACCGGGAGATAGACCCCCTTCGGACACAGTCTATACGCCCGGGAGATGGGCATCGCGCTGTGAACGCCGAACTTTCTCGCCTCGTAGGAGCAAGCGGACACCACCCCCCGGGTTCCCGGGCGCGCCCCGATGATAACCGGCTTTCCCCGATACTCGGGATGATCGTTCTGCTCGACCGAGGCGTAGAAGGCGTCCATATCGACGTGAAAGATTACCGCCATCTCAGACCTCCAGCCACTCCACGAGGATGAGCTCGAGATTAACCACCCCTTCCTCAGGCACTATGACCGGCGCCCGGGGATGCCGGTCGTACCGGATTCTCAGACGGACCTCCACGCTCCGCTCTTCGGGAATAACAAACTCGATCCTTAGGGGATTCGGGGGATTCCGTCCGATGTGGATATCGGCGGTATTCCGGTCCGGAAAGGTGGAAAAGGGAAAATTCGCGTCGTAGAGGATAATGTCCTCGGTGCCGTGGAGCGACAGCGAAACCTTTTCCGGATCCCCCACGGGGCGCAGGGTCATAACGATGTACTTCCGATCCAAAAAGGTCCTCGTGTCGGTCTCGATTTCGAGGTATTCGGGGAGGGTTTCGGCGTACGCCACGGCACTCCGGTTCTTTCCCGCCTCGACATCGGGGTACTCTTCGTTGGGAATCCGGACCGTCCCGATGGGGCCCCCGCTGATGATAGCGAGAGACCGGTCGTCCGATTCGTAGTTGATCGTCTCGATAGCCCGGTATTTCTGCGGGTCTTCCCGGGTAAAGGGATCGAAGAGGAAGGCGTATACCGCCAAGGCCGCCGCCGCCGCCGGGAGAGAGGTGTAGAAGAACCAGCTCAATGCCTTTCGCTCCGGTCCCGCCGCCCTAAAAGCCTGAGCTACCCGGACGGTCATCAGGGCAAAGGGTAGAATAACGAAGGCCAAGAGGAGGTTTCCCCTCCAGGGTGAGAGGATAAACGTTTCCGCGACATCCATGGCGGGG
>JBKHAJ010000026.1:0-19998 GCA_046542935.1 Spirochaetia bacterium | reverse complement strand
TAAATATGCAGTGGCATAAAATTCAGCTGTCTAGCATTCTTCGGTACTGTAAAAACGTTTCACGTGAAACAACAGGTCAGTCCTCTTCATTGACAACCCTCGCCATACCCACTACAAAATCAGGCTTGTCGATATTGACTACCCGTACTCCCTGAGCTGTCTTTCCCTGGAGGGGAATTTCCTGCATCATGAGCTTGATAGCATTTCCCTGAGAGCCGATACAGACGATCTCGTCGACTTCCCGGACCGAGAGGGCTCCGACTATCTCGCCGGTTCGGTCGTTTGCTTTGTAGATGACTTGCCCCCGGGTTCCCCGGCCGTGGGGAGAAAAATTGGCGTAGGATGTCCGCTTACCATATCCGAACTCGGAGACGAGGAGTATGTCAGCGTCGTCTTCGACTCTGAGTATTCCGGCGAGCTCGTCACGTTTGTCGAGCTTCATTCCCTGGACCCCCCGGGATGCCCGGCCCATTGCCCTTACCTGGTCCTCGTGGAAGCGGAGAGCGTTTCCGCCTCGGGTTATGCAGATGATCTCGTTCGAGCCTGATGTGAGGAGAGCCGAGACCAGCCGGTCCCCGGTATCGAGATTGAGGGCTATGATGCCGTGGCTTCGTGCATTGGCGAAGGCGGCGGTAGTTACTTTTTTGACCACCCCCCGGCTTGTGGCCATGAAGATAAAGTTATCCTCGGAGAATTTTTCCAAGCTTACGATTGCGGTTACTTCCTCGTTCGGGGAAATGGCGAGTAAGGCTTTGACCTGCTGTCCCCGTGCGGCCTTGGAGGCTTCGGGGATTTCGTGAACCTTGATCCAATAGGCCTTTCCTTCGTTGGTAATGAAGAGGATGTAGTCATGGGTCGAGGCGATAAAGATGTGCTCGATAAAGTCCTCGTTCCGGAGGTTTGCGGAGGAGGATCCCTTGCCGCCGCGGCCCTGGTTTCTGTATGAGGATAAGGGAACCCGTTTGATAAATCCCCGGTTGGATATGAGGACAACCATGTCCTCTTTCTGGATGAGATCCTCGATATCGATACTGTCCACCTCTGCGGGGACGATTTCGGTACGCCTGTCGTCACCGTGGCTGGCGGCGATCTGAGCGGTCTCGTCCTTGACCACCTGGAGGATCTTCATCTCGCTCGAGAGGAGATCCTTGAGGTAGGCAATGAGCTCCCGAACCTGTTTGAGTTCGTCGACGATCTTCTGGGTTTCCAGGCTGGTGAGCTTTTGAAGCCGCATGTCCAAAATAGCTTGGGCCTGCCGCTCGGAGAGGGCGAAACGGTCCATAAGTCCGGTACGGGCGGTGTCCACATCCTTGGACTTTTTGATAATCGCGATAACCTCGTCGATGTTGTCGAGGGCGATTTTCAATCCCTCGAGGATGTGCTCCCGCTCCTCGGCTTTTTTGAGATCATACTTGGTCCGCCGAATGACCACCTCTTTCCGGTGGTTCACGAAACACTGGAGCATCTCCTTCAGCGTTACAGTTTTAGGCTTGCCGTCGACTAGGGCAAGGCTGTTGACGGAAAAGTTCTGTTGGAGCTGTGTGTGTGTAAAGAGCTGATTCAAGACCACCTTGGGAACGCTCCCCTTCTTGAGTTCGATGACGATCCGCATCCCGTCCCTGTCCGACTCGTCCCTGAGGTCGGATATGCCGTCGATCTTCCGCTCTTTGACTAAGTCTGCTATACGCACGATCAGGCTCGCCTTGTTCACCGCGTAAGGGATTTCCGTCACGATGATGACGTCCTTGCCCTTCTTGGTGGTTTCCATCACACACCGGGCCCGGACGGTTATCCGCCCCTTGCCTGTTTTGTAGGCGCTCTTGATTCCTCTTCGTCCGAATATGATTCCCGCGGTGGGGAAGTCGGGACCGTGGATGTGATCTCGGACGATCTCGTCCACGGAGATCTTGGGATTATCGATAACGGCGGCGATCGCGGAGCACACCTCGTTCAGGTTGTGTGGGGGAATATTGGTGGCCATACCTACGGCTATTCCGCTCGCCCCGTTGGTGAGGAGATAGGGAAATGCCGCGGGCAGGACCAGGGGTTCCTGCATGGTATCGTCGTAATTCGGGCCGAAGTCGATGGTCTCTTTTGTGATGTCTTTGAGCATCTCTTCGGCGACCTTGTGGAGCTTGGCCTCGGTGTATCTCATCGCCGCCGGAGGGTCCCCGTCGACGCTCCCGAAGTTGCCCTGTCCGTTCACCACCGGGTAGCGCATGGAAAAACTCTGAGCAAGTCTGACTAAGGCGTCGTAGATCGACTGGTCGCCGTGGGGATGATACTTTCCTAAGACGTCGCCGACTATTCGACCGCACTTTTTGAAGGGGCGGTCGGAGCGAAGGCCCATCTCGTGCATGGCATAGAGGATCCTCCTGTGCACCGGTTTAAGGCCGTCCCGGATATCCGGAAGCGCCCGGCTTACGATGACCGACATTGCGTATGTCAGGTAGGACTCTTTTATTTCCTCTTCTATGGCGATGGGTATGACTTGTCCGCGCAGTTCTTCCACGTTATTCTCCTCGTAGTTTTCCGGTTTGTCCGGCTGCTGTTTTTCCGGCCGGGTTATCCCGGTTTAGATATCCAGATTGGTCACCGCGAGGGCGTTGTCCTCGATGAACTTTCGCCTGGGGGCGACGTGCTCTCCCATCAGGGTGGTAAACATATCATCGGCTTCGACCGCGTCGTCGAGTTTGACCTGAATGATGTTCCGAGACTCCGGGTTCATGGTGGTCTCCCACAGCTGCTCCGGATTCATCTCGCCCAGTCCCTTGTACCGCTGGAGGCTGATCTTTTCTTCGGAGAGCTTGAGCTTTTCGAGGACCGCAGCCTTGTCTTTATCGTTGTAGGCGTACTCTGTGAGCTTGCCGTATGACAGCTTGTACAGAGGAGGCATGGCGATGTAGACGTGGCCCCGTTCGATCATCTCAGTCATGTACCGGAAGAAGAAGGTCAAAAGGAGGGTCCGGATGTGGGACCCGTCGACGTCGGCGTCGGCCATAATGATGACTTTATGATACCGGAGCTTGGTTACATCGAAGTCCTTCCCCGCGCCGGTTCCGAGAGAGGAGATGATGGGCATCAGTTTGTCGTTGGCCATCACCTTATCCACCCGGGTCTTTTCCACATTGAGCATCTTACCCCATAAGGGAAGGATTGCCTGGAACTGGCGATCCCGGCCCTGCTTGGCGCTGCCCCCTGCACTGTCTCCCTCGACGATGTAGATCTCGCACTTCTCGGGGTCTTTCTCGGCGCAGTCGGCGAGCTTGCCGGGAAGCCCGGTGCTCTCGAGGAAGCTCTTCCTCCGGGTCAATTCCCGGGCCTTCCGGGCGGCATCCCGGGCTTTGGCCGCGGTAACCGCCTTTTCCAAGATCTTGGTAATGACGGCGGGGTTCTCCTCGAAGTACATGGTCAAGTACTCGTGGACCACCGACTCGACGATTCCTTTGACCTCGCTGTTTCCGAGCTTGGCCTTGGTCTGCCCCTCGAACTGAGGATTAGGAACCTTGATGGATATGACCGCGGTGAGGCCTTCCCGGACATCGTCGCCGCTCAAGTTTTCCTCGTACTTCTTGGTAAGCTTAGAGTTTTTAAAAAAATCATTCATTACCCTGGTGAGGGCCGACTTGTAGCCGACCATATGGGTTCCCCCCTCACGGGTGTTGATATTATTCACGTAGGAGAAGATCGCCTCGTTGTACCCCTCGTTGTACTCCATGGCCACCTCCACGTCCACATCTTCCCTCTCGGCCTCGAAGTAGATAGGTTCTTTATGGATAGGGTCTTTGTTCTTGTTCATGTGTTGGATGAACTCCTTGACCCCTCCGTCGAATTTGAACTCCTTGGTCTTGGGGTGGGGAAGCCGCTCGTCGGTAATGCGGATTTGGACACCCTTGTTGAGGAAGGCGAGCTCCCTCAAGCGGTTGGTGAGTATATCGAAGCTGAAATCGAGACTTTCGAAAATTTCATCATCCGGCTTGAAACGGGTAATAGTTCCGTGGCGTTCGCTTTTTCCGATTATTGTCACCGGCTGTTCGGGGATCCCCCGGTTATATTTCTGTGCATGGACATCTCCTTCCCGATGAACGAAGACCTCGCACCATTCGGAAAGAGCGTTGACCACCGATACGCCGACACCGTGAAGACCGCCCGATACTTTGTAGCTGTTCTTGTCGAACTTACCTCCTGCGTGAAGGCGGGTCATAACGAGCTCGAGGGCGCTTAAACCCTCATCGGTATGGATATCAACGGGAATTCCCCGGCCGTCGTCTTCTACACGGATAACGTTTCCCTTTTCGATAATGACGCTGACCTCGTTACAGTAGCCCACGAGAGCCTCATCGATGCTGTTGTCCACGATTTCATAAACGAGATGATGGAGTCCGTCGGGACCGGTGGAACCGATGTACATCCCCGGGCGTTTTCGTACGGCTTCCAACCCCTTAAGGACTTGGATATGTTGCGCTGAGTAAGTGTCTGGCATGTATTTTCCTGATTCTATTGAATAAAAAAAATTATATATTTTTTTCGAAGAAAAGTAAAGATTGAGACCCCCGGCTCGAGATTTTGCTTGCAAACGGAGCAGGAATTCGGTACACTGAACGGTATATCATTTTTCCCGATCCGGCTTGTAAGAAAATGTTGATAAGTTGTGGATAATTTAAGAATTGCAAATCCATGGGAAAAAAGCGTATTCGAAGAAAATGGGTGGGAGCTGGAAACAATATATTTACTTATTCGGTAATAAAATATTCCTCCTTTAAATGGATTGGAGATAATATTAGTTATTAAGATAGCTTGAGAATTTTTTTAAGAATGTCCACAAAATGTGGATAACTTGTTCATATTCTGGTACTACAAAGGGGTTAACATATGGATTCGGCGACGTGGGACTATTCCGTCTTCTGGAAAGAGGCCTTGAATCAGATCAGAGAGGAGCTTTCCGAACAGGAGTATCTCATGTGGTTCAAGAATATCGAATATGCGCGGTCGGAGCAAAAGTCCGTTATCGTCTCTGTTCCCTCTTCGTTCTATAAAGACCAGATAAAACAGCGTTACATGCCGATCATGCAGTCGAAGCTCTACGAGCTGTCCGGAAACGATATCAAAATCGATTTCGAAATAAAGAAGGCATCAGCCAAGGAATCGCCGAAGACTTCTCCCGTAGAGGTTTCCAAACCGGCTCCGGCAAAGGAAAAAAAAGTCCATTCTCAGCTCCGCCCGGAGTACACCTTCGATAACTTCGTCATCGGCGAAAATAACTCCTTCGCCGCGAACGCGGCCATAGCCATCGCCAAGAACCCGGGGAAGGCTTATAATCCCTGCCTCATCTACGGCGGTGTAGGCCTCGGCAAGACCCATCTTATCCAATCGATCGGTAACAGCGCTTTTCAGCAATTCGATAATATGAAAATCGTCTACATAACCGCGGAAACCTTTACCAACGAATTCATCCAATCCCTTCATGTCCAGAAGATGACCCGTTTCAAGAACAAGTACCGGAGCGTCGACATTTTGCTGATCGATGATATCCACTTTCTCCAGAAAAAACCGGAGACCCAGGAAGAGCTCTTCCACACCTTCAACGCCCTCTATGAGGCGAACAAGCAGATCGTCTTCACCTGCGACAGGCCCGTTTCGGAGCTCAAGAACCTCTCCGACCGTCTGCGCAACCGGTTCGAGCGGGGACTCAACGTGGATCTCCAGCCCCCCAATTTCGAAACCCGATTCGCTATCCTCAAAAAGAAGGTGGTAGAGAAAAAGGTAGATATACCCGACGAGGTTATCGAGCTCATCTGCAACAACGTCACTACCAACGTCAGGGACTTGGAAGCGGCCATAACCAAGCTCATAGCCTACGCCGATCTTGTCAACAAAACTGTGACCGTGGAAGTCGCTCAGCAACAGCTCAGAGACGTCTTCTCGAGCCCCCGGCACAGCAATATCACGGTGGACATGATCCAGCGGGTGGTGGCCGATTACTTCGGGTTGTCCCACAACGATCTTCGGGGTCGGAAGCGGACCAAAGCTATCGTCTTTCCCCGGCAAATAGCCATGTTCATAACCCGGGAGATGACCGAATATTCTACAACCGAAGTGGGCTTCGAGTTCGGCGGCAGGGACCACACCACGGTGATGCACGCCTGTCAGCGGGTGGAAAACCGGATGCGCACCGACCCGACCCTCGAGCCGACTATTCAGCATCTCATCAAATCGATAAAGGAGTACGGAACAAAATCTTGATGGATTGTTGCTTTCTTGTGCACAATCCCTGGAAATGGTATATACTTGTTGAAACTGTTGGAGTTTTGTGGAAAAAGGTAGGGAGTTTTCCCATCCGTTATTGATTATGGAAGAAAGAATTATTTCCCTTTTCCACATATCCTCGGTGCTTACAAATACTATTACTAAATTTTAACTATTATTAATAAAGAGGAGCCGGGAAATGAAATTTACCTGTGATAAGAACGCCATTCTTCGTGAAATAGCCATCGCTCAGGATATCATTTCTTCCCGCAATGTTCTAAGCATTCTGTCGAACGTTTTGATCGAAGCTGCCAACGATACCCTCTACATAAAAGCCACGGATTTAAAGGTCGGTTTTGAGACCAAGATTCCCGTCCAGGTACATGAACCGGGA
The DNA here is from genome assembly GCA_046542935.1 of Spirochaetia bacterium. Taxonomy (GTDB): domain Bacteria; phylum Spirochaetota; class Spirochaetia; order SPDA01; family CAZSGZ01; genus JBKHAJ01. The sequence goes on along the minus strand of JBKHAJ010000026.1, from coordinate 13,358 downwards.
AGCACCACCGTCTTTTGTGAAAAGTTTTTGGGTATACTGCGGGCCCTGCCCGATGGAGAGATCGAGTTCGAACAGCAGGATTCCCGCCTCATTATTCGTCCCGTCGGGAAGAAAATCGACTTTCAGCTCAAGAGTATAACCGCGGAAAAGTTTCCTGAACTCCAGAATGTGTCCGAGGACAAGTATTTTTCCTTAGCTCAGAAGGATTTGATCGAGATGATAAGTCAGACTATCTTTGCCGTCTCCGACGATGAAACCCGGTACTTTATGAACGGGGTCTATCTCGAAAAGAAAGAAGACGGTCTTATCATGGTCGCTACCGACGGGCGGAGGCTCAGTTTTATCCGGAAACCTTACGAGAGCGAGGTTCCCGATTTCGATCCGATCATCATTCCTCCGAAGGTCCTCGGTATCGTGCGGAAGCTTATTTCCGGAGAGGGGAATATCGATATTGCGGTTTCGGAAAAGTACATTTTCTTCCGGTTCGAGGGTCAGAGTATCTTCTCCAATCTCATCGAGGGTCAGTTTCCCAATTATCAGAGGGTTATTCCCGAGACCCAGGAAAATTCGATCAAGGTCGACAAGAAGGATTTTATGGAGGCCTTGAAGAGGGTTTCTCTTTTAGTAGAACAGAAATCGAGACGGATATACCTGTCGGTTAACGGCGATGTGCTTATGCTCAAATCCGAGGAGAGCGATATCGGCGTGGCCAAGGAAGAAGTGGCCTGCGAATTTTCCGGGCCCGAGACGAATATCGCCCTCAATTACGTATATCTCGAAGAACCTTTGAAAGTCATCGACGAGAATTCCATTTCGATTCAGTTTACTGAACCGACTAAGGCCATTACTGTAGTCAGCGATCCGAATAAGGATTATCTCCATATCGTGATGCCCATGCAGATCGATTGATGGGTTTTGAGAGATTATCCACTTATCAGTTTCGAAACCTCCAAGATGCTGAAATTCCCCTAGAGGCAAAAAACATTCTCTTCGTCGGGGAGAACGGCCAGGGAAAGACTAATTTTCTTGAGGCCGTTTACCTTTTATGTTTCGGATCCTCTTTTCGGACATCCCGGGAGCGGCTCTTTGCCCGGCACGGGAGTGACGTCTTTCGGGTTTCCGGAAAATATATTCGGGACGACGGAGTCGATCTGGATATTTCCGTCGGCATCGTGGACGGCAAAAAGAAGGTCGCCGTCGACGAAAAGGAGATTCGTGATCGAAAGGATTTGGTCAAGAACGTACCTTGTATCGTTTTTTCCCACGACGATATCGGATTTATCAACGGACCCCCTGAGGAAAAACGGAAATTCCTCAATCAGGTGATGAGTCTTTTCAATCCCCTCTACATAGATCTCCTGCGCCGTTACAGGAAGATCGTCAAAATGAGGAACGCCCTTCTCAAAGAGGGGCGCATCGGTGATATCGAGGTCTATGACGAACAGCTAGCCGAAACGGGGATGGAGATCCAGTACCGCCGGGGCGAAACGGTGGAAGATTTCGGCCGGACCTTTACCGAGCTCTTCAGACGCATTTCCCGGCTTCCCGGAGAGGCCCGAATGGTGTATAAACCTTCGTGGCGGCGGGCCGAAACGCCCGAAGACGCCCGGAACGTACTCGATAAGAAGAGTGAAAACGACAGGGAAGCGGGATTTACAACCTCCGGTCCTCACCGGGACCGAATCGTCTATTTCTACGAGGGGAGGGACTTTTCCGCGACCGCCTCCACGGGACAGCTCAGGCTCATGTCCCTTATCCTTCGTGTAGCCCAGGCCAACTATTTCGAGGCAAAGAGCGGACGGAAACCGGTTTTGCTCCTCGATGATGTTCTCCTCGAGCTCGACGAGGCGAAGATCGAATCCTTTATCGCGGCGCTGCCCGCATATGAGCAGGCCTTTTTTACCTTTCTATCCAAGGAGAAGTACCGCAGGCTCGGCTTGGAAGGGGATGCTCGAGTTTTTTCGGTGGAAGCGGGGCGATATACCGAGGAGGCGAAGCTATGAAACAGATCGGCGATGTTTTAAAAGAGCTCTTCGACAACTTGAGTACCGATGATATGGGAAAATATCAGGGTATTTTCCGTAAGTGGGCCGACATTGTCGGTAACGATCTGGCAGACCACGTCAAAATAAAGGATATCGAACGGGACCGGATCGTTGTGGAAACCGATCATCCCGGATGGATGCAGCAGTTTCAGATGAAACAACGGTATTTTTTGAAGATCATCCGGGACCGGTACCCCGATTTAGGGATTCGGGGCTTCAAGATGTATCTTACCGGCAAGGACCGGTAAACAAGACGGCAAACGGATTGACACCCGGACGGTGTAAAAAGTATACTGTAAAACCCAAAATAGCAAGTAATTCCATCAAGGAGAATATATCTATGAAACGTACCTATCAGCCAAGCAGGACTAAGAGAAACAGAAAATTTGGATTCCGCGCACGGATGAAGACCAGAGGCGGAAAGCAGGTACTGGCACGCAGAAGAAGAAAAGGAAGAAGCAAGCTGTCCGTGTCGAATGAGAAAAAGCCTTACTAAGCGGGAACGGCTCAAAAAAAACAGTGAGTTCAGGAAGGTTTTTTCCGATAGCAAAAAATACTCCGTCGAAGGCGCGAATCTCTACTCTATTTCGAACGGACTCGACTACAACAGAATCGGCATTACCCTCTCACGAAAATTCGGCAATTCGGTCGAACGGAATAGGACTAAGCGGCGGATAAGGGAAATCTACCGGCACGCCAAGGAAGACCTTGCCGTCGGATACGATCTGGTTGTGCTAGTGCGGCCCGGAAGCTATTCCTACGCGGACAGGAAAAAACAACTATTCCGTTTGTTCGATAAAGCGAAGCTGTTCAAAAACTCACCCTAAAACCGTTCCTTTCTTGCAGGAGAATTAAATGGACAAGAAAACAATTATTGCAGTAGTCGTCTCCGTTGTGATCATTACGGTCGGCTTCTTTATTCAGAACGCCGTACAGCAACGTCGCGCGGAGGAGGCGGGCGGCGCCCCCCAGACCGCTCTGGAGGAGCCTCGCGACCAGGTATCGGAGCCGCAGACAACCGAAGAGCAGCTGGAACAGGCGGCGGAAACGCCGGGCACCGGAAGTTCCGAGGGAACTTCACTCTCCTATCTAGACGATAATGTCGAGCCGGCCGGGGAGGACCCCGAGGACGGCAGGGAGCGGCTGATCAAGGCGGAAACCGACCTGTTCGAAATCGTCTTTTCGAACAGGGGGGGTACCATCCGGAGTCTCAAGCTCAAGGAACACCGGGAAAAAGACGAAAGCCTCGTCGATCTGATCTACAGGGGAACCGAGGAGCAGAGCGCCTTCAACATCCATTTCGGCGGTCCCTCATACAAGCCGGTGGATTCCCTCTTTTCGTATCGGCAGGTGGGAAACGACTCATACGAGTTTTCCCGGGATTTCCGCGCACCGGCGGATAACGGAGGGGAGGGCAATATCTTTACCATCACGAAACGGTACGTCTTCAAACCGGGGGAGTATCTCTTCGAGCTCCACGTCGAGATCGAAAACGCGGTCAACGAATATCCCAACCTCGACGTGAACAACACTTCCTACACCTTGAGCTTCGGACCTCAGCTCGGGCCTGCTTTTCAGGAGCTCGACGGTCGACGGGCCTACCGGAAGGCCATCTATTACGCGGACAGCAAAAGGCAGAACCTCCGCCTCGGCCGTGACGGAATAGGCCTAATCGAAAGGCGGTCTCTTTGGCAGGGGATATCCGGAAAATACTTTTCGATCCTCGCGGTTCCCGATTCGGCAAATTACACCGTCTCCTTCTATCAGGGCCCCGTCGAGGGAATCCCCGTGGGTACGCAGATGTACCTGGCCCGGCCTCCCATCAAGAGCTCGGCCAATGTGGATACCTTCAGGTTCTACATGGGTCCGAACCTGGCGAAACCGATGGCCCGCTACGATGACCCCCGGGAAAATGCCTTCGGGACCCAGGGTCTCAATTTAGATGAGGCCATAGACCGGAGCCGTATCTTAGGCTGGCTCGAAAGCATCCTGCGGTGGATTCTGACTTTCTTCTACCGGCTCATCCCCAACTACGGGGTGGCCATAATCCTCTTGACCATCGTCATCAAAATCGTCCTCTATCCGATAACCAAGAAGAGCTACGAATCGACCTCGAAGATGCAGGACCTGAATCCGAAGATCCAGGAGATAAAAGAGAAGTACAAGGACAATCCCCAAAAGATGAACCAGGAGATGAGCGCCCTGTACAAACGTGAGGGGGTAAGCCCCTTGGGCGGCTGTCTGCCGCTTCTGCTGCAGATGCCCATCTTTATCGCCCTCTACGGGCTCTTGAACAAGCATTTCGCCCTGAGGGGGGCCGCGTTCATTCCGGGATGGATCAACGACCTGTCCTCACCGGAATCGATTTTCAACTTCGCTCCCACGAGTATTCCCGTCATAGGGAGCGACATCAGGCTTCTGCCGATACTGTTCGTCGGAACTCAGCTTATTTCGAGCAAGTTTATGCAGTCGCCGAGTCAGGGCTCTCAAGCTAACATGAAGCTCATGACCTACGCGATGCCTATAGTCTTCTTCTTCATCCTCTACGACGCGCCTTCGGGCCTGATTCTCTACTGGACGATAACGAACCTCCTGACCGTCGTGCAGCAGTACGTCATCAAGAAGATACGGCATCGCAAAACGGAATAAGGTAGGAATTTATGTTAAAAGAATTCGAAGGAAAGACTGAAAAAGAGGCCATAGACAGGGCCATAGACGAGCTCGGTATCGACCGGGAAGAATTCGACGTGGAAATCGTCGAGACTTCGAAGAAGGGAATTATCTTCAAGAAGGGATCGGTCAAGATTCGGGTCCATGTTTCAGACGAGGATCTCGAGGAGATGCAGTCCCCCCGGCGGGAAAGCGTCGAAGCCGGCAAGAGCCGTGAAGCGGAGGCGGCGAAAAAACCGGGCAAGAAGATAGAGGAAACCGAATCGGAGGGGGAGATTCTCGAGTTCGTACGGACGGTGGCGGGAAAGATGGGCTTTCCCTGTGAAACCCGCATCACCGACCGGGAGGATTCAAAACTCCAAGTCGAGATAATTTCCCAACACTCGAACATCCTGATCGGAAAGAAGGGCAAAAACTTAGACGCCTTGCAGCTCCTCGCTAATGTCTATGCGGGCAAGATCGATTACTCCCGCAGGGTTATCCTCGATACCGAAGGGTACCGCGGCCGAAGAGAGGATTCCCTGCAGAGGCTCGCCCGGAAGACCGCCGAGCAGGTCAGTAAAAGCCGGGGATCCCGTCTCCTCGAACCGATGAATCCTTTCGAGCGGCGTCTGATTCATACTGCTTTAAACGATTTTAAGGATGTAGACACAAAGAGTGAGGGCGAAGGCCTCTACAAGCAGGTCCGCATCTACTACCGCGGCACGGACCGGGGCGACCGGTAGCCCACGAGCCCCGCGGCGAACGTGGGGCTACTCCGCTTTTTCCACCTTTCCCACGGGTGCTAAGTACACCGTAAACTCGTCCCGTCCGTCGACGCTTAAGAGTTCGTCACACAGGTCCTGATCGTAGGCGGCTATCGCGCAGGTCCCCGCGCCTACAGCCTCGCAGGCGAGGTAGAGGTTCTGACAGACATGACCCGCGTCTACGGCGATTACCTTGTGAGCGGCGGGCCCGTAGCGCCATTCCATCCGGTAGGGTATGGTCGTCCAGAAAAAGGTAACCGCTCCCCCACCGGCAAAGCTCTGTCCGAGGGCGGCATCCGAGACACGGGCCGCGAGACCGGCGGCATCAACCGCCTCCGGTGTCTCTTCGATGCGGTACAGCTCGTGGCTCAGCGGGAGATACCGGTATAACCCCGGATCGAGCCCGTCCACCCGGAATACCGCAAGGTAGGTCTCGAAGGAATGGCGGCACCCGGCGGAGGGGACGGTCCGCAACGCGTGTATCCGGGATGCGCGGCCCCGAACCCCCTGGGTAGCCCAGAGGAGAAAAGCGAGCTCGTCGAGGGTCAGGGAGGCCGGGCTGAACTTTCTATGAGAAACCCGGCGGGCGATTGCTTCCTCGACCGGGACCGGTGCTATCCCCGTCCATTTCCCCGGAGCGGGAAGATCGATTTTAACCGCGTCCTTAGGCGCGGGCTTTTCGGTCAACGGGGGACGGACCCCCAGGTGCTGATCGGTTTGGGAAAAATCGATTTCCTTCCGGATGCGGTCTTTAAGGAAATGTCTGAGCTCTTCGGGTTTCGCGGGCATACTGTCCTCCGGAGTAAGGATAGCATGATAGGGAACCGTACAGCTACATTCCCGAAGATATGCGAAGGAGAGGAAATCGTAATTACCCGTCATGGAAAACCGGTGGCAAAAAAGGTAATGAATCGTGAAAGGACCGTTATCCTGGATTGCTCGATCTCCGCGTCATGGTGTTTTGCGGATGAGAACGACGCATATACGACCGCCGTTTTGGATAGTTTTACCGAGGAGTACATTACCCTTCTCGATGCGTGCAGATTGTACGGACTTACCACATACGATGCAGTTTATCTGGTAAGCGCCCTATAGAGCAGATATTTTCGAACAGCGCAATAACGGCAGTCTGTCGCCGCCGGACTGTATCCCTAGGCAGTACCAGGTGTTGACAGATTGTGGATAACTCTTCTTTGGCGGGATACCTAAACGGATGTTTACTCCGCCGCTTCAAAAACGCAAATAATTTCTTAAAAAAACCCCCTCTATTCCTTGTATTCCCGGGAGAATTACGGTACTATCGGATCGAATTTCAGTCGGAAGTCCTTCCTCTATTAGAATACCGTTAGAATAATTTTTTTCTGGGAGAGTGTATTAGTTGTGGATAACTTCTGCACAAGTACCTCGCCTGAAACAGGTGGTTCTCCCGCCGCTCATTTTCTTGACAACTTGACAAAAAAACCGAAAAGCTGTATTGTTACGGCATGAAAACCCTGCCGGTCGGCGAATTCAAAGCACGGTTCTCCCAGGTGATAAGCGACGTCCAGGACGGCGAGGAAATCGCCATCTCCTATGGAAAGCGGAAGGACCGTATCGCCGTTGTCGTGCCCTACAGCAAATACAAGCAGCAGAACCAGATACGGCTGGGATTGCTCGAGGAGCGCGGCGGGTATGAGATATTTAGTTGATACCGATATTCTGCTGCGGACGCTTTTTGAGCCCTCGCGGATAAGCGAAGAAATAATCCGGATTTTAGAAGATTCGGCGCTGGTCAAGTATACGGCCATGGCGAGCTTTTGGGAAATAGCCGAAACGGTCCGGGACGGGAAGCTCGTCTTGAAGGATGTGAGCCCCGAGGAACTCTTTACCGCCGCGATGGACGCGGGTTTTCAGATCCTTACCTGTACACCGGAGGATGTGGTAACCTCGTACCGTCTGCCCGAACGGCATGCGGCGGACACCGTTTTTGCCCGGCTTATCGTCTGGCAGGCGATTCAGAACCGGCTGGTCCTGCTGACACACGATGTCAAATTGTCGGTGTACCGGCCGGACGGCCTGCAGATGATCTGATCAGCCCCCGCAGGAGGGATGACGGCGGTAGAACCGGTCGAGGACGATAAAGCCTATTACGGTCAGTACCCACAGGCCTGGCATGAGAAGCAGCAGCTTCGGCCGGAGAGGGTCTGATGCGATAACGCAGACGGCACCGTAAAAAGTGCTTATGCCGTAGACAATGGCTAAGATCGTCCGGTTCGAACAGCGGAAGTCGAGGAGTTTGTGGTGCAGGTGATTACGGTCGGCGGAATGGACCGGCTTTCGTTTCCTGATCCGCCGGAGTATCGCCGCGACGGTATCGAGAATGGGCACCGCGGTCAGGGTGATCATCACCGTAAGGATGATGCTCATATCGGTAAGCGGCCCCGGGTCGGGTAATGAGCCGAAGAGGGGCTCCATAAAGGCTCCCGGTACTACCGCTGAGCCCGGGGGAAAGGCCGCGCCGGAGACGGTCAAGGGCAGGGCCGCTAAGGTGTAGCCTAGGAAGTAGCTGCCGCTGTCCCCCATAAAGATCTTCGCCGGGGGGAAGTTGAAGACCAGAAAGCCCAACGAGGCGGCGAAGAGGACGAGGGCGAAAACGGCGGTTACCGGAGCGCCCAACTGAACGGCGACGATGCTGATAAAGAGCGCGGCCAGGGCGGATACCCCGCCGGCCAAACCGTCTAAGCCGTCGATGAGGTTTATCGCGTTCCCGAGTCCGACGATCCAAAGGACCGTGAGGATGCCGCCGAAGGGACCCAGGGAGAAGTGAATGCCCAGTCCGGGAAGCGAGATTATACGGTAGTAGAAACCGAAGACTACGATAATCACGGCGGAGCCGAGCTGCACTAAGAGTTTCTGCCACGGGCGGATGTTGATGAAATCGTCGATTAAGCCCATGAGGTGGACTAAGAATATTCCGGTAAAAACCGGCCAGTAAGACAGGCCCCGCTGCAGCGGCGCCGTCTGACCGGTACCGAACAGCCGGACGAGGAGAAAGAACAGAAGAATACCGAAGAAAAAGCTTACGGTAATTCCGACGCCGCCGATACGCGGCATATCACCGGTGTGGATCTTCCGGTGGTTTATTTCATCGTACCATTTATGGGTATGGGAGAGCTTCAGCAGTATCGGCGTTACGAGGAGGTTGCACAAAAAGGCTGCGGCTGTGGAAACGCCGAGCAGAATAAACGTGTTCATAGCTTTCCAGTATAGTGCATTTTAGCCGGGATTACCTTGAAAAGAGAATAGAGCGAGCGGGCCGTATTGTCAATAATGGTCCGGAATAAAAGTTAATTTTAATTAAAATTACAAGGAGTTACTATGGATTATAGAATCAAGGACATTGCTCTTGCCGAATGGGGCCGGAAAGAGATCGAAATCGCGGAAAAAGAAATGCCCGGCCTTATGGCCATCCGTGAAAAATACGGAAAGGACAAGGTTCTCAAAGGCGCCCGTGTCACCGGATCGCTCCACATGACTATTCAGACCGCGGTGTTGATCGAGACCTTAGCCGAACTCGGGGCCGACGTCCGTTGGGCGAGCTGCAACATCTTTTCCACCCAGGACCATGCCGCGTCGGCGGTTGTGGTCGGCAGACCCGAAACCGGCGGCACCGAAGCGAATCCCAAGGGGGTTCCCGTTTTCGCCTGGAAGGGAGAGACTCTGGAAGAATACTGGGAGTGTACCTACGACGCCCTCTCTTTCCCTGGAGAAAAAGGCCCGAACCTGATCGTCGACGACGGCGGCGACGCCACCCTTTTGGTCCACAAGGGATACGAGCTCGAAAAGGGCGACGACTGGGCAAAACAGCCTACCGACAACCGGGAAGAGAACGTTATCAAGAAGCTCCTCTTGGAAATCAACAAGGAAAAACCGAAACACTGGCACGCAGTAGCGTCCGAATGGAAGGGAGTCAGCGAAGAGACCACCACCGGGGTGCATCGGCTCTATCAACGTAAGAAGCAGGGTACCCTCTTAGTCCCTGCCATCAACGTCAACGACAGCGTCACGAAGAGCAAGTTCGACAACCTCTACGGCTGCCGTGAAAGTCTGGTAGACGGCATCAAGCGGGCCACCGATGTCATGACCGCGGGTAAAGTCGCGGTCGTCTGCGGGTACGGCGACGTCGGCAAGGGATCGGCTCAGAGTCTCCGCGGCATGGGAGCCCGTGTTGTTGTTACCGAAATCGACCCCATCTGCGCCCTTCAGGCCTCTATGGAGGGGTACGAGGTAAAGCCTATCGAAGAAACCTTGGGCGAGGGGGACATCTACGTCACCACCACCGGGAACAAGGACGTCATTACCGTCGAGCATATGGCGAAGATGAAAGACCAGGCCATCGTCTGCAACATCGGCCATTTCGACAACGAAATCCAGGTGGACAAGCTGAACGCCTTTCCGGGAATCGAAAAAATCAACATCAAGCCCCAGGTGGACAAGTACGTATTCCCCGACGGCCATTCGATTTTAATGCTCGCCGAAGGGCGGCTGGTTAATTTGGGCTGCGCCACCGGCCATCCGAGTTTTGTTATGTCCAACAGCTTTTCCAATCAGACCTTGGCCCAGATAGACCTGTGGGAGAATCGGGACGATTACGATGTGGACGTGTACCGGCTTCCTAAGGTCCTCGATGAAGAAGTTGCCCGGCTGCATTTAGAAAAAATCGGCGTCAAACTGACAAAACTGACCAAAGAACAGGCCGACTACATCGGCGTTCCCTTAGAAGGGCCCTATAAGCCCGAACACTACCGGTACTAGACCGGACGAAATACTACAGGAGTACAGCAATGGAACAGAGAAAATACCTTTTTACATCCGAATCGGTCAGCGAGGGACATCCCGACAAGCTTGCGGACCAGGTATCCGACGCGGTGTTAGACGCGTGTCTTACCGATGATCCGAATTCCCGGGTCGCCTGCGAGACGTTTACCACCACCGGAATGATCTTGATAGGCGGCGAGATTACAACCGAAACATACGTCGATTTCCAGGAAGTTGCGAGGGGAGTGGCAAAGAAAATAGGGTACGACCGCCCCGAATACGGCCTCGACTACGAAAGCATGGCGGTGATGAGCACCATCCACAGCCAGAGTCCCGACATTTCCCAGGGAGTATCCGGCACCGGTCTCTTTCAGGGGCAGCAGGGGGCCGGCGACCAGGGAATGATGTTCGGTTACGCCTGCAAGGAGACCCCCGAGCTGATGCCCGCCCCCATCCACTACGCCCACCAGCTGCTCTTGTTCGCGGCGGAAAAGCGGAAGAGCGGCGGACTTACGTGGCTCAGGCCCGACAGCAAGAGCCAGGTGACCATCGAATATGAAGGGCACACTCCGACTAGGATCGATTCAGTCGTCGTCAGCCATCAGCACGACGAAGACATTACCTACGAAGAGCTCAAGAAGCAGATAATTGCCAAGATTATCAAACCGGTTTTAGAGCCGACGGGACTCTTAGACGAGAAAACCAAATACTATGTAAACCCGACGGGACGGTTCGTCATCGGCGGGCCCCACGGCGACGCTGGGCTTACCGGGCGGAAGATTATCGTCGACACCTACGGCGGCATGGGGCGTCACGGCGGGGGCGCTTTCAGCGGCAAGGACCCGAGTAAGGTGGACCGCTCGGCGACATATATGGCCCGGTACGTAGCGAAGAACGTGGTTGCCGCTGACCTCTGCGAACGGTGCGAGGTGGAGCTTGCATACGCTATAGGCGTGCCTTTTCCGGTCAGCGTTATGGTGGATACCTTCGGGACCGCTAAGGCCGACGAGAAAAAGATCGAAGACGCGGTACAGAAGGTGTTCGACTTAAGCCCCGCGGGAATCATCAAGACCCTCGATCTCAAGCGTCCGGTCTATCAGAAGACCGCCACCTACGGTCATTTCGGCAGGGACGATTTTTCCTGGGAAAAGACCGATAAAGTGGGGGACCTGCAGCGGGAAGTCGGCTAAAACCCGCCGAGGCAGGCTCGACCGCCCCGCGGCGGGTAGGCTGAATGGGTTATATACGGCGGTTAGATCCGTGAGTATTTTCAACTAAGCTAATCGGCTAAGGAGAAAGTACAGATATGAACCAAAGAAATATTTTTAGCAAGGGTGTTGTCCTGGTGAGCGCCGTATTACTCGTTTTTGTTCTCGCGTCGTGCGGCGGCAAAACGGAAACGGCGGAGGACGGGGTTTCCATTCTCACCGCCGAAGACGAACGTGACGAACGGGGCTGGCAGGGCCGTATCACCATTGCAGTAGAGGGAAACGAAATCCGTGCGGTCGACTATGACGAGTACGACGCCGACGGAAACCGGAAGAGCCTCGACAGCGGGTATGCCGACAGGTGGTCCGAACAGTATCCCGGCATGGGACCGGCTATGGCCATAAAGCAGCTGGAAGCCCAGCTTGTAGACGGCGGATCGGTGGACGCGGTAGACGGCGTGTCCGGAGCGACCGGAACCACATCGCGGTTCCAGGCGATAGCCGAATCCGCCCTCGCCGGCAGATAAGTACACAGTCTAAACGGAAATGTAACCCCGGCCCGACGGAGCGACGCCCGGCGCCGGGGTTTTTTTGCGCCCTGCCGTGAAGGCGCGTGTTTGAAGCACCGCCGTTCGTTTCCTTGTATATCTTTGTAGAAACGATTACAGTATAAGGAGAGGAAGCGCGGTGAGCGGTTTTAATATTACACAGGCGAGAGAACATCTCCGAAAGAAGCGGGAGAAGCGTTTACACGATGTTCATGATCGTCTCGGCCGGGCGCTCGAGGACCGGGAAAGAATAATAAATTTCATTATCGACCGCTATAATCCGAAAAGGGTATATACCTGGGGATCTCTGGAGAATACCGAACTCTTTGGCGAGCATTCCGACATCGATATTGCGGTAGAAGGGTTATCAGGTCCCCTCGAAGGGCTTCACGCGCAAAGCGAGGCGGAAGATATGTCTGAGTTTTCCGTCGATCTGGTAGAACTGGAACGTATCCACCCTGTTTACGCGGAGGACATTCGGGAACGGGGAAGACTCGTCTATGAACGGTGATAGGACGTCTGCGGTTCTGACCGCGTATATTGAAAAACAGACCCTAGTGCTCGATGATTTATTCGGTGAGCTGACGGCAGCACTCGAGCATGATCTGAAGCTTTTAGGCAGGACAAAACGTTCCGCGGCCATGATCGGATCTATTATCGAAAGCTATTACACCTGCGTGGAGACGATGTTTTTGAGAATTTCCCAGTATTTCGAAAATCAGCTTTCAAGCGATAGATGGCATAAGGACCTGCTGGAAAAAATGACATTAACCATACGGAAAGTCCGTCCCAGGGCCGTTTCCGACGATGTTTTTAATGATCTCTATGAACTCCTCAGGTTCAGGCATTTTAAAAGGTATTATTTTAGTCTTGCGTATGATTGGGAGCGTCTTGATGAAGTCGTAACAAAATGCCTAAGGGCGCACGAACCGCTTAAAAAAGATATTGAAAAATTTAAAATTTTCCTTGCCGAATTGGATACGACCGAGTAAAAAATCGGATACGCCCCTCCCTCCCGTGAAGGCGCGTGTTTGAAGCACCGCCGTTCGTTTCCTTGTATATCCTTGTAGAAACGGTTACATTATAAGGAGAGGAACATGGCAATGGCTTTAGGTGAGCAAGAGCTCAGAACAATCGGCGATTATGTAAAAACCCGCCTTCCCGAGTGGCTCGGCTCCATGAATTACTATCCTCGGCCCGATAAATACGATCTGGAGATCCGGGACCGTATGGTCCGGGTCGAGGAAGAGCTCAAGAACCAGCGGGAACTCATGCTCCGCGGCTTCGAGCAGGTCGACAAACGGTTCGAGCAGGTCGATAAACGGTTAGACCAGGTCGATAAAC
>JBKHAJ010000025.1:0-20093 GCA_046542935.1 Spirochaetia bacterium | reverse complement strand
CGTCGCGGAGAGCTCTATCCAGTGGGATTTCGACGCGAGGCCCTTCGTGAAACACCGCGGCGAAATACCCCAGACGGGGATGCGGGAGATTTCCGCTGACCCGGACCTCTTTCGCGCGGTAACTGCACTCCGACCCAAGGGGTTCCGGATACATTCCGGCCGCATCGTTACCGGCGATTCCGTGATCACACGGAAAAATCACGGAGCCTACCGCTTCCTGACCGAAGAGCTCCGGGCCTCGGCGGTGGATATGGAAAGCGCCGCCGCCGCTATCGTCGCCGAGATAAACGGAATCCGGTTCTTGAGCTTCAAGGTGATTTCGGACGATGCCGACGGTTCCAGCCCCCCGTTTTTCAGAAAATTCGTCACGAAGAGCTCCGAGAAGTGCGTCCTCTTAGCGGCCGCGGCGGCGGACGAGCTTGTCCGGACCAAGTCTACCCGATAAACCCTCGGATTACTCGAGGACTTCTTCCAGCCTCTCCAGGGCCCAGCCCACTTGTTCCTCATTCAAGGTCAGAGGCGGGGTAAAACGGACAATTGATTCCCCCGCGGCATTACACAAGAGCCCGGCTGCAATAAGCTCCTTGCACACCGGAGCGGCCGGTTCGTTCAGCTCGATACCGAGCATCATTCCTCTGCCGCGGACCCCCGCGATCCGCTTTCCCCTCATGCCGAGGACGGCCTCCTTGAGAACCTCTCCCTTCGCGGCGGCGTTTTCGATCATTTTATCCTCCGTAAGGACCGAGAGGGCGGTCCTGCCCACCGCGCAGGCCAGAGGATTACCTCCGAAGGTGCTCCCGTGCTCGCCGGGGCCTAAAACGTCGAGCTCGTCGCCCCGCGCCAGAACCGCCGAGACCGGAACAAACCCGCCCCCTAAGGACTTGCCGATAATGCAGACATCCGCCTTGACCGATTCATACTCTTCGGCCAGAAGCTCTCCGGTACGCCCTAAGCCGCTTTGAATCTCGTCGAAGACGAGCTTGACGTTCTTTTCGGTGCACAGATCTCGAAGCCCCGCCAGATACCCTGCGGGAGGAACCACCATGCCGCCCTCGCCCTGGATCGGTTCCACCATGATTCCCACGGTGTTTTCGGTCACCGCCTGCTTCATCGCCTCGAGGTCGCCGTAGGGAACCCGGATGAATCCGGGAGTAAAGGGGCCGAATCCGTCTCGATATTTATCGATACTGGAAAAACCGACTACGGTGATGGTTCGGCCGTGAAAGTTCCCGTCGCAGACAATGATCTCGGCGCGATCCTCGGGGACTTTCTTTTTGACATACCCCCACTTGCGCACCGTTTTGAGCGCCGTTTCGACCGCTTCCGCGCCGGAGTTCATGAGCAGCACCCGGACCGAACCTGTGAACTCACAGATATCCTTGGAGAAGAGACCGATCTGATCGGTACGGAAGGCCCGGGATACTAGGCTCAACTTCTCCGCCTGCTCGACAAGGGTCCGGAAGATCTTAGGGTGACAGTGTCCCTGATTGACGGCACCATACCCGCTCACGCAGTCGAGGTACCGGTTCCCCTCGGTGTCCCAGACCCACACCCCTTTGCCCCGGGTCAGGACGGGACCGGCGGGACTGTAGTTACGTGCACTGTAGAGATCTTCGAGCTGGATGAATTCGTTCCGGGTCATTGAGAAAATCCTTTCTTTTCTTTTAATATCGGTAGCCGAATCCGGCGGTCGGAAGACACCGTGCGCGGTTATCCTTCGACCGCCGCCTTTTTCTTCTTCGTCTTTTCGGCCTTCCGGCTGATTTTGTTCCAGATTCCACTTAACCCCATGGCGCGTTTCATCTCGGTCAGGGTGCTTCTCGCCTCTTCCCGCATGCGCATCGTGCCGTCGTAAATGACCTCGTCGACGAAGCCGGACCGTTCCCCGTATTCCATCCGCCGCTCCCGTATGGGTTTCAGGAATCGGTCCACCGCGGCGAAGAGCTTCTCCTTCACCTCGATGTCCCCCACGGCGCCGCGCCTGTAGCGGTCTTTGAGTTCCTCTACTTCCACGCGATCGGGATTAAAGATGTCGTGATAGATAAAGACCGGGTTTCCCTCAACGGTTCCGGGAATATCGGCTCGGACCCGGTTGGGGTCGGTGTACATACCGAAGATCTTCTTCCGGACCGTTTTCTCGTCGTCCGAGAGGAGGATGGTGTTACCGAGACTCTTGGACATCTTGGCGCTCCCGTCGGTCCCCCCTAAGGTCGGAACATCCCCAATCATAACGTCGGGAATGGGGAAGATCTCGCCGTAGAAAGTGTTGAACCTGCGGGCGATTTCCCGGGTCATCTCCACGTGGGATTCGTTGTCCTTCCCCACCGGAACAAGATGGGCCCGGGGCATCAGGATGTCCGCTGCTTGGAGGACCGGATATCCTAAGAGTCCGAAGGGCATTTCGCCGAGATTAGCCCCTTTGGCCATCTCCTTGAGACTGGGGATACGCTGGAGCCGGGGCACGGTGACGAGCATTTCGAAGATCAGATTCATCTCGTACACCTCGTGGACCGCCGACTGGAGATAGATGACCGATTTCTCCGGGTCGATGCCGCAGGCGAGATAATCTAGGACCATCTGCCGGGCGTTCTCGGCAATCCCGTCGATCGACTCCTTCTCCGGCTTCGTGGTCAGAGTGTGGAGATCCGCTATAATAAAGAAACACTCGTACTCGTGCTGCAGTTTAACCCGGTTAGCCAGGCTTCCCACGTAATGCCCCAGATGGAGCTTTCCCGTGGGCCTGTCCCCGGTAAGTATTCGCTTTTTGTCCATAACGGATTGGTACCCTACCACAAAAGAGCCTGATTGCCTACCCGATTCCAACCTCTATTCTTCGACCCGGGCAGATGGCTTTTCACGGCTTGGGGACCGTTTCTTGAGGAACAGGTGCCGCCGCCGGACCTTGTGTCCCGTTCCCATGAGAACTCCGACGGGCTTTAAGTTAGGAACATTTTCCAAGATGATCTTGATTGTAGCGGTAATGGGGATGGAGAGAATCGCCCCGACCACGCCCCACAGCCATCCCCAGAAGAGGAGGGAAAATAGAATAATCACGGGACTCAAGTTGAGCCGGTCCCCCTGGAGCTTCGGGTCGAGAATACTGCCCACGATCGTCTGGATTGTGATCATGCTCACCGCGACCGCCGCCACCCGGCCGAGCGCAGGATAGAACTGGATAAAACTCACGAGGATGATTACCGCGCTCACAATGAAGGAGCCTATGTTGGGTATGAAGTTGAGGAAGAACCCGAGGGTCGCCCAGATCAAGGGAAAATCAACATCGATTATGGTAAGGCTCAACCAGATCAGGAAACCGGTCAATGCGCTTATAAAGAACTTGACGCTCAAGTACCGGCTGACCTGACGGATGATGTGCTCCATGATAATGCCGATGCGCCGGCTGGAGTGGAGCGGAAAAGCGGCTTTGAGCTTCCGCTTGAACATAGGATTTTCCAGAAAGAGAAAAAACAAAAAGATGAGAATAATGAAGAGGACCCCCAAGAACCCCACGAACGAGCCGGACCAGCTGACGATGGTTTCCCGGATGGCACCGGACCAGTCGATCCGGCCCAGCAGATCGTCGGGAATATCCAGTCGTCCTAGATAGCGCTGATTGATATCATAAAATATCTTCTGGAATTTTCCGAGGTAATTCGGATACTCCCGGACGAAGGACTGGGCACTGTTATATACGAACAAACCGATCAGATAGAAGAAACCGAAGATGGTAAGGATTACCAGGATAATTGCGAGGAGCCTGGGGAACTTGAGTCTTTTCATGAGAAAGCGGATAATCGGCTCGAGGATAAAGCTCAACAGGACCGCGATGACTAAGGGGATAATGACGGTCTGGGCAAGGTCGAGGACCACGCCTACGGCGATAGCCGCGAGAATTCCCAAGGAGATCGAGGCTACCCGATATTGTTTCATGAGGAAATAATAGATGACTTTGCTTTTTTTTCCTATCCCTGTACAATAAATACAATGAGCAACGACGCTTCATGGACCTTACACGAAACACAATTCATCCCCACGGAGGTTCCGAAGTACGAAACCCTCTTCTCCCTAGGCAACGGCTTCTTAGGGATCAGAGGGAGCTTCGATGAACATTCCAACAGCTACAAGCCCGGGACTTTTATAAACGGTTTTCACGAAACCGAGCCCATAATTTACGGCGAGCATGCCTACGGATACGCGGAGGACCGGCAGCGGATGCTCGAGGTTCCGGACGGCACCTACGTAAAGATCTTGGTAGATAGCGAGGAATTCGATATGACCGAGGGAGAGCTTCTCGCCTACGAGAGATACCTGGATATGCGGGAAGGTACCCTCGAGAGACGGGTCCGGTGGAGAAGCCCGGCGGGACGGGAGATGGAGTTTAGTTTTTCAAGGCTGGTTTCCTTCTCCCGTTCTCATACGGCGGCCTTGAGGATTTCGTGTCGCGCAATCAATGCACACGTTCACATCAGCCTCATCTCAGCCCTGTCGGTCCCTCTCATCGGGAAGGAAGCCCACAAGGATCCCCGTTTAGGGCTCCATTTCAGGCGGAAGCCGATAATCCTCCAAGGGCGGGAACATACCGAAACAGGAGCCGTCTTTCGCCATACGACTCAGAACAGTAAGCTCCGCCTGGTTTCGGCGGTGGAGAACGCGGTAGTCTCCGGTCACCGGCATTGGAGCGATACCGAGACTCAGCTCTATCGTACCCGGCATACCTTTGAAATACCCCTCGAGTCCGATGACGAGATGGTATTCGAGAAGTATATTGCCTATTCCACTTCACTCGACGCCGAAACGGAGAGTCCCGCCGCCTCCGCGCGAGAAGCGATCGAGGAAGCATCACGACTCGGCTTCACCGGACTACGGGAAGAACAGCGAAGCCGTCTCGACCGATTCTGGGACGCCGCCGACTTCGAAATCGAAGCGGAAAAAGACATTCATTCCGCGGTCAGATTCAGCCAATTCCATCTTCTCCAAGCGGCGGGGAGGGACGGCAGGCGGAACATCCCCGCCAAGGGAATGACCGGCAGCGGTTATGAGGGACACTATTTCTGGGACACCGAGATCTACATGCTTCCCTTCTTTACCTACACCTGTCCCGAGATAGCGGAAGCCCTTATCCGATATCGGAACACCACCCTCCCCGCCGCGCGGGCCCGGGCGGCGGAGCTCCATCACCGGGGATGTCTCTATCCCTGGCGGACCATCGACGGACGGGAGGCCTCCGCCTACTTCCCGGCGGGGACCGCTCAGTATCATATCAACGCCGACATCGCCTATGCGATCAAGCGGCACGCCCGGGCCCGGAACGCGGAGGGGCTCCCAGCCGATTTCGCGGCGGAAATCCTCTTCGAAGCCGCCCGGTTTTGGGACGATTTCGGCGACTACATCGAGGGGAAGGGATTCTGCATCAATATGGTGACCGGACCCGACGAGTACACCGCCATGGTGGATAACAACTGCTTTACCAACCTGATGGCCCGGGACAACCTCGAGTACGCAGCCCGGACCGCCCGAAAAATGCGGGCCGAAACGCCCGAGAGATACCACGAGGTAGCCGAAAAAATCGGCCTAGTCGAAGAGGAAATAACCGATTGGGAACGGGCCGCTGAGGCCATGTACATCCCCTATGACGAGGAGCTGGGTATTTATCCCCAGGACGACGGCTTTTTACGAAAGGCGGAATGGGACTTCGAGAACACCCCGCGGGAGAACTATCCCCTCCTCCTCCACTATCATCCCCTGACGATCTACCGGTATCAGGTCCTCAAGCAGCCCGATCTGGTCTTAGCCCTCTTCCTGCAGAGCAGGCTCTTCTCTCTTGATGAAAAACGGCGCAACTACGCCTACTACGACCGGCTGACAACGGGGGATTCCTCCCTGGCCGCGTGCGTCCAGGGAATACTGGCCACCGAAACGGGCGACCCCGAAAGGGGGTACGAGTACTTCCTGGATACCCTCTATATGGATTTAGACGATATCAACCGGAACACCCGGGACGGGATTCACGCCGCGGCCATGGGAGGCGTGTGGCTGGGGTTGGTCTACGGATTCGCGGGCATGCGGGACGACGGTGAGATACTCCGCTTTTCTCCATCCCTCCCGGGGAAGATAACACATCTCGCTTTCTCTCTTGCCTATCGCGGAGGAACTCTGCACCTGGACATTACCGGGGAAAGGACCGTTTACAGCAGGGAGGGTCCCGCGGTCGAGATAGATCACCGGGATGATCGCATACGCCTCGGAGACGGCTGCGCCGAAGCCCGCGGCAATTAAAGTTTTTCCTTGACACCGTAATTCGGATGGGGTACATTAAAAAGGTAATGCACACGTTTGCATATAAGTACGGAACCCTTTGTACCGGGCCTGCCGTACTATGACGATCAAGGATCTGGCGAAACTCGCCGGAGTCAGCCATTCCACCGTCTCCCGCAGCCTCAACAACAGTCCCCTAATCTCCAAGGAGACAAAGGAACGAATAAAAAAACTCGCCCGGGAATACCATTTCGACTTGAACTCGAGCGCCCGGAGCCTGAGCACCCGGAGGACCGGAACCATCGGGATCATCTGTTCCGAAGTCTACGATGCGCAACGAAACTCCCTCTATATAGCCCAGCTTCTCGACCTGATCCGCATAAACCTCGACGCGGCGGCATACGACAGCATAATCACCTTTCCCGAGAACAAGAGCACCGGTGAGAGCAACATACGGAGACTGATAACCCAAAAGAAAGTTGACGGACTCCTCCTGATAATACCTAATCTCGCGGAGGAGGACCGGGAGCTTATAGAGCGCTATTCCCTGCCCCACATCTTTCTCCACTTCAAGCACGGTCACTTCGACGGCCCGGCGGAATACATCTACACCGACCACTTCAGAGGCGGATATCTCGCGGGGGAACACCTGATCCGTTCGGGGCGGGACCGGATTATCACCATGACCGAAGATCTTTCCAAGACCGAATACTTCGACCGGACCGAAGGGTTCCTCGCCGCGCTGAACGACAACGGGATCGAGCCCGCGGAGGATCATATCCTCTACGGCGAGGTGAGCTTCGATTACGGTTTCAAGTCGATCGTCGACAACGAGTCCGTCCTATCCGGTATAGACGGGATTTTCGCCCAGGCCGACATCGTTGCCTTAGGAGCGATAGAAGCACTGAGGGAGTTGGGATATCGGGTGCCCGAGGATATCGGGGTCATCGGATACGACGACATTCTTTTAGGGGGTCTTTTCAGGCCTCGTCTGACCACTGTGCACCAGCCTAAGGAGCAGCAGGCCAATCTCGGGGTCAAAAGGCTCCTCGAGATCATAGAGGACGATGAATCCCCGGCGGGAACCCCTTTGAGGAAGATCGTGGAACCTGTCCTCGTCGTCAGAGATTCCTGCTCACGGGAGTCGCGAAGCGGAGGCAAGGGAAATATATAAGCACGAAACGGCACGTTGTGCCTCAAAAATATTTTTAGGAGGTATTTCATGAAAAAGCTGATCGTTCTTATGATCGTCATAGCTGTACTCGGAATCTTTTTCATCGGATGCAAAAAAGAGGAGAAGGCGGAAACCGCCGCCGAAAAGACCGAAAAGGCCGAACCT
Source organism: Spirochaetia bacterium (assembly GCA_046542935.1). GTDB lineage: Bacteria > Spirochaetota > Spirochaetia > SPDA01 > CAZSGZ01 > JBKHAJ01. The sequence continues at coordinate 12,499 of JBKHAJ010000025.1, read as the reverse complement.
CAGGTCGTCAACATCTTCGGAGCCTTCCGGGACGAGGAGGCCCTGCGCTTCGAGGAGTCTTTCAAGCCCTTCGAGGACAGGACCGGAATCGACGTCCAGTACGAGGGCTCCCCGGAGTTCGAGGTCCAGATCTTCGTCCTATCCGAGGCGGGGACCCCCCCGGATATCGCGGCGTTACCCCAACCCGGACTGATGCACGAGTTCGCCGAACGGGATTTCCTCGTTCCCCTGTGGCCGGAGATTGTGGAGAAAATCGAGGATAACTACACTCCGGCATGGAAGGACTTAGGCAGTTACGAGGGCGATGTATACGGTGTATTCCACCGGGTCAACGCCAAGAGTTTTGTATGGTATCCCAAACCTGAATTCGAGGAAGCCGGATACGAGGTGCCCGAGACCTGGGACGAGCTTATTGCCCTCTGCGATCAGATAGTCGCCGACGGGGGCGTTCCCTGGTCCATCGGCATGGAAAGCGGTGCCGCCACCGGGTGGGTCGCCACCGACTGGATGGAAGACATCATGCTCAGGACCGCGGGACCCGAGAGATACGACCAATGGGTCAACCACGAAATCCCCTTCGACCATCCTTCGGTCGTCGAAGCGGCGGAGACCATGGCCGACATCTGGCTTAACGAGGACTATACCTTAGGCGGATCTACCACCATCCTCACCACGTACTTCGGCGACGCCATCAAACCCCTCTACGAGAACCCGCCGCAGGCGTGGCTCCACCGGCAGGGGAACTTTGTAACCGGGTTCATGCAGGAGGACGTTCAAGCGAACCTCGAGGAAGAGGTCGGCGTATTTGCTCTTCCGGAGATAAATCCCGAATACGGCACACCGGTCCTAGGCGGGGGCGATCAGTTCGTGGTCTTCAACGATACCCCGGAGGTCCGGCAGTTCATGGAGTTTCTGACTACCTGGGAATCGGCCCGGAACTGGGCTACCGCAGGGGGCGCCCTTTTCCCCCACCAGGACCAGGACTTCGATGATTACGGAAAGCCCATAGAGCGGGAGCTCGCGAAGATTCTCGTGAACGCCGAGGTCTTCAGATTCGACGCGTCGGACCTTATGCCCGCCGAAGTAGGCGCGGGGACCTTTTGGACCGGCATGACCGACATGCTCAGTGGCGTCCCCATCGACGATGTACTACAATCTATAGAAGAGAGCTGGCCCGAATAGGTCCGTCACTGCAGCTTACATCTCCGGGCCCGGGATAATTTCCGGGCCCGGCATTCCTCGAGCATAGCTATTCTTCCGAGGTCCAGCCGAGAAAGGAGGAGGTTTTATGGGTGATTTTATTCCAGCCGAAGGGGAAACGAAGTACGGCGTGCTCCAGCGGATCGTAACCGCTATCGGGAGAATCCTTTTTGCCCTTTTCGTTCCCGCGGCTACTTTCGTTGTACTGTATATAGGCTTCATTTTTCTCCGGGACAGCGGGGCACCGCAGGTGGTCATAACCGCTGTCGCTATCATCTGGGGAGTCGGCGGTGTCGCGGCGCTCTATTTCGTGACGAACTGGCTGATACAGCGGCTGCCGGTTAAATGGCGGAGCAGGTTCATCCCCTTTCTATTCGTGGGTCCTGCCATAGGGATTCTCGCATGGTACCTGTTTATTCCCACCATCAGGACCCTGTACTTAAGCTTTTTCGACAAGTTTTCAGATAATTTCGTCGGTATCGAAAACTTCCTGTACGTCTTTACCGAGCGGACCATGCTCCTATCGTTCCGCAACAACCTGCTGTGGCTCGTCTTGGGAACCGGCTTGGCCGTCGCCATGGGGCTCATCGTGGCCCTCTTGACCGATCGCTCGAAGATGGAGCGGTTAGGAAAGGCCCTCGTCTTCCTCCCCATGGCCATCTCCTTCGTGGGAGCGGGTATTATCTGGAAGTTCGTCTATGCCTACAAACCGCCCAATATGGAGCAGATCGGAGTCCTGAACGCCGTCGTCAGCGCATTAGGCGGTGATCCGGTAGGCTGGATTACAGTCCGCCCTTGGAACACCATTTTTCTCATCATCATCTTCGTGTGGCTCCAGACCGGGTTCGCCATGGTGGTCTTCTCGGCGGCCATAAAGGGGGTACCCAACGAGCTCCTCGAAGCGGCCCGGATCGACGGGGCTACGGAGATACGCATCATCTTCAGCGTCATCATCCCCTTTATTCGGGGGACCATAGTCACCATCTCCACGACCATCCTGTTGTTGACTTTGAAGATCTTCGATATCGTCTACGCCATGACCAACGGCCTCTACGGCACCGAGGTCCTAGCGAGTCAGCAGTACAAACAGATGTTCAAATTCCTCCACTACGGGCGGGGCTCCGCCATAGCCTTAGTCATCCTGATCGCGGTCATTCCGGTCATTTGGTACAATCTGCGGCAATTCGGCAAAAGGGAGGTGTTCTAATGGCTACCAAGACAAGCCTCAAACGAAAAAAAGCGGTTTCACAGCTCATAATACACGCGGTTCTCATCGCCATCATTATTATCTGGTCCATCCCCACCATAGGAGTGCTCATTACCTCGATCCGCCCCGCGGACGAAGTATCCCGAACCGGATGGTGGAGGGTGTTCAACCGGGAGACCGGCGGGGTGACCCTGGACAACTACCGGCAGGTCTTAGCCGGTAAAGACTTTACCTTCGTCAATTCGGAGGGGGAAACGGTCCGTGCGAGCGGCGATAATATGCTCTCCGCCTTCCTGAACAGTCTGACCGTCACCATCCCGGCGGTGGTCATCCCCATATTGATAGCCGCCTTCGCCGCCTACGGATTCGCCTGGCTCAAGTTTCCCGGGCGAAAGGCGTTGTTCGTAGGGATCGTCGCCATCCTGGTGGTCCCCCTGCAGATCGCCCTTATCCCGATCCTCAGAGACTATCAGCGGATCCAGCTGAACGGTACTTTCTTAGGGATATGGCTCGCCCATACCGCCTTCGGAATGCCCCTTGCCGTCTATCTCCTGTTCAACTATATAAGCACCATACCGAGGAGCATTATGGAATCGGCCTTTATCGACGGGGCCACCCACTTCAAGACTTTTATCCGGCTGATCCTGCCCCTGTCGATGCCCGCCCTGGCCTCCTACGCCATCTTTCAGTTCATCTGGGTGTGGAACGATCTGCTGGTTGCCTTGGTATTTCTCGGATCGGGGCGGGGAAGCAGCGTCATAGTCCTCACCCAGCGCCTCCTCAACATGGCGGGCTCTCGGGGGCAGGACTGGCACCTTCTGACCTCCGGAGCCTTCGTCAGTATGCTGCTGCCGCTGATCATCTTCTTCGCCTTGCAGCGCTACTTCGTCCGCGGGCTTTTAGCCGGTTCGGTGAAGGGTTAACCTTGGGTCCTCAGCCTACGTAGGAATCATACACCCTGACGGCGGACCGCCTCCCTCGGCGGTCCGTCTCGATCAATGGATCTTTTCGATCTTCCAATAGAGTTTTACCTTGAAATCGCCGGAACCCAGAGTTTTTTGATGTGCCCCGAGTCCCCAGGTATCGTAGTAGTAATTGATATACGGCAGCTCGGCCTTTTCATCGTCCCCTCGGTCGCTCTCATAGACCCCCCCGCTCAGATTTAGGAAATTGCCGCTTCCCCGCTTTATCGATATTTCAGCGGCTATATTGATTAGTATGGGATCCCAATCATCGCTCCAAGAGAGAGGATTGCTCTCTGGGCGGCTGGTTATGGTAATTTGGTCTCCCCAAAAAATGTCTTCATGTTTGTTTATGGAAAAATCCCAGTAAATCTCCGCGTTCCCGTAATCGCTGTCTTCGATAACATCGATCTTCTCGATGGTCACTTTGAGCCTGCGGTATTCATCGAGGAGAATATCAGCGTTTGCCGAAATCGTATTGCCTGCATCATCTTCGAACTCGGCATACACCCGCTTAGGCCCGTCTCCGGCGGACAGCCTCCAGCTCTTGGTGGATTCATAGTCGTAATGTCCCCAATTACCGCCGCTGTTTCTGAAGCGCATCTTCGACGCCCCGCTTACATTATTGTACAAGGTCACGTAATCGGAGTTCGTGCTCTGAGCGCCGTTGTTGATCTTGAAGGAGGTCAGGACCGGAGGTTTATCGTCTAGAATGATCGAATCCTCTCGATACACAGTATTTCCCGCGGGGTCCCTAAACTCGGCGCAGACGGTCTTGGATCCAACTCCTGCAGGAAGGGTCCAAGAAACATTCGATTCATAATCGACCCAGTCGTCCATCGGATTGATTTGGGAATTCCAAATCCTGGCCTCGATAGGGCCTCCCATCGCGTCGCTTACACTGCAGTTCAGCACTACCTCCCTCTTATTCGCATACGCAGCGTCGTTGTTGATGACAAATTTATTCACAACCGGCTTGGTTTCGTCGAGAATAATCCCGTCTCCGGTTTCGGTGATTCCTCCCGCTTCGTTTTTAAACTGTCCATATACCATCTTTGTCCCGTCTCCGGAGGGAAGATTCCACAATTTCGGTGATTCGAAGGCGGTCCAGTCCGACCACTCACCGTTTCCGTTCTTAAAGCGCATTTCGGTTATTGCCTCGCCCGTGATTACCAGATTGACCTTAGCGGTTTTTGTGTAGGCAGCCGTTCCTTCTATACCAAAGGAAGCCGTCGGACCGACGACATTAAGATTGATCCCGTCCTCGGCAGAGATGATCTCTCCCTTTTCGTCTTCGAACTGGCCGTAAACGGTCTTATAGCCTCCCCCCGGCTCGAGTTCCCAGGGACACGTCGTTGAAGGTTCGAGCCAAGGGGACCACACAGTTTTGTCATTGGAGAAGCGCATCCTGACGATCCCTGTCGTTTCTATGTGGAGGGTTACATTGAAGCTGTTTACCGCCGCCGCGCCGTCTTCGACGGTGAAGGAGACGCTCCCGGCCAAGGGCGCATCGAGGATTATGATATCGCTCATCCGCTGGATCTCCCCGTGTTGGTCTTCCAGCTCGACATAGACGGTTTTGGTTCCGTTCCCCTCCTCGAGAGTCCACCGGTATGTTTCGGTGTAATCGAACCAATCGGACCAGGACTCCCCGTCATTGGAAAAGCGCATACGCACCGCGGTGTCCGAATATATCTTTAGCTCGACATCGGCGGTCTCCGTCTTGTCCGCACCTTCGGCAATAGTGATCGATCCTTCCAAGGAACTGCCGGAGGAGATCGTGTCGGCCGGATCGGGACATCCCGCAAGAATCAAAAAAAGACCGAGGACGCCGAGAAATCCCGTGACCGGAGCCGCTCCGTACCATTTTCTCCACATGACGCCACCTCCCCAAATGATTTGGTTAAAAATGTAGCCTCTTTTACCGGCACGGACATCGGGGAAAACATGCGTAATTTGAAAAGAATATCGGTAAAAAATTATGATTTTCCGGATGTCTACGGCGGTCAGGGGTCTTTGTCCCTCCCTTCTTACCGGAGGAGGATCAGGCTCCCTGCGGCGAAATAGGTTGTCCGGGCTGGCCCATATCCGTTTCGGTAAAGAGGAGTACCCGCAGCACCCCCTCACCGAAGCCTTCGATCGTGCAACCGACCCGACAATCCTCCGCGGCGACTGCCGCTGCAGCAAAAACCATAACCGGTCCGAAGCCGCATCTCGCAAACCGCCCCATGAAACATCCTCTACCAAAACCGTCAGACCACGTGAAAATCGAGGATATTCACGTCCCGCAGATGGTCCTCCACCCTCCTTCCGATTGAAAAGGAGAGAATTCCCGGGTGAGAAGAGAGGTAGGTATTGCACTCCTCGATAAAGGCCCCGCCGGTTTTTTCGGAAGAGTCTCTCAGCTCGAAGGATTTCGTAGAGAGTGCCCCCGATCGTGGGGATGGAATTGGTCTAAATCACGTTCCCTTGGGGTTGTAGCTGAACATGACTTTATTTCAACCCCATATTATTCAGTCTGATAAGGATTTATCCGATAAAAAACCCCATTCTTTGGGGCACGAGACTTGATTTTCCCCCTACCCTGTGGGAAAATATATTCAAGGGTTCGGGTTGCCCGATTGTGCAATCGATTGCACTCAGTCACATCCGGAGGATTATTTGTGTCGGTTCGGCTCAAGGACATAGCGCAATTGACAGGCGTCTCGACTTCTACCGTTTCGAGGGTTTTAAACGGCGATCCGCGGATCTCTCCCGAAACGAGTTCGAAAGTCAAGGAGTGCCTTGTAGACACCGGATATACCCTCAATACCATCGCCCGGAGCCTTAAGACAAAACGGACCTACACCGTCGGATTTCTCGCTCCCGAGCTGGTCAACGATTTCTTTATGAATATCGCCGAAGCGGCTGAGAGCGCGTTGAGGAAATCGGGATACAGTATGTTCATCTGCAACTCTAAAGAGGACATCGATGAGGAACGGCGGCAGATCGCCCTCCTCGCGGAGAAGTGCGTGGACGGAATCCTTTGGATTCCGGTCTCCTCCGAAGGACGGCACGCACGGGAGGTACGGGCTGCCGGAATTCCGATTATCGCGGTGGACAGGATGCCCGAGGGCGGCGGGATCGATGCGGTCCTCGTCGACAACACCGGGGGGAGCCGTGAGGCGGTAAATCACATTCTCGATTCCGGGTATTCCCGGGTGGGATTCATAGGCGGTGATATGAGTCTGACCTCCGCCCGGGAACGGTACGAGGGCTACTGTCTGGCCCTTACCGAGCGGGGAATTCCCTTGGAAGAGGAGATAATCCGTTTCGGCGATTTTCACGTACAAAGCGGTTACGATCTCATGGCGGAGCTCCTGAGATCGAAGAAGGTTCCGGAGTATGTCTTTATCGCGAATTACTATATGCATCTAGGGGCGGCAAAGTATCTGGCCGAAACGATAGCCGGTCACAGCCGGGAAGGGGCCGCCCGGATAGCCCATTTCGACGACATGGAAATCACCTCGCTTTTAGGATTTTCTTCACTGACGATCCGGCAGCCGATGGAGGAGATCGGCCTCACCGCCGCGGGACTTCTTATCGAGCGGATCGGAACTCCGGAACGCGGCCCGGCGGCAATATCCGCTCGGACGAACATTATCAGGCTCGCAACGCGGCTTATTGATCATGGAATAGATCACATAAAACAAAGCAATAATTAAACTGGAGGACATAGTATGGCGGATGTACAAGGAATGAAGCTTCTTCCCCTGGAAAACAGACTCCGGGGAAGACTTCCCAAGATCGGGATTCGTCCCACCATCGACGGCAGGCGTGAAGGGGTCAGGGAATCCCTGGAAGATCAGACCATGAATATGGCGAAATCGGCGGCGAAGTTCTTGAGCGAGAACCTTCGCTACCCTAACGGGATGCCGGTCGAATGCGTGATAGCCGATACAACCATAGGAGGGTTCGCGGAGGCGGCGGACTGCGCGGAGAAGTTCCGGCGCGAAGGGGTGGGAGTGTCCCTGACGGTAACTCCGTGCTGGTGCTACGGTTCGGAGACCATGGATATGGATCCCCACCTGCCCAAGGCGGTGTGGGGCTTCAACGGCACCGAGCGGCCGGGAGCGGTGTACCTCGCCGCGGTTTTAGCGGCCCACACCCAGAAGGGGCTGCCCGCTTTCGGAATTTACGGTAAAGACGTCCAGGATGCCGACGACACGAGCATTCCTGAGGATGTGCAGGAAAAGCTCTTGGGCTTCTGCCGGGCGGCCCTGGGGGCGGCAATCATGCGGGGAAAATCGTACCTCTCCCTAGGCTCGGTGAGTATGGGGATAGCCGGATCCATCATGGACCACAGCTTTTTCGAGGATTACTTGGGAATGCGAGTCGAATCGGTGGATATGAGCGAGATCATCCGAAGGATCGACGAGGGAATCTACGATCCGGAAGAGTTCACAAAGGCCCTCCGGTGGGTCAAGAAAAACTGCATCGAGGGCGACGATATCGCCAACGCGGGAAGGCCGGATCTCCAAAAGAGCCGGGAAGATAAGGACAAGGACTGGGAATTCGTTGTGAAGACGGCCCAGATTGCCCGGGACCTTATGGCGGGGAATCCCCGCCTCGACGATCTCGGATTCGGCGAGGAGGCTTTAGGCCACAACGCAATAGCCGGGGGATTTCAGGGTCAGCGCCACTGGACCGACCATTTTCCCAACGGCGACTTCTTGGAAACTATCTTGAACTCCGGGTTCGACTGGAACGGCATCCGGGAGCCCTACATCATGGCAACCGAAAACGACGCCATGAATGCGGTGGCTATGCTCTTCGGCTTCTTACTCACCGGCTCGGCGCAGATCTTCTCCGACGTCAGGACCTTCTGGAGCCCGGAAGCGGTAGAGAGAGTCACCGGATACACCCTCGAGGGAGAGGCCGCGAACGGAATCATTCATCTGATCAATTCCGGCGCCACCGCCTTAGACGGAACCGGCGAACAGAGCATCGACGGGAAGCCCGCAATCAAGCCCTTCTGGGAGATTACCCCCGAAGAGGCGGGAAAATGCCTCGACGCGGCCAAGTTTCCCCCGGCTAACCGGGAGTACTTCCGGGGAGGCGGTTTCTCGGTCACCTTCAAGAGCCGGGGCGGTATGCCGGTTACCATGAGCAGAATGAACCTGGTCAAGGGACTCGGACCGGTCCTTCAGATTGCGGAGGGATGGACCGTCGATCTCCCGGCGGAGGTCCATGAGACACTGAACAAGCGGACCGATCCTACATGGCCTACCACCTGGTTTGCTCCGCGTCTCGCCGATAACTCCAGATTCCGGAACGTCTACTCGGTCATGGCCAACTGGGGCGCCAACCATGGGGCCGTCTCCTACGGGCACATCGGGGCCGATCTCATCACCCTGGCCTCGATCCTGCGTATACCGGTGAATATGCACAATGTCCCCGAAGACAAAATATTCAGGCCCTCGAGCTGGAACGGTTTCGGGGCCGACTTGGAAGGATCGGATTATCGGGCCTGTGAAAACTTCGGCCCTCTCTACAAATAATATGACCTATACACATGGGAGAGAAACATGCTGAAAAACATACCTTCTATCCTGAGCCCCGATCTCCTCAAGATTCTCATGGAGATGGGCCACGGCGACGAGCTGGTAATCGCCGACGGTAACTTTCCGTCCGCCTCCCACGCCCGGAGGCTGGTTCGGTGCGACGGACACGGAGTACCCGAACTCCTGGACGCGATACTCCCCTTTTTCCCGTTAGACCAGTACGTACAGAAACCGGTCGCACTGATGGAGAAGATGCCCGGAGACGATACTCCCACCGACATCTGGAAGGACTACGAGCTAATCGTCAAAAAATACGAAAGGTTCGAGCAAGGCTTCGACCATGTGGAGCGTTTCGCTTTCTACGACCGGACTAAAGAAGCATACGCCATCGTCGCAACGGGCGAAACGGCGCTCTACGCTAACATAATCCTCAAGAAGGGCGTTGTAATCGCGTAAGATTTTGTGCTAGAATGCCCGCGTGCCTCGCGCGCGGGCGTTCGTTTTTTTTAGTCTGCCGTGCGAGGCTTTATTCAGCGCGCATGGGGTAAGTATGAACGGAGCTTCCGAAAAAAACGATTTTATCCGCACCATCATCAACGAGGACATCGCCGCGGGCAAACACGGCGGCAACGTAATTACCCGGTTTCCCCCCGAGCCGAACGGCTATCTCCACATAGGGCATGCCAAATCGATCTGTCTCAACTTCGGTGTTGCCGAGGAATACGACGGACGGTGTCACCTCCGGTTCGACGACACCAACCCTGAAAAGGAAGAGATAGAGTACATCGAGTCTATCAAGGAGGACGTCCGATGGCTCGGCTACGACTGGGGCGATCATCTCTATTAAGCCTCCGATTACTTCGAGAAACTTTACGAGTACGCCCTCGAGCTCATCGGAAAAGACAAGGCCTATGTGGACAGTTTGAGTCAGGAGGAAATTCGGGAGCATCGGGGGACGCTGACCGAGCCCGGGCGGGAGAGCCCCTATCGGAACCGCACCGTCGAAGAAAACTTAGATCTCTTCGCCAGGATGAAGAACGGCGAGTTTCCCGACGGTACTCACGTTCTGAGGGCGAAGATAGATATGTCCTCGCCTAATATCAACATGCGGGACCCGGTCATCTACCGAATCAGGAGAGTCCCCCACCACCGCACCGGGAACGCCTGGTGCATCTACCCGATGTACGATTTTACCCACTGTATCTCCGACGCTATCGAGGAGATAACCCACAGCCTGTGTACCCTGGAGTTTGAGGCCCACAGGCCGCTGTACGACTGGTTCTTAGACGAGCTCGAAACATCGAGTCATCCCCAACAGATCGAATTCGCAAGGCTCAACTTGAGTTACACGGTGATGAGTAAAAGGATGCTCTTGCGACTCGTCAGGGAAGGGTATGTCTCCGGATGGGACGATCCGAGGATGCCTACCATATCGGGACTCAGACGCCGAGGATACACCCCCTACTCCATAAGGGATTTCTGCGACCGGATCGGAGTAGCCAAGGCGGCGAGCATGGTGGACCTTCCCCTCCTCGAACACTGCCTCAGAGAGGACCTCAACAAGAGGGCCCCGAGGGTAATGGGAGTACTCGAGCCCTTAAAGCTCGTCATCGACAACTACCCCGAGGACAAGGTGGAATACTTAGAAGCGGAAAACAACCCGGAGGACGAATCGGCGGGGACTCGGCCCCTCCCCTTCTCCAGGGTGCTTTATATAGAGCAGGGCGATTTTATGGAGGATCCGCCGAAAAAATTCTTTCGCCTCGCCCCGGGACGCGAGGTACGCCTGAAACACGCCTACTACGTGACCTGTACCGACGTGGTCAAAGATCCCTCCACCGGCGAGGTAATCGAGGTCCATTGTACCTACGATCCCGCCACAAAAGGGGGTTGGTCCGAAGACGGACGGAAGGTCAAGGGAACCTCCCACTGGGTTTCAGCGTCCCATGCTTTAGACGCGGAGGTGAGGCTCTACGAAAACCTGTTTACCGTGGAGAACCCCGGCGAGCCCGAAGAGGGGAAGGAATTTACCGATTACATAAACCCCGATTCCCTGGAAGTCTTAAAGGGATGTAAGGTGGAGCCGGGTCTTGCGGAAGCGGCGGCGGGAAATTTCTTTCAGTTTCTGAGACAGGGATACTTTTCGGTAGACCCCGACTCGAAAAAGGGCGCTCTCGTTTTCAACCGAACGGTTTCACTCAAGGATACCTGGTCGAAGATATTGAAGAAACAATAAATAACCGGAGGCAAGTATGGTATATCCTGAAAAGATTACCAATATCGGTTTCGTCTCTACCCGGCTGAAGGGAACCGACGGGGTGTCCTTGGAAACCGCTAAGTGGGTGGAAGTTTTCGAAGACTTAGGATATACCTGCTACTTCTTCGCGGGGCTCTCCGACTGGGAAAAGGAAAAGACCATGGTGGTCCCGGAGGCGTACTTCAACAACCCCCAGATTAGGGCCCTTCAGGAGCGGTGCTTCGGCATGACCACACGTACCTCCGAGATAACCGGGGAAATCCATCATTACCGGATGGTGCTCAAGAACAAGCTCTACGAGTTTCAAGATAAGTTCAATATCGACTGTATCATCCCCGAGAACGCCCTGACTATCCCCATGAATATTCCCTTAGGCCTCGCCATCACCGAGTTTATCGCCGAAACGGGAATCCCCACCATCGCCCATCATCACGATTTCTACTGGGAACGGCAGCGTTTCATCGTCAATTGTGTCCCCGATTTCCTTACCATGTCCTTCCCCCCGGTGCTCCCCTCGATTCAGCACGTCGTCATCAACACCCAGGCCGATTCTCTCTTGAGCTACCGCACGGGCATTTCCGCCCACGTAATCCCGAACATTCTCGATTTCAACACCGAACCTCCCGGCAAGGACGAGTACAACCGAGATGTTCGGAGGGACTTGGGCCTCGAAGAGGACGACATCTTCATCCTCCAGCCGACGCGGATAGTAGCGAGAAAGGGAATCGAGCACTCCATCGAACTCGTGAGCCGCCTGAATAACGGTAAGGCGAAGCTGGTAATATCCCATTCCGCCGGGGACGAGGGATTCGAGTACGAAAAGCGGGTGCGGGGCTTCGCCGACCTCATGGGCGTCGAATTGGTCATCCGTCCCGACATTATCGGTGAGGAGCGAGGCACCACCGAAGACGGAAGGAAAATCTACAACCTGTGGGACATTTATCCCTACGCCGATTTCGTCACCTATCCTTCGATCTACGAGGGGTTCGGAAACGCATTCTTAGAGGCCATCTACTTCCGCAAGCCCATTATGGTCAACCGGTACTCCATCTACGAAACCGACATCGAGCCGCGGGGGTTCAACGTTATTTCCATGAACGGGTACGTTACCGACGAAGTGGTAGGGCAGGTGGAAGACCTCCTCGCAAATCCCGGGGAGATCGAAGAGATGGTGGAGAAGAATTTCGCCATTGCCAAGAAATTCTTTTCCTTCGAGTCGTTGATAAACAAGCTCAAGAACATCCTCCTCTTCTTCGAGGGTGTGAGTTCGTGAGCGGCTCCCCCCCGGTCGATGAGATCGGCCTCGCCCGGGCCGCCCACTATCTGCAGA
>JBKHAJ010000287.1:0-3800 GCA_046542935.1 Spirochaetia bacterium | reverse complement strand
CGGGGATATCCGCATTGTCTTGACCGGAGAGCTCAAAGGGAACAAGCGCCTCGCCTTTACCTTGAGTTACGGAGGGCAGACCCTCAACAGCGGCGTGGTCTCCCTGAAGGGGCACCTCCGCTCCAAGGCGGTCTGGCTCATCCTTCCCGCCGCCCTTGCAGCCGCGGGGATCATACTCTTCATGACTCTCCCCCCTAGGGGGGCCGTCGAAGAGGCCCCGGAAGAAGTTGAAACCGTTAAGCAGGAGCCGGCCGAAGAGGAAGCGTCCGCTGAAGCTGCCGGACCCGAGGAAGATGACGCCATGACGGAGGCGGCTGAAGCCGTCACCGAACAGACCGAGGCCGAACAGACGCGGGAGAGCGCAGGGGAGATTACGGTCGAAACCGGCGAGGAAGAGGCCCCTTCCCGCGAGGCACCTCCGGAAGAACCGCCGCCCGCCGCCCCGGTAACCGAGACGGTGACAGTCTATTTCGAGCCGAACCGTTCCCGCCTCATCGACGAGGCCCGAGAAACCTTGGATAACCTCTTAAGTCTTTTAGAGGAATTCGAAGAGCTTTCGGTTCGTATCGAGGGACACTGCGCCCTTCGGGGTTCGGAATCAGGGAGAATCGAGCTTTCCAATGAACGGAGCGCCGCGGTCAGGCGCTACCTCCGCGACGCGGGATGGGACCCCGAGGGCGCGGTCGAGGTCGAGGGATTCGGCGGGAGACGTCCGGCCACCCTCTCCGAGGAGGACCAGTATCTGAACCGGAGAGCGGAGATTACCGTTACCTACATCCCTTAAGAATCTTCTTTGAGCCAGAGGACCTCGAAAGGCTCCACCGGGATCCTTCGGACACCTTCGGCGCCCCGGGCCACGATTTTTCGTCCCGTTACGCAGTCGATAAAACCTTCCGTCTCTATTCCGTTCTCGACGAGGTCGACGGATTCCCCCTTAGGTCCGACGTTGATCAGGCACAGCACATCCTCCGAAACCTCCCCGAGAGGGATTCGGAGGATTCCGAAGAGTCCTCCGCCGCCGGTCAGTACGCGAAACCCCGCAGAGGGATGAAAAGCCGGTTCCTTTTTCCGTGCCTCGATGAGCCGGGTGAATCCCGTATAAATCCGATTGCGCAGGGTACCTTCGGTATCGAGCTCATGGGCAACCTCGTCGAAGCCGAGCTTCTGCCGGTTGATGCTCCGGTTCATTCCGGTCCGTTCGACTCCTGTGTAATCGTTCCCGGAACCGATAAGGCTGTGAACGTAGATTCCCGGCACTCCCGGCATAACCAGCATAACCGCCTGCGAGGCGAGGAACTTCTTGACCCTCGTCTCCTCGTCGAGCTCCGGCCCGGCCACGGCGTCCAGATAGCTTATGTTGAGCTCGTAGGGGATATCCCCCGCGGGAGTGGATTTATAACTGACGAGACCGCCCCTCCTCTCGACCTCCCCGACCAGGGCGGCGAGCTCGGCGGGGCTCAAAATTCCATGGGCGGGGAGAAGCCCCACCCCGTCGTGGGAGGCAAGAAAATTGAAGTACGAACTCTTTCCGTCCGGCTGAGGCAGGGTTCCCGCCCAGCTCCGCAGGTGGTTCGCGTCCCCCCGGACGCACGCCTCCATCACTAGGGGGGGCAGGGAGAACTGATAAACCATGTGGGCCTCGTCGTCACCGTTTCCGAAGTAGGAGATGTTCTCCGCGTGGGGAACGTTCGTCTCGGTAAGGATCACCACCCAGGGGGCGCATCTTTCGAGGACTTTGCGAAACAGCTTGACCACCGCGTGGGTTTTGGGATGATGAATGCTCGGGTGTCCGATCTCCTTCCAGAGATAGGCTATAGCGTCGAGGCGTATCATCCGCGCTCCCCGGCGGACGTAGCCCAGGAGAATGTCGATCATCCGGAGGAGTACCCGGGGATTCATGTAGTTGAGATCGACCTGGTCGGTGGAGAAGGTAGTCCATACGAGCCGCTCTCCGTCGGCAGTGGTAAAGGTGGTAAGGAGGGGCAGCGCCCGAGGCCGCACCACCATGCTCACATCGGTTCCCGGTTCCACGCCGATGAAGTAATCCCGATACTCCTCCTCTCCCGCCAGATACCGGGTAAACCAGTCGCTCTGTACCGAACAGTGGTTGAGGACCAGGTCCACAGCCAGCTTGTAGCTCCGGGCCAAAGCCTCGATGTGGTCCCACCCCCCGAGGTCCGGATCGACCATGGAGTAGTCGCTTACCGAAAAGCCGTCGTCCGAGGTATACGGAAAGAACGGCAGTATATGGATTCCCCGTATGATCCCCTTCAGGTACGTATCGGCGAAACGTTTCAGGCACTCCAGAGACTCCCGGTCGGTGCACCGGAACTGATCTCCGTAGGTGATGAGAAAGACATCACCCTCGTCGAGGGGAAGCCGACCCGCGCTTCGGGGATCGAAGTCGGCGGGAGCTTCGAAATCCTTTTCCCGGGAAAGGATGAGCTCCTCGAGATCCCGGGTCACCTCCCCGGCCCTCTCCTGTCCGTAGATAAAGGAAATCAGATCTGGTATAGTGTCCATGCAGTACATTCTATGAGACCGGACTTCCAAGAGCAAGGGTTCCTATGAAAATCGCAGTATTCCACTATCACCTCCACCCCGGCGGGGTGACCCGTGTTATAAGTCTGGCCTTGGATATTCTCCTCCCCCGGCTCGAAGGACTCGAGGAGATCACCGTGGTTACCGGAGACGGTGAAAACGCCGAGGCCGCCCTCCCCGAGGAAGCACGGGGACGGGTCCGTGTAGCGGTGCACCCCGAAATCGGTTATCTCGGTGGAAAACCGCCTGCGAGGGCGGATACGATCAAGACGGAACTCCTCGAGCGTTACCGCGGATATATCTGGTGGGTCCACAACTATCACCTGGGTAAGAACCCCCTGTTTACCCGGGCGGTCGTCGAAACCGCCGAAGAACAGCCGGACCAGAGAATCCTCCTCCACATCCACGATTTCCCGGAGTGCTCCCGGTATGAAAATCTCTCCTACCTCAAGTCGCTGTATCCGGGCCGCATCTACCCCCTTACCCCGAATGTTCGGTATGTCTGCATCAATCGGAGGGATTACGGCTTTCTTCTTGGTGCGGGTATTCCCGGAGAAATGGTACACCTCCTGAACAACCCCCTTACCGAAGAGCCGGAGTATACGGGGAGTCCGAGACAGGTCAAATCGTTCCTCGAAGAGAAGGCGCCTAAGGTCTTTTCCGGATATCTTCCGGGCAGACCCCTCCTCCTCTACCCGGTCCGCTCGATCCGGCGAAAAAACGTCCTCGAGGCGGGACTTATCTCCCGGTTGATTCCGGGGGGCGTCAACATAGCGGTGACCCTCCCGGGGACCTCACAGCAGGAAGCGGGCTACTCCCGACTGGTGGAACAAGCCTTTATCGAGGGAATCATTCACGGAGTGTTCGGCACCGGGGCCCCGGATGGTCCTCTCGAGGTCGGACTTCGTGGGCTGATCGGAGAATGCGACTCGGTAATCTCCACCTCGGTCCAGGAGGGATTCGGCTACCTCTTCGTAAATGCCCTGCAGTGGGGAAAGAGGCTCGCCGCCCGAAAACTCGATATTCTGAAAGGCATGAACGGCCTCTTCGATCCCGAACATCATCTTTTCTACGACACCATCGAGGTTCCGAGAAGCCGGGAACAGCAGGAAGAGACTTTCAAGCGCTACGAGAGCTATATCGAAAGACTCGAGATTTACTTAGGAGGCGACATCACCGAAAATGTTCTTTCTAAGTTAAAAAAACGCCTCGAAAGTGATACCCTAGACTTCTCCTACCTCTCCGCTGAGGAACAGCTC
>JBKHAJ010000024.1:0-20340 GCA_046542935.1 Spirochaetia bacterium | reverse complement strand
GAGTGCTTCCTGGACAATCCGGTAGAGATGAATGGCCCGTGACGGGTCCAGGAGAGTATTCACCCGTTCCGCTCTGCATTCACATCGGATCCCGTACATTGAAGAGGTCGCCAAGGAGAGCTCTTCCAGTGCCGGAACCAGCCCTTCCTCCTCAAGGAGTACCGGATACAGACCCCCGCTTATTCTGCGTGTCTGCGTTAGGATTCCGTCGATGTACCGGTAAATTTTCTCGGCGTCCTCCGCCTCGCAGGCCCCCTTCTTTCTGAGCTTATCGGTCAACACCTGACCTAAGAAGGCCACACCGCCGAGCTCCTGGCAGAGACCGTCGTGGAGCTCCTGTCCGATCCGCTTTTGTTCCATCCGGGAGGCTTCGAAGACCCGATTCTGAAGATCGTAGATCTCGGTCAGATCGTGGATAATCACCGAAACCCCTATAATTTCCCCTTTTTCGTAGATCGGGTTGACCGCGATGCGGAGAGCGCGGCCTTCGTCATCCGGGAACACCGAGATTTCCTCGTCGAACCGGCGGCCTAGGAGCACCTGCCCGAGTCGTTTCTCCGCCGTCGGAATCAATTCGGCGGGAACGAACTCGTAAAAGGACATCCCTTTTCCGACCCGGGCGGCCCACAGCCAATCTATAAGCCGCTGGAATTCCGGGTTTATGAAGAGAAGCCGTCCTTCCCGGTCAGCCGACGCCATAGCCACCTTTACATTATCGATAAAAGCCCTCAGATTGGCTCGGTTCTTACTCAAGTCGGCTTCGAGAAGCTTGGTCCTGGTGATGTCCAGGGTGACCGAAGACCATATTTTCACATTCGCCGATACTCCGCTCAACGAGGCGAAGGTGTGAAACCAGTAGTCCCGACCGTCCCGCCATCTCAAGGGAAACTGAAAATCGACCATCATACCGGGGTGTCCGGTAGACTCGAGGAGTCCGGTCAACTCTTCTCGGTATGCTTTGGGTATCCGAGCGAGGATGGAGAGGGGATCTATTACCAGCTCCTCGGGGGTTATCTCGTATCGCCGGGTTATCTGGGGACCTACATAATCGAAACTTATCCACTCTTCTCCCGATCCGGTTCTAAACTCGGCAACGATACCCGGTATGCTTCCGGCGATCTTGCGAAACCGCTGATCCCCTTCGTAGAGGACCTCCTCCATTTTTTTCCGTTCGGTTATATCTTTTGCCGTAAAGATTCGCACCGGTGGATTTGACGGAATATCGGCCCTATTGACCAAAAAGCACCTGCTCCGGCCGAAGGGATCGATGCCGTGGACCTCGAAACTCTCTCGCGCGGGTACAGACTCGATACCGGGCACGAACCGCCCGAATACGAGGGACACCGGTTTGCCCAGGAGCTCTTCAGTCCCGGCAGCTCCGGCAACCCTGAGTGCTTCTTTATTTGCGTAGAGGATATTGCGGGTTACATCGGTTACGCACACCGGATCGGGAATGTTGTCGATCCAGGCGCGGATATATTCATCCATGCGGGACCGATCAGGAGAGGAGGGTTATCTCCTCCGGCCCCCTTTCCTTCTCCAGACGGGCCTTCTCTTTTTCCGCCTCGCCTATCTGTTTCTCGAGCTCTTCAATGGCCGCAGTATGTTCTTCGATCCGCTTTCTGTGGCCCTCGATTCCCTCCTTCATGCGCTCGATACGCTTCGCCGTTACATCGGCCTCTATAGCGGCCTCAATCTTGGAGATGTTCCCTTCGAAACGTCTTATCTTGTCTTCCGCCTCTTCGATACGGGTTATGAGGGAACGGACCTCCGTATCCGCCTCGATCTTCTCGGGCATCTTTTCCTTGACCGCCTCGGCTATCTCCTTGAGCTTTGCCCTGAGTTTCCGGTTGGTCGACTCGATAGTCTTGTTGAGCTCCTCGATCCGGTTGTCGGGCTTTCGGTCGACCCCTGCGCTCTTGAGCTCATCGGTAAGTCGTTCACGCTCATTCTTGAGCTCCTCTCGCCGCCGTTTCAGCTCATCGAGGTGCTCCTTGTTTTCCAGATAGGGTTTAGCGGCCTCCAGGAGACCGGAATCGTCGATCCTCTCCAGATACCCGGAATCGGCAAGCTCCTTGCCCAGCTTGGAGTAGAGCTTGGCGTATCCCTTGACTCGCAGGAGCCGGAGACCCCTGAGGTAGGTTGCCTGGCCGCGATCGGCAATCTTTTCGAAAAACTTCTTGGTATTATTCTCCCGGGAGAGACTCCGTATCTCCGCGTCGATCTCCTCGATCTCGGAGTGCTGTTTGTTCAAGGGAGAGAAAATGTCCTCGAATCCCGTGAAGGATCCGGGATCCTCCATGTACACTTTGAAAGCGGCCTCACCGACCTTTTCGTAGACGGGCTGATTGGCCCGTTCGATCTCCTCGATCTCCCCTTCAATATCGGCGTATTCGTCGGTAATCTCGTTGAGCCTCTCGCTGACCTCGACTATTCGCTCCTTGTTCTCGCTGGAGGAATGGATTTCATCGACAAGGTGTTTGACCGAATCGTATGCGTCCTGAGCCGCGGCGCGGGTTTCCTTTTTGTGATTCTCGAACAGGTACATACCCATATCCGAGAGGGTATCGGATACGTAGCCCTTAGCCTTTCCGATCTCTTTTTTGAAGTCGTCTATCAATCCCTTTCTTTGGTCCATACTAATATTCTTATACATTCGACACACCGGTGCAAGGGATAAGGAAATTAACCCCCGATTACCTTCCTTCCGCCTCCGCAGCGACCCGCTCCTTGAGCAGCTCGAACCGCTCGAGGATGGGAAGGCGCTGGGTACAGGCTTCCTCGCACTTCCGGCACTCGATGCACCGCTCGAGCTCATCGAGATCCGTGCCCCAGTGCATCTTCAGACGCATGCCCAGCTTTGTATCGCTTTCGATGACGGCATGATTCGCGGTTTCCGCGAATTTCCACACCTCGATCCCTTCGGGGCATACATCGCAGTACCTGCAGGTGGTGCACAGGGCGTCGAACTCTTCGGTTACCCTGCGTTTAAGCTCCCCGATATCCTCCGGGGAGTAAGGCTCGTACCGCTCGACCGATTCCACCGCCTCGTCGACATCGGAGGTATTTCGAAAACCCACCAGTGCCACGGTAATCGCCTCGTGCCCTAAGAGGAAATGGAGGGCCCCGTCGAGGACCGACTGCCCGCGCCGCCGGGTTATGAAGGAGAAGGTTTCGGGGTTCTGTACGATGGTCCCGCCGCCTAAGGGATTCATCACCACGGTTCCGAGGTCATGCTCGGCCGCGGCAAGGAGCCCCTCCTCCCGGTAGGGGAAGTTGATCACCGAATAACCGAGGGTGACCCCTTCGAAGTATTCCTCCTCGATAACCCGTCGGATGTCCGGACCCGCTAGGTGAGTAGAGAAGGCGGCGTGTCTGATAAGCCCCTCCTCCTTGGCCTCGAGAATCGCCTCTACAGCGCCGCGGGACTTACGCCGCTCCCAGTCCTCCAGGGTCAGAATGTACCAGCAGTGGTAAAAATCTATCGCGTCGACACCGAGGCGCCGCAGCGATTCCTCGAGCTCTTTCCGGAGCTCGGCACCTTCCGCTTTCATCGATTTCGTGGAAATAAAAAAGTCACGCCCTGTCTTTTTCATCTCCCGAACGGCGAGTCCGACCGCCTCTTCCGATTTACCCTTGAAGTATCCCGGGGCGGTATCGAAATAGGTAATTCCCTTCTCGAAGGCGTGATAAACCGTCTCGGCCGATTTCTCGATATTGTCGGGATCCTCGAAACGCATAGCCCCGAATCCGAGAGCGGATACCTCCACACCTGTTTTTCCGAACTTTTTGTACAGCATATGAAAACCATAGCATGAATCGCGGTGGGTGTTCTATGACCGCCGGGTATCCTCTTTGATCTTCGGCGACTTTTCGAAGGCCGGACAGTGCCTGCCGGTCGCCCTGAACACTTCGAGACTCGGAAGCCGCTTCGATTTGATTCCGAAGACCGCACAGGACCGGGGGTATCGACTGTCCCAGGATACTGAAAAGTATCTGCATTTAAGGCAGTTCGGGGCGCGCATGCCCCAATTTTAATCCGGGTCGTGTAGCTTGTATACGCCTGCTCCTTCCGAGCCCCTAAGGGGCGCATCAAAGCTTTTGGCACGCTTATTGCACAGATATTTATGGAAATGAACAAGAAATTCATCAAAGATTTAGACTTAAACGGATGGCTCGTTCTCGTCCTCGTTACCGCCGCCGGGGTGGTGTATTTTCAGATTTTCCGGGTCTTCTTGATTCCTCTTATCGCCTCCCTGGTCGCCGCCGTTCTGCTGTATCCTCTCTTTACCCGTATATCGTCCTTCCTCGGAAACAGGCGCGCCCTGGTTTCACTTCTGTTCTGCTTCCTTCTGCTGGGGGTACTCTTCGTACCTTCGTACTTTCTCGGCCGAGAAGCCAGCAGGCAGGCCCGGGAGGTGTATACGGACTTGAAGGGGGCCCTCGAAGAGGCCGTCGCGGATGGAGAAGCCGGGGAGTTCTGGCGGCGGTTCACCGAATCGAACCTGATAACCTGGCTGGAGCAGCAGGGTTTCGAGTGGAAATCCTGGATCCGCTCACTTACCGATTTCGCGGGAAATACCGCATCGACCATTATCAACAGAGCCTCTTCGAGCATCTTCGGCATCCTAGGAGGGATATTCGTCTTCCTCTTTAGTCTTTTCTACTTCTTCCGGGACGGAGAAAAGTTAAAGCGGCGTATCAGGGACTTGAGCCCTCTTCGGCCCGATCACGAAGGCCGCTTTGCACGGAGGTTCCAGGTCATCGCCCGGGCGGTCATCCTGGGCACGGTTGTTATCGGTCTCATTCAGGGAACCCTAGGGTCGGTCACCTTTTTGGTACTCGGTATCCGGGGATGGGTGCTGTGGGGTTCATTCATGATCATCCTCGCGATTATTCCCTTCGTGGGGATTTATCTGATCATGGTACCGGCGGCGATAATCCATTTCATTACCGGAGATATCGTCGCCGGCATCGTACTTTTAGTCATTGGAACCGCGATCAACTGGCTGGTCGATTATCTGGTCCGCCCCTGGTTCGTAGGAAGGGAATCGCGAATCCACGATCTGCTGATTTTCTTCTCGACCATCGGGGGGATCTACGTATACGGAGTCATGGGGTTTATCGTGGGCCCGGTCATCCTTACGGTATTATTGACCCTGCTGGACATTTACGGAGTGGAAATCAAACCCCTCTTCAAGGGGGAAGAAAAAGGAGGCAACAGCCATGGCGGGAGAAATGAATAATAATTTAGAAGAATACAAGCGGAAGCGGGACTTCCGAAAGACCCGGGAGCCCGAAGGGAAGCCGGGTAAGGAATCGGGAAAGCCTATCTTCGTCATTCAGAAGCACGACGCCTCGAATCTCCACTACGATTTTAGAATCGAGGTAGACGGGGTGCTCAAATCGTGGGCGGTACCCAAGGGACTCTCCACCGATCCCAAGGATAAACGCCTCGCCATACACACCGAGGACCATCCCCTGGAGTACGCCGATTTCGAAGGGACAATACCTGAGGACCAATACGGGGGAGGAACGGTCATGGTGTGGGACCGGGGGACATACGAGAACATCAAAGATACTCCGATATCGGACGCCCTCGACGAGGGACACCTGGAGATACACCTGAAAGGAAAAAAACTCGAAGGGGGATATGCCCTGATCCGCACCCCCCGGGGGGGAAAAGAGCAGTGGCTCATTATAAAAATGAAGGACGATTATGCCGACGCCCGGCGCAACCCTGTAAGCACCGAACCCGATTCGGTAGTTACGGGACGCAGCCTCGAGGACATCAGGAATGAAACCGAATAAAACAGTCGGTTTCCGTGAGCCGATGCTCGCTAAACTCAGCCACGAAATCGTAAGCGGAAAGGAGTGGATATTCGAGCGGAAACTCGACGGTGAGCGTTGTATCGCCGTCAAAGACAACGGCTCGGTGACCCTCTATTCCCGAAACGAGAAAGATATAAACGAACACTATCCGGAAATCGTGGAGGCCCTCGAAAGTTCCGGCCCGGAAACCTATATAGTCGACGGAGAGATCGTCGCCTTCGAGGGAGACGTGACGAGCTTCTCACTCCTGCAGCACCGGATGCACTCCGAACCGGACCGGAGTATTCCGGTGTACTACTACCTCTTCGATATCCTTCATTTCGAAGGAAAAGACACCGAGGAGAAGCCTTTGAGGAAACGGAAGAAAATACTGAAAAGAGAGCTCGATTTCAAAGATCCCCTTCGTTTCACTCCCCACCGGAACCGGTCCGGGGAGGAGTACCTTGCGGAAGCGTGCGATAAGGGGTGGGAGGGGCTGATTGCGAAGAAGGCGGAAAGCACCTACTCCCACTCCCGCTCGAGCAGCTGGCTCAAGCAGAAGTGCGGCAAGCGGCAGGAATTCGTCCTCTGCGGTTTTACCGATCCCGAGGGAGAACGAATCGGATTCGGGGCCCTTTTGATAGGCTATTACCGGGACGACGAGCTCGTCTATGCCGGAAAGGTCGGAACCGGATACGATCACGAGATTCTCGAGCGCTTGAGAAAAAAGATGGACCGCCTCGAGCGGGAGGACCCGGCGGTCACCGGGGAAGACCTCCCCGGCAAGGGGGTCCACTGGATCGAGCCCGAGCTGGTCGGTGAGGTAGGCTTTACCGAATGGACCGACGACGGCAAGCTAAGACATCCCCGGTTCCTGGGATTGCGGGAAGACAAGAAGCCCGAGGAAGTTGTTCAGGAGGAAAAAAATGGCTGAATTCAAGGTTCAATCGGATCGGGTCTCTTTTACCCATCCCGATAAGATGTACTTTCCCGATGCGGAAATTACCAAGGGTGAGTTTATCGAATATCACGACCGGATCGCGGAGGTGATGATTCCCCACATGGAGGGACGCCCCCTGTCGATGCACCGCTTCCCCGACGGGATCGACGGGAGCGGTTTTTTTCAGCAGAACGCTTCCGATTATTTTCCCGACTGGATCGATATAGCCGAAATACCGAAACGGGAGGGGGGGACCGCCCGGCATGTGGTGTGCAATAAAAAAGATACTCTCCTCTATCTGGCGAACCAGGGATGTATAACTCCCCATATTTGGCTGAGCACCGTGGAACACCTGGAAAAGCCGGACCGGATGATCTACGACCTCGACCCTCCCCACGACGAAGAGGGCTTCAAGCTGGCGGTAAAGGCGGCGAAGCTGGTACGTGTTAAGCTCGAGGATCGGTACTCCCTCCACTCCTTCGTCATGACCACCGGTTCCGCGGGTCTCCATGTGGTCGTTCCCATCGAGCCCGACCTCGAGTTCGACGAAGTTAGAGAACGGGCGGTACAGACGGCCGAGGAAATCGCCGGGGAAAACCCGGACTTTATAACCACCGAAATCCGAAAGGAAAAGCGGAAGGGGAAGGTGTTCCTCGATACGGTGCGTAATTCCTACGGCCAGACGACCGTCGTCCCCTACTCGGTCCGTCCGCGGCCGGGGGCTCCGATTGCGACGCCCCTATCCTGGGACGAAATTGATAATCCGGATTTAAATTCCCGGTCATATACAATCAAGAACATCTTCCGCCGACTCGCTCAAAAGGAGGACCCCTGGAAGGACTTCGACCGGAAACGGAGCGGATTTTGACTTTGCGGTTGACCCTTACTATATTGTACGTGATATTCAATATCGACATTACCGAGAATGAGGAGCAAGACTATGAAATCACGGGTTACCCTCGACGAGGGTATGGCATTCGAGAGCGAACTGGACGGCCATACCTTTTCAATCGACGCGGATGAAAAGTTCGGCGGTAAGGATAAAGGTCCCCGACCGAAGGGGCTGATGCTTACATCCCTGTGCGGCTGTACAGCCATGGACGTAATCAGCATTCTCCGCAAGATGAAGAACGAGCCCGATGAGTTCTGGGTAGAGGCGGAAACCGATCTGACCGACGAGCATCCGAAGGTCTTTAAGAAGATTACTCTCACATACTATCTCAAGGGAGGAGGCGTTACCCGGGAGAACGCGGAGAAGGCGGTAAACATGAGCGTCGACAAATACTGCGGCGTCCACGCAATGCTTTCGAAGGCCGTGGATATCGAGCCCAAGATCATAATCGAGTAAGCACGAATCCGGCCGCTTTCCGTCTGTTGATGTTGATTTGCAATCTCCGTATACTTTTATAAGCAAAAAGTGGCCTTATTCGATCAAGATGTAAACAAACCAAGCCGCACTCAGCAGAACGCATTCCTCCGTGCATTAGGAGAAACCGCCCGGAGGGAGCCGTGGAAAAGGACCCTCCTCCAGCTCGCCTGGACGGCGGGACCGGTTACCTACCTGGCTCTCCAAGGGGGATACGTCATCGGTTACGGCCAGTCGGCGCCGCCCAACCTTTTTATCTACTTCGCCTTCTATACCGTCATCGCCGGTGCGGCCTCCGTAGTCTTGAGGATAATCTACAACGCCACCCGGGGCGAAAGGGTCAACGAACTTCAGGAAAAGGTGGACCTCGTATTAGACCGCCTTCCCGACCTGATCATGCATATCCGGGATCACCAGCTGAGCAGATATACAGGTGAAGACAGACTCCACCTCGCCGCCAAGTTTCTTCTCGAGAATACCGACGCAACGGAAGGAACGGTACACTACGCGGTATACGCCCTGACGGGAGACCGAAAACTCGCTGAGACCGCGGAGCGGATCGATATCCTCCGGAAAAACGGTCTCGCCTCTCTAGTAGCCGATGAGTTCAACGCAATCCACGAAAGGGTGAGCAAGCAGGCGGAAAAGCTCAAAACCGCCTCCGCCGGCTTGTCCGACATCCTCCTCCAGCGGTTCAAGGGTGACCCGCCCAGCACCAAACGGGGGCGACCCCGGTCCCGGGGCTTCATCAACCGGGTCTTAGCCTCCTTGGAGGAAGAAAACCTGAATCTGATTTCTTTGACCGACATCGAGGAGATGCTCACCCTCGCTTTCGAGTTTGTAGCGGGACGGAGGTTCAAGATATTCTCCATTCGCTATTACGGGACCACCAAATTCACCGAGTCATCCGGACGCGTGGAAAACGCCCGGAGAGGGTACAGGTCCGCGACGTACAAGCGGAACAGCATCATCCGTCTGATCGCCGACACTTTGTCCGTGACCGATTACGGAGACGCCCTCCCCGCGGCAAATCCGGCCCTTCCCGAAATCCAGCATCTCTACGAGGAATCGGTAGAGGCCTTCGATCGGCTCTACGCTTCGGTCAAGCGCAAGCGGAATCCGGTGGAGATCGCCATCTACCGGAAGGTGTTCGGACTCTTCAGAATCCTCGAGCAGGCGGAACGGAGGGTCCGGCAGCAGCGAAAAAACCTCGAGCGGACCCTCGAAAAGTTTTGGGAAATTCGGGCGCATTACGCCTCGGAGTATCCCCTGAACATAAACAAAACGGGAAGCAGGTTCAAGGGATCGGTCCGGTTGTGCGAACGGGAAATCGAACTTCCCCTCGACCGACGGCTCGCCTTTACCGAATCCTTCTTCAATCTCTTCAACGAAGTGTGGTGGATCAGCCCGAGACCGGGGGTAATGCGGAACTTAGAGAGCTACCGGAAGTCGGAACGGCAGATCGCCCGTCTCAAAAAGGTGGCCCAGGAAATAGCCCGCCTCCTCGATCGGGAGATAAATCTCGCGGGCTTTCAGATTCAGCAGTCCATCGAAAGCTCCCGAGCTCCCAATCTCCTTGCCCTGGACACAAACCTCACCACCAAGACCCGGATCGCCTGGGCCCTCTCGTTGGTCCAGGACATCCGTCACGACGACCGCCCCCTCCTCTACCGTATGCTCCGGGTCCTGGTCGATTATCACGGGGTAAGCCTCACCGAAGAAACGATCGAAACCCTCACGGATGAATACGGATTGGACCGTTCGGTCCTCGAGGCGATGCATCCTGAACCGGAAAACGTGGAGGCCCAGGAGCTCCTCTTTGCACCGGTTTTCTCCGTCCGGCCTCTGGACAAGAAGTACTCCGAGCTCATGGATGTCCTCAGGTAACCCGGTGAATTTCGCTTCTCCTCAATCTTTAAGTATATTTACCCTATGAAAGATACGGAGAAAATCAATAATCTCGAAACCGCCGTCCTCGGGGGAGGCTGTTTCTGGTGTATAGAGGCCGTCTTCGAGAGGATCGACGGGATCGAAGAGGCTGTTTCCGGGTACGCCGGAGGGACCACCAAGGACCCTACCTACAAGGAGGTGTGCTCCGGCTCGACCGGCCACGCCGAGGTGGTCCGGCTCCGGTTCGACCCCTCGAAAATCACCTACGACGAGGTCCTGGATATCTTTTTCAAGGCCCACGACCCTACAACCGTCAACCGGCAGGGGGCGGATGTTGGGAGTCAGTACCGCTCGATAATTCTCTATTCCTCGGAGGAGCAGAAGCGCAAGGCGGAAGCGGCGTTGAAACGGGCCCGGAAAAACTATTCCGATCCCCTCGTCACTGAAATAGTCCCCTTGAACGAGTTCTATGAAGCGGAGGACTATCACCAGGACTACTATGACGTCAATCCCAACGCACCCTACTGCCGGATGGTGATCGATCCGAAGCTCACCAAGCTGGGGCTGTAACGCCGCTGACTACAGGAGCTTCGCCAGCTTCTTTCCGAAATCGACCGCGCCGGTCTTCGCCTCATCGTCGGGGTTCCACATGGCCTTGAAGCCCTCGTCCACAACCTCGAAGCCGGCTTTCTCCAAGCCCTCGGTAATCATCCCGACACCTTCACCGCTCCAGCCGTAGCATCCGAAGGCGGCCGCCTTTTTTTTCTTGAAACCGAGGCCCCGGATCTCTTCGAGCTGCCCGGCGATGGAGGTGAGAATCCCACGATTTATAGTGGGAGAGCCGACGATGATCCCCTTAGACTTGAACACCTCGGTGATGACGTCGTTCTTGTCGCTCCGGGCCGTGTTCAGGAGCTTGATCTCGGTCTTCGGCGATTCCGCCGCGATCCCATGGGCTATCTGCTCAGCCAGGATTCTGGTCCCCTGCCACATGGTATCGTAGAGGAGAGTTACTTGATCCTCCTGATAGGCATCCGCCCATTTCATGTACTGCTCGACAATATGGAGGGGGTTCTTCCTCCAGATGACACCGTGGCTCGTAGCTATCACACTGACCGGAAGTTTGAGATCTAATACCTCCCGGATCTTTTTCTTGACCAGGGCGGAAAAGGGAGTCAGGATGTTAGCGTAATACTTGATGCACTCGTAGGCCAATTCCTCCTGGTCCGCCAGATCAGCGAAAAGACGTTCCGTCGCGTAGTGCTGACCGAACGCATCGTTGCTGAAAAGGATGCTGTCTTCGGTCAGAAAGGTAAACATACTGTCCGGCCAATGGAGCATCGGCGCCTCCACGAAGAGGAGCTCCTTGTTTCCCAGATCGACGGAATCACCGGTCTTTACGGGCCGAAAATCCCAATCCTCGTGGAAGTGTCCTTTGAGCGATTTGACTCCGTTTTCGGTACAGTAGATCGGGGTATCGGGGATCTCTTTCATAATAAAAGGGAGCGCTCCGCTGTGGTCGATCTCCGCGTGGTTCGCCACGATGAAATCGATCTCCCTGAGGTCTATCTCCTTTTTGAGATTGTCCATGTACTCCTGAGCGTAGGGTACCCATACGGTATCGATCAGAGCCGTCTTCTTTTCCCGTATCAGATACGAATTATATGTCGTTCCCCGGTGAGTCGAATACTCATCACCGTGGAAACGCCTCAGCTCCCAATCGCGAACTCCCACCCAATGAACGTTGTTTTTGACCTTCATCTCGTCCTCCGGCTATAAAAATACTCATATTTGACCGAAAGGCAAATTCAATAGGTGGTATGGGGGCGGTTATCTGAATCCCAGGCGGGAGAGCTCCCGCTCGATTTTCTTCTTAGTTATCGGTTTGACGATGTAGGAGTCGGTCTGCCCCCGGAAGGACCGGGAGATATTCCCCATATCCCGGAGGCCCGAGATAATGATGACCTTAGTTCGGTCGATCTCGCGGATACCCCGTTCGTCTTCGAACTCACGGATCCGTTTCAAGACCCCGTGCCCGTCCATTTCTGGAATCATAATGTCCAGGAGAATAAGATCGTAGGGTCTTCCTTCTATGGTCCTAAGCTCGAAAGCGCTTACCGCTTCCTTTCCGTCGACCGCTACCTCGCATTCACCGAAATCCCGCATCAATGAAATTTCGAGATGCCGGGTTACGAAGTCGTCCTCCACAACCAGTATGCGAAGCTTTCCGTCTTTTCCGGGGGCGGCGGCCGCATCGGGAACGGATTCACCGGATAGGGTTACCTCCTGGAAGGGATCGAAAATGGTGTAAAACAGCTCGTCCTTGTCCTCTTCGGAGGCAAAGAGTATCTTGAGGACAGTTTCGCCGTGGGAGGTGTCGATGCCGTCGTAATCGGGGCGGGAAGCGATAAGGGTACCGGCTTCCGCCACGTCCTCGTAGATAGGGAGCGTTTCGAAGGTGTTTCGGTCGATGTCGGTTTTGATGAGCTTATCTATACGAAAAAGCTTCTGTCCCTGCGCAACGAGCTCTTCGGCTTTCTCCCGCTCTTCAACGGAGAGGGAAAAGCCGACCTTTCGCACAGATACCCCGGCTTCGGCGTTTTTCACGGCGGGAGCCTCCTCCGCGGCGGTCGTCTCCCTGAGCCGGCCCAACTCATCGATAAGCTGATCGATTTCTTCGGTTATCTCCGCATCCCGAAAGAGGTTCTCTTTGATAAGATCGATGGCATCGAGAGTCTTGTCCACGAGCTCCCGGGTGGGATCGGCCTCTCCGCTTCTGAGGAGGTCGAAGTGGTTTTCCACGGTATGGATGAGTTCGGAGGAACGGTCCTTTCCGGCCATAGCAAGGGTGCTTTTAAGATTGTGGGCGTAGCGGAAGCTGATGTGAATTAGAGAATCGGCTTCCCCTCCTTTTTCGAGGGCGTCTTCGAACTCGATCAGACTCTGCTCGAGGTTCTCGAGGGTTTCGATGATATCGCTGTATTCGTCTCGTTTGATACTGCTCATAATCCGCCGGCACCCATCGGTCCTATTCGATCCCCGCGATCTTGAGTGCTTCTGCCATCTTCTCCTCGGTGAAAGGTTTTATCATGTAGTGTACGGCGCCGAGCTTCTTCGCCCGCTCTATCACCTCGGGCTTGTCCACGGTACTCAAGACAATTACCGGAACGGCCTTGTAGACGTCGAGACGCTTCAGGTTCTTGAGGAACTCCAGACCGTTCATATTGGGCATCTCGATGTCGCTGAATACTAAATTGAATGAGTCTCCCTTTGCGGCCTCCAAACCCTTGAGTCCGTCCTCCGCAGTGGTAACATCGAAGCCCTTTACGGTCAGGAAGGTTTTGATAAAACTCCTGTTCATAGCTCCGTCGTCGACAACCAATGCCTTTTTGTCACTCATTAAAATGCTCCTTCCATAGTTTTTTCAAATAGTAATATCCGAGATACTCTATCTCATCGGCAAGCTCTCGGAACACCGTTTCGGCTTCGTCCCGGTCGCCCCGTTCCGCCGCATCCTCTACGGCTTGCGCCCTGTCGATTCCAGGGATAGCCGCGAAATTCTTGAGCGATCCCTTGATCTGATGCGCCCTCCTCCGAGACTCCGGCATATTTCCCTTCTCTATGCTCTGTCGAAGCCCCTCGAGACTCGAAGGGGCCGACTCGAGAAACATCTCCATGAGCTCCGAGAAGAGCTCGGCGTCACCGTCGACGATGTCTTTGGCCGCTTCGATATCGATCGGGACCGGTTGGCTGCAGCTCATGAGGAGCAGACGCCTACGCACAGGTCGATTTGGAATATAACTCCTTCCGCGTCGAAAAAGAAGGACTCGTAGGAATCACGCCCTGGTATCTCCTCTTCGTCGAAAAACATCTGCGGAAAGGACATATTATGGCCCGATTCCTTGCCGCAGTAAGTGTTCAGAAAGTTACCGGCGAGAACGTTAAGAGCTTCTAAGAGACAGTCGTCCTTCTCCTCGCTGGAGAGCTCCGTCCATTCGGCGGCATGGATGTTTTCCACGATCATCCGTTTGCACTCCATAGGCAGACGGAGGATCATCCCGCCGTTTACCGGATGAGAGAATGCTATGAACAGCACCCCGCTCGATTCGACCGCTCCGTCGCTTCCCGACTCGATAACGTCGATGAAGGCCATTTCCATAAAAGTCCGCTCCACCGCGGTGCGAAGCGCAGCTCTTACCTTGGTTATATCCTTACAGCTCATCACTCTCTCCAAATACTTCCAAAACCTTTGCAGGGCTCAACGGTTTCCGGATAATCGCCATTACTCCCGCATCGAGGAGCTGAGATTCCAGCACGTCGTTACCCATACTCGATATCACCACCACCGGAAGGTCCTTTGTCTCCTCATGGGCCCTCAGTTTCTTGAGAAAGGTGTTTCCGTCCATCTTCGGCATCTTCAGATCGGTCAAGACCAGATCCACGGTGTTCTTTTCGAGGAAGGCGATCGCTTTGACCCCGTCCTCGGCTTCGTGGTAATTAATATCGTGAAATCCCGCTATATCGAAACATCTCTTGATAATCATCCGGGATGTCGCCGAATCGTCGACTATGAGAACCTCTTTCATTTCCATGCTGCTACCTCTTCTGTGAAATCATAACTTCCATGATTCCTTGGAATTGGAAATAGATACCTCACCGGTGGCAACGTCCAGTGAAACCGTCCGGCTGATCTTCCCTCCGATGTCCTCTTTTATAACACCTAAGCCCCGTTTCCACAAATATCGTTTTATGGCGATGGCGTTCCGCCGCCCGATATCGAAGGTGTTCTTTTCGTCCATAATGCTCGCTCCGCCTGCGAGTTTGATCCACGTGGAAGTCCGCAGAGCTCCCTTCTTCTTCATCTCCTGGAGAAACAGCGGAAGCCCCGTATCGGCAAAGAATCCGGGACGGGCCTCCGCTTTCTTCAAGTTGACCTCGGAATCGGGAAGGGCTATGTGGATCATTCCCGCGACTTTTTTCTCCTTGTCGTACATGAGAACCGCTACGCAGGAGCCCAGCGCGTAGGTCTTGATAACCTCGTCCGTTCTGTTTGACACATAAAACTCGCCGATACCGACATCTTTTTTGATCATTTCATTTCCTTGAGAAGTTGTATTACCCTGTCGGTCATGTCATGAATACTTACCAGCTCTTCGGCGGCGCCGATCTTCCACGCCTCTTTGGGCATCCCGAAGATGACCGAAGTCCGTTCATCCTGCGCCAGAGTCCGGGCCCCCATTCTCCGCATGGTCAAAAGCTGTTCGGCGCCGTCTCTGCCCATACCGGTCAAGAGCACGCCGATTCCGTTGGGGCCGACGCTGTTGGCCACCGATTCGAAGAGGACGTCGACGGAAGGGCAGTGCCCGTTGACCTTCTCTCCCTCTTTGCACTCCGCCACGTAGGTGCCTCCGGACCGGATGACCCGCATATGATACCCCCCCGGCGCGATCAGGACCCGGCCGGTCACGATCCGGTCCCCCGACTTGGCTTCCTTCACCTCTACCTTTGAGGACTCATTGAGCTTCTCCGCGAACATCTGAGTAAACTTAGGAGGCATATGCTGAACGATGACCGTTCCCGGCATATTCGCGGGAAAACGGGTAACGGTGTCCCGGATCGCGGTTGTTCCCCCTGTGGAAGCCCCTACGGCGATAACCTTATCGGTGGTACCGTGAAGTACCGCCGGAGCGGCCGTACGTACCGCCCCCTGCTGCCGCCGGTACTGGGCGTCCTTCCAGTGGCTCACGTCGACGTAGGCGGCCGCCTTTATCTTGTGCTGGAGCTCTCCGATCATCTCGTTAAGGCCCCCTCCGAAGCTGGTAGAAGGCTTCAAGACGAAGTCGATAGCCCCGTTTTCGAGGGCGTCGAGGGTGGTCCTTGCTCCCGGACCGGTCAGGGCCGACACCATGATCACCGGGAGGGGATATTGAGGCATGAGTCTCTTCAGGAATTCGACCCCGTCCATACGGGGCATCTCCACATCCAAAGTGAGGACATCGGGCTTCTTGAAGACTATCTTATCCCGTGCAATGTATACATCCGGAGCGGTGCCGACGACCTCGATTTCCGGATCGGCGGAGAGCCCCTTGGATAAAATGTTTCGCGCGAGAGCCGAATCGTCTACAACAAGCACTTTGATGATATTTTTCGCCACGTTATTGTTTCCTGTACAGCGCCGGTTGGATGTATTTGAATACCTCTGAGGACCTTCCCAATGACTCGGAGTGGCCGATAAAGAGGTAGGCCCCCGGATGCATATATTGATGGAACCGGTTTACCAGTTTCAGCTTTGTCTCGTGATCGAAGTAGATCATCACGTTCCTGCAGAAGACCGCGTGAAACCTTCCCTTGAAAGGGTAAACGTCCCGCATGAAATTGAGCCTCTTGAAGAGAATAAGATGCTTAAGCTCGGCCTTGACTTCCACCCTTCCCTCACCAAGCTCCTTCAGGTATTTTTTTCGGTAAGGAGCGGGGACGGTTTTGACCTTCTCCTCGGTATAAATCCCGAGGTTCGCGAGCTCGAGGGCGGTCAAAGAGATATCGGTGCCGAGGATGATCGGCTTTCCCTTGAAGAGATTAGGTCCGTAGTACTCCAGAAGGACCATAGCCAGGGTGTATGCTTCTTCACCCCCCGCGCACCCGGCACACCAGATACGAAGCTCTTCCCCCCGCTGCCGGGAAAGGAGCGAATCTATTTCGGGAAGAGCGGTATTCTTGAGATATTCGAAGTGATCGCTCTCCCGAAAGAAGTAGGAGTGATTGGTGGATATCTTATCCACCATATCCAGGAGACTCTTGCCGCTGGTATCGTCCATTACCGCCCGGTAGTAATCGTTGAAACTCTCGTACCCTAGGGACTTGATAAGTTTGTTGAGCCTGCCCCTGACCAAAGCCTTTTTCTTATCGGTCAGATTTATCCCGAATTTCGAATAGACCAGGTCCGAGATCTGTCTGAACTCCCGTTCGTCTATCTGGATGACCCCGTCCAGATTGTATTCCTGCGTGCCTTCCATCCTCGTTACCGCGTCTTCTCCTAATCGAGCTCTTCTTTGAGAAGAGAGCTCGTGTCGATAATCAAGCCGATTTCGCCGTCCCCCATGATGCTGCAACCGGAAACCGATCTCATCTTACCGATGTATTCCGGGAGGGGCTTTATAACCACCTGACGGTTGTCGAGGATCTCATCGGCCATAAGGGCCGCTTTTTTGCCTCCGCTTTGAGCAATGATGAAAATGCTCTCCTCGACATACTGCTTCGCTCCCGGCACCTCGAAGAAACGGTGGAGTTCTATGACGGGGAGTATATCATCACGAAGTCTCAAGACTGAACGGCGGCCTTCCGTCCGGGTTACTTGGGCGGAGTCGACCTTTTGAAACTCGACGATATCCTCTAGGGGAAGACAGAATCCCATCTCACCCACTTTAAAATAAATACTCTCTATTATCGCCATTGTCAAGGGTATCTTTAAAATGAATGATGTTCCTTCCCCTTCGGTACTCTCGATGCCGATCTTTCCCCTGAGCTTTTCGAGGTTCCGCTTCACTACGTCCATCCCGACTCCCCGTCCGGAGATTTCAGAGACCTGCTCCGCGGTGGAAAAACCCGGCTCGAAAATCAGCTTGAAGACTTCTTCATCATCCATCTCCGCGGCCTCGGGGCCGATTAGATTATTCCGCCGGGCTTTATCGAGGATTCGTTCCCGGTGGAGTCCTCCCCCGTCGTCCCGAACGGTTATCCAGATCTCGTTCCCCTCGTACCGTGCATCGAGCCGGATATGCCCCCGCGGGTCCTTTCCCCGTTCTTTCCTGACCCCGGCCGGCTCGACGCCGTGGTCTATGGCGTTCCGGATGATGTGGACTAGGGGGTCCGAGATCTGTTCGATCACGTTCCGGTCCATCTCGGTCTCCTCGCCGCTGATGGTGAGCTGGATTTGCTTGTCGAATTTCCTCGCCAGGTCGCTTACCAGGCGGCGCATCTTGCTGAACAGCCCCTCCAGAGGGATCATCCGGATGGACATCGTTATCTCCTGCATCTCCCGGGTGATTTTCGTCATATTATCGGAGGCACGCTGAAAGTTTTCGATTTCCAATCCTTCCAGCTCAGGATTGCTCAAGACCATGGATTCAGCTGTTATGAGCTCGCCCATAAGATCGAAGAGTCTGTCCAGCCGGTCCATATCGACCCGTATGTCCTTACGTTTTATCTTGTACTGTTCACCCTTCGCCTCGACCTTACCGCGGGCCTCCGCCTGAAGGGTCAGGACCTTTTCCACCGCCTCCCGGGACGCGCCCCCCTCTTCGAGAAGAATCTCACCGAGTTTCTTCTCTTGTTTCTCCAGGGCCTCCTCCACCTGATCGGCGGAAACCGCCCCCATCTCCACGAGGATATCCCCGAGATACGATTGGACCTCTTCCCGGGTCCCTGGTGTTTTCCCCCTCCACGGCGCACCGCCGGTATGAGGGGCGGAGGGTCCGGATGCGGTTTCTCCGGTCCCTTCATCTTCGGCTTCCCCCGCCGGCTCCGGGGGCGCCTCAGGTTCCTCCGCGGTCTCGGTTTTTTGCGCCGGTTCGTATTTTTCTTCGGCCGGGGTCTTCTTCGTGTGTTTCCCGGCCGCAACTTCCCTTAAGAGATTGTGGAGGCCGTCCAGCTCGCCTAATAGATCGGTTACCAGATTATGGTCCGCCTTCCGGCTCCCCTTACGGACCGGATCCATCTTGGATTCGACTTCCATGCAGATTTTTTCTATTTCGGCGAAACCGAAGAATCCCGCATTTCCCTTTACCGTGTGGATGGACCGGAAGGCCTCATCTATTTGGGAAATCTCTAAGGGGTTCTTTTCCACCTCCAGGAGGTTGTTCTCGGTTCTGTCGAGCAGATCATTTGTCTCCGATACAAAGCTTTCGATCATTTCCGGGGTGATCAGCTCTTCAGGAAGGGCTTCATCCATAGGCGTACTCCTCTATCCCTATTGTAAAAAAGGGACGAAAAAAAACAAGCCTCCCCCTCTACAGTGCGTTCTGCAGATCATCAAGAATATCGTCGATGTGTTCGATTCCGATAGACAACCTAATGAGCCCCGGATCAATCCCCGCGGCACGCTGCTGGTCCTTCGTAAGCTGGGCGTGAGTGGTGCTTGCCGGATGGACGGCAAGGCTCTTGGCATCTCCCACATTCGCCAGATGAGAAAAGAGCGCGAGCTTTTCCACGAACTTTTTCCCCGCCTCGGCGCCCCCCTCGATTCCGAAGACCACCATTCCTCCGGCTCCGCGGTTCAGATAACGCCTGCCGACCGAGAAGGAGGGATCCTGGGGCAGCCCCGGATAGCGCACCCAACTCACTCTGGGATGGGCTTCGAGGAAGCGGGCGGTTTTCAGGGCGTTCTCACTGTGCCGCTCCATCCTCAAAGCCAGGGTTTCGAGCCCCTGCAGGAAGATCCAGGCGTTGTCCGGGGAAATACAGGCACCGAGATTCCGCAAGGGGACCGTTCGCATCCGCAGGAGGAAAGCGATGTCGTTCTTATCCCCCAGGTCCCGAGCCCATCGCAGCCCGTGGTAGCTCGCATCCGGTTCGGTAAAAAGCGGATGTCTCCCGGCGGACCAGTCGAACTTTCCCCCGTCCACGACGATTCCCCCGATCGCGGTCCCGTGCCCCCCGAGCCACTTGGTCAGGCTGTGAACGACCACATCGGCCCCGTATTCGAGAGGTCTCAAGAGATAGGGGGTTGTAAAGGTGGAGTCCACCACCAGGGGCACTCCCATAGACCGGGCGGTTTCAGAGAGGGGATCCAAATCGGTCACTTCCAGGTTCGGATTCCCAATGCTCTCACAGAAGATGCACCGGGTACGCTCGTTTATAGCGGAGGCGACCGAATCGGGATCGTTAATCGAGACGAACCTGACGGTAATTCCGAATTGAGGGAGAATGCTGTGGAACATAGTAAAGGTTCCCCCGTAGAGGTTGGACGCACTAACGATCTCATCCCCGGCGGAGCACATATTGATTACCGTGTAGAAAATCGCCGAGGTCCCGGAAGCCAGAGCCAGGGCCGTCTTTCCCCCCTCCAAAGCAGCCATCCGGTGCTCCAGGACCTCCTGGGTGGGATTGCCGAGACGGGTATAGATGTTCCCCTCCTCTTTCAATGCAAAAAGGTCCGCCGCGTGAGAGGTGTCCCGGAAGAGATAGGAGGTGGTCCGGTAGAGAGGAACGGCTCGGGAACGGGTCTGTGTGTCGGGGATATGACCTCCGTGGACGGCCTCGGTCTCGAAACGCCGATTCATCATCCCTCCTCCCGGAAGAGCCAAGTGCTCAAGTACCGTTCGCCGGTATCGCATAT
>JBKHAJ010000286.1:0-3848 GCA_046542935.1 Spirochaetia bacterium | reverse complement strand
AGAGCCCTCGATCGGACTTGAACCGATGACCCCCTCCTTACCATGGAGGTGCTCTGCCGACTGAGCTACAAGGGCTTATAGTGTAGCGGTCCAGAGAAAGTACCAAAGAACCATTTTTTTGTCAACCGAATATGACCTATTTCTCACACCACGTTGAATAAAATCTTACATTTTTGTAGTATCTGCACAATGGAAATCGAAACTCACGATAAACAGCACTACCGCAGAAAGATCAACGAGCTGCAGCTCCTCTTCGAGATCAGCAGGACTCTAGACGAAAGCCTCGATCTCCAAGACGTAGTGGAACCCGTCTTAAGGCTTACTACCGAGCTTATGGGGATGCTCCGAAGTACTATAACTCTATTGAATCGAAAAACCGGTGAAATTGGAATCGAATCGGCATACGGGCTTTCCGATTCCCAACAGAAACGGGGAAAGTACTTCCTAGGTGAAGGAGTCACCGGAAAGGTGGTGCAGACCGGGCAACCCGTGATTATCCCCAACGTCTCCGTCGATCCCGAATTCCTCAACAAGACCGGAGCTCGGGGGGACAGTCACAAGAAGGACATCTCCTTCATCTGCGTCCCCATCAAGCTCGGCAAGGAGGTAATCGGTACCCTGAGCGTGGACCGGGTTTCCGCCGAGGACACCGGCCTCGACGAAGACGTGCGCCTTCTTTCCATAATAGCTTCCATGGTCTCCCAGGCGGTCAAGCTCAGACGGTCGATGCAGGAGGAACGTCAGCGCCTCTTAGAAGAGAACTCTCGGCTCCAAGAAGAGCTCAAGGACAAGTTCCGGCCGGCGAATATTATCGGTAACTCCAACAGTATGCAGGAGGTCTTCGATCTCATTGCCCAGGTCTCGAGGAGCGACGCCACCGTCCTCATCCGTGGGGAGAGCGGGACCGGCAAGGAACTGGTCGCCCATGCCATCCATTACAACAGCAATCGAAGCGAGCATCCCTTTATCAAGGTCAACTGCGCGGCCCTGCCGGAAACCGTCATCGAGAGCGAGCTCTTCGGCCACGAGAAGGGGGCCTTTACCAGCGCCGTATCCGCCCGAAAAGGGCGGTTCGAGCTCGCCGACAACGGGACTATCTTCTTAGACGAGATCGGAGACCTAAGCCCGACCACCCAGATCAAGCTCCTGAGGGTTTTGCAGGAACGGGAGTTCGAACGGGTCGGAGGCAACGAAACCATCCGCGCCAACGTTCGTGTTATCGCCGCTACCAACCGTGACCTGGAACAGCTTATGGAGGAGGGACACTTCCGGGAGGACCTCTATTACCGGCTCAACGTCTTCCCCATCCATATTCCCCTTTTACGGGACCGGCGAAGCGATATCATTCTCTTAGCCGATCATTTCGTCGAAAAGTACAGCAAACGGAACAACAAACACATCAAGCGGATCTCTACCCCCGCCATCAATCTCTTAGTGAGCTACCACTGGCCGGGAAATGTCCGGGAGCTCGAAAACAGCATCGAGCGGGCCGTGCTTTTGAGTTCCGACGACGTCATCCACGGGCATCATCTCCCGCCGAGCCTGCAGAGCGCCGAATCCACGAACACCGGACTACGGGGAACCCTCGAAGAGGCCCTGAACAACCTCGAGAAGGAGCTCGTCTTAGACAGTCTTAAATCGACGAAGGGAAACATGGCGAAGTCCGCACGGATGCTCGGAATCACCGAGCGGATCATGGGACTGCGCGTTAAAAAGCACAGCATCGACCCGCAGATTTTCCGGACAAATAGGTAAGAATCATGGATTTGGCCTACATTTAGGTAGGTATATGGCGTTCTTTGGTCCGATTCGGAAAGATACTCGGTTTTCTCAGTTCTAAGACCTCACCACGGGCGCTCGAGGCCTAATTACTTCTCCGGTAACGAATTATTCCGACTCTCCGGGCGGGCGATCTTTTCAGAGCGCCTGTTTGGCACACTCCCTGCAGTGTCTGGAACAACACCAAACAAGGAGTGAACACCTTATGAACCGAAAGATTCTCTTAGCTCTGCTGCTTTTAGCAGCGCTCGTACCCGCGGGCGTCTTCGCTCAGGAAGCCGCCTCGGCGGAAACGGCCGCCGTCGAGGAAAAGCTCGACCTCTACGATCAAGCCTTCGACATGATCTGGCTCGTCCTCGCGGCGGCCCTCGTTTTTTTCATGCAGGCGGGATTCGCCATGGTGGAAACCGGGCTGACCCGGGCCAAAAACGCCGGGAACATACTCATGAAAAACCTGATGGACTTCGCAGCGGGGGCGGTCGTCTTCTGGGCGGTCGGATGGGCCCTGATGTACGGAACAACCGCGGGGGGCTTTATCGGATCGAACCAGTTTTTTATCCTCGACGCCGATTCAACCCTTTTCAGGGACTGGATGTTTCAGGTCGTATTCGCGGCTACCGCGGCGACCATCGTGTCGGGCGCCATGGCGGAGCGGACGAAGTATTCAGGATACCTCGTATACTCGGTGTTCATCACCGGGCTCATCTATCCGGTCTCGGGACATTGGATCTGGAGCGGCGCCGGATGGCTCGGGAATATGGGATTTCACGACTTCGCGGGTTCCACGGTGGTCCACTCGGTGGGAGCCTGGGCGGCGTTGATGGGGGCGATCATCCTAGGACCGAGAACCGGCAAGTATATCAAGAAAAACGGATCCGTCACCGTCAAAGCCATACCCGGACACAACGTCCCCCTGGCCGCCCTGGGGGTATTCATCCTCTGGTTCGGATGGTACGGCTTCAACGCGGGATCGACTCTCTCCGGTACCGACCTCGCCATCGGAACGGTTGCGGTCACCACCACCTTAGCGGCGGCGGCGGGTGCGATACTCGCCATGGGTTCGTCGTGGACAGGGTTCGGCAAGCCCGACCCGAGTATGTCCCTCAACGGCGCCCTGGCCGGACTCGTCGGTATTACCGCGGGATGCCGAGTGGTCAGTCCGTCCGAAGCGGTGTTAATCGGGGCCGCAGCGGGGGTGATCGTGGTGCTATCGGTGGAGCTCTTCGATAAAGTCTTCCACATCGACGATCCAGTCGGGGCAATATCGGTCCACGGCATCTGCGGTGCATGGGGGACCCTCGCGGTGGGTATCTTCGGCGATCTCGAAATTATCGGATCCGGGCTTAACCGGTGGGGACAGATAGGAGTCCAGGCAATAGGCATCGTCGCGGTGTTCGGATGGGTTACTGTTACCACGGGTATACTCTTCGGACTCCTCAAAACTTTCAAGGGACTCAGGGTAACGCCCAAGGATGAACGGATAGGACTCGATATCACCGAACACGCGTCCGAATCCTACAGCGGATTCCAGATCTTCAGCAACATGTAAAGGAGGAGACCATGAAACTGATAATAGCGTACATTCAGCCGCACCAGCTCAACGACGTCAAGCAGGAGCTCTATAAAGCGGAGGTCTACAAGATGTCCGTGACCAACGCTCTAGGATGCGGTCAGCAGAAGGGATACCACGAGTCGTACCGGGGAGTGGAGATCGAGGTTAATCTCCTCAAGAAGACCCGCCTCGAGATTGCGGTCAACGAGAACTTCGTCCAGGGGACCATAGACGCGATCATCGCCGGGGCCCGGACCGGGGAGATCGGCGACGGCAAGATTTTCGTCCTCGAACTTTCCGAATGCATCCGGATACGAAGCGGAGAGACCGGGACCGAGGCAATCGGCTGAACCGGC
Source organism: Spirochaetia bacterium (assembly GCA_046542935.1). Taxonomy (GTDB): domain Bacteria; phylum Spirochaetota; class Spirochaetia; order SPDA01; family CAZSGZ01; genus JBKHAJ01. The sequence continues at coordinate 161 of JBKHAJ010000286.1, read as the reverse complement.
GTTTCAAACCGAAAGGGCCGCCCTGCGGCGGGGCGGCTCTTCTCTACCCGCGGTCGGGGGCATTACCGCAGGAGCTCCACGAGCTGGAAATCTTCGATTCCCGCAGCAAATCCTTCGTCGAAATCGATGTGCATCTCCAGGGCGAAATCCGGACTTACGTT